>JAZSQO010000176.1:0-43931 GCA_045538015.1 Acutalibacteraceae bacterium | reverse complement strand
AGTTCATATGCTCCGGCTCGGGAGAGACCGAGTGCGCTTGCGATGTGCTCGGCATTGAGTATAATGGGAAGCTGGTCGTAAGTGGTCGCTGTGCTGTTCTTCAATCTATCACCTCCATTTCTTTTTGATTGGGCTCTGTGGTTTGTGATCACCTCCATCTGCCTTATTTGCCCTTCTACTATGTAGGATTTTATTCGGGGATATTGACAGCCGTTTTCGCCAATAATTCTATGAACAAAGTGTAAATTTTATTTTTTGGCTTAATGACAGCGTTTCTCTGGCGCATAAATTGGGCGGCACAAGCGCTTTTAACTGGTGATTTTGAGATTTCTATGCTATAATACATATAAATCAACTTACGATATGATGTGATGATATGGAATTCTATGACACCGGAATGCATTCGCAGATAATCAATTTTGCCAAAATCGCCATTTCGGGTGAAAGTGATCTGAATGGTTACAAAGCTTTGCTTGTGTACGGAACAAAAGGTATCGGCAAGACCCTGTCGGCGATGGATTTCTGCTCAAAACGAAAATCAACACTCTATTTTTCTTTCAAGCACATTGATGCGGCACTGGCACCGCTTATGTTCTCACTTGACTGCGACGCAATAGACACCTGTGACAAATGGGCGGATTTCTTTGCACATCTGGAAATGATCGCTCGCAGGCGAACAACTATCGTGATATTCGATGATGTGGATCGCCGCAATGACAAAGACGAATTCATCTCAGAGCTTGATAAATTTCTGCAAAACAAAAAGCACAACTGCGTCGTTGTGCTTCTGTGCCGTAAAGGTATTCAGCTGCCTTTCAAGGTGATGAAGTATGAGATGCCTCTGTTTACGCCGTGGGATCTGAACAGAATCTTTCCCGGCAGAAATCGTATTGAGCTTATGCGAATATATACGGTAACTGCGGGTATTCCTGCAATTGTTGCCGCTTACGACGGCGAGCAGAGCTTTGAAGATAATCTGAGAGCATTCTTTGCCCCCGATTCTGCCTTTTACCGATGGACGGCAGAGTATATGTCGGAGGAATTTCGTTCTCCCGAAAGCTACAACACCCTGCTTTTCGGAATGTCCATGGGTGAAACCAGAATTGTGCAGCTTTCCGAGATGTCAGGCTTTCCGAATAACAAGTGCGACAAATACATAAAGGTTCTTGATGCCGCAGGGCTAATTGAAAAGAGCGTGGAGCCGGACGAATCGGGCACTATGCGTACCAATTACCGGCCGAAGAACGCATATCTTGAGCTGTGGTACCGATATATATTTCCGAATCAGACAGTACTGTTCAATGAGCCTGCGGAAACTCTGATAAAGGATATAGTTGAAAAGGTTGACTATTACTATCTGCCGCAGGAGTTCAGGCGTGCCTGCTTGCGCTGGCTTGAGAATAAGGGTCAATTCAGATACTATGAAACGCTTCATTTTGACGATGTGGACAGGCAGAACATAACCATTGATACCTATCGTTTTGATTTCATGCTGCGAGGTAAGGATAAACGATATTTTATCAAGATATGGGATCGAATAGACCAGACCTTTGATAAGAAGGCTTTTGTGGAGTTTGAGGAAGCGGCACTGACCATCAGTCCGCACTATAATAATGAATATCTGATTTTCTCCATCAGGCGGTTTAGCGATTACTGCTGGCAGCAGGTCAGACCTTATGAGAATGTTAAGCTAATTCAGAGCGAAATGCTGAAGTATTAGAAAGGATGTGGAACTATGGCAAAGAGAAGAGCCAACGGAGAGGGTAATGTACAGCACCGCAAGGACGGACGCTGGTCGGTCACGCTTGTTGTAGGTTATAAGCCTGACGGCAAGCCCGAACGCAAGACGGTATACGGCAAAACCCAAAAGGAAGCCCTCGAAGCGGCAAGTGCGCTGCGAGATCAGCTTGAGCGAGGCGTAAAGATAGACAAACGGCTGTCATTCTGCGATTGGGCTGATAAATGGTATGAGGATTACAAAGGCTCGGTCAGAGAATCCACATACGAAAACTACGAGTACACTCTGCGTCTGTGCAAGCGGCTGTTTGAACGCAGAAAGCTCAACTCGATAAAGGCTATGGACATCGAAGCGGCTCTCAAACAGCTTATTGATGAGGATTACAGCAGATCGCAGATAAGCAAGGTCAAGGCTATGCTCAATCAGATATTCCGCAAGGCAGAGGCCAACGGACTTATCGAGCGCAATCCTGTTCAGCTGACGGAAAAGACCCGTATACCAAAAAGGCCGACCGCAAAGGATAGCTTTACGATCGACGAGATTGCTATTCTGTTTCGTGAACTGCCCGACAACGCCACCGGACACGCTATCAGACTGTGCCTTACCTGCGGTATGCGTCCGCAGGAGTTGCTGGGACTTGAAAAGGAGCATATCGAGCCGGACGGCAGCGTTATCCATATCCGTCAGGCGGTTCAGAATGTGGGCGGCAAGACGGTTGTAGGCGATACAAAGAGCGTTTCTGGCATAAGAGATATACCTGTTCCGACCTACGGCAGAGCAAGCGCTGTGTTTCTCCGTGAGCAGGCAAACGGATTCGTTATGCCCAGCACACTCGGCGGACCGATGAACTCAAGCACATGGCGCAAGCATTACAAGGCTGTGCTCGAAAAGATAGAAGGCGTGCGTTTTCTGCCTCCGCACTGCTGCAGACATACTTATATTACAATGCTGCACGCATCGGGCGTTGATTTCAACACCATACAGACCCTTGCCGGTCAGACCGACGATGATGCCACCAGAGGATATATGCACATTAAAAACGAGGTCACAGCCCGTGCGGTGGGACTGCTTGAGCAGACGCTGTCGGCAGGGCTTGATGTTAATGATAACTGAATATCGTTTACTCATAATAGAAAACGGCTTGACTGTAATGGTCGAGCCGTTTTTGCATCAGCGAATAATCCTGCAATGATTATTAAATAGAACAATGATAAAGGCAGTATATGTAAGTTAAAATAAGCCTTTCATAATCAAATCGGCAACTCATGCACCCTACGCGGCAAGTCATGTTGCAGACTATTGAAAGCGGCTTTTTACCGTGTTACACTCTGCCCGTAATCACAAAGGAGGCAAAGAAAATGCAAGCGATAAGAACCGAAAAAGTTACGAAGAACTTTGGCAAAAAAGAGGTCCTCAGCGGAATTGACCTCAGCATTAACAATGGTGAGATATTCGGCCTGCTCGGTCCTTCGGGTGCAGGCAAAACCACTCTGATAAAGATACTTACCGGACAGACCGAAAGCTACGGCGGCAGCGCTGTTGTCCTCGGCAAGGAAGCAAGCAGTATGAACGGTGCCGATCACAACCGTCTGGGCATCATGATGGATAACTTCGGTGTGTACGAGCGTATGTCCTGCCGTGAGAATCTGCGGCTGTTCGCAAAGATTTACGGCATCCCGAAGAGTGCAGCCGACAAGGCTCTGGCGGAGGTCGGACTCGAGTCCGCCGCAAAAACCGCGGCAAAGGATCTCTCCAAGGGTATGCGTAACCGCCTTCAGCTGGCAAGAGCGTTTATGACCTCGCCCGACATCATCTTCCTTGATGAACCTACCAGCGGACTTGATCCTGCCATGACCAGAGCGATTCACAAAATGATTCTTGCAAAAAAGGATGAGGGATGCACAATCTTCCTCACCACCCACAACATGGCCGAGGCCTCTGAGCTGTGCGACCACACCGCCCTGCTCCATAGCGGCGTCATTGTAGAGTACGGCGAGCCGTCGGATATATGCCGCAGATACGATCGGCTGCGCCGACTGAATGTGCGTCTTCGTGACGGCAGAGAGATAGTGTGCGACAACGCGCCGTCATCCGCCGCACAGATAGCGCAGTACATTTCCGACGGGACGCTGGAAACCATACACTCCACCGAACCGAATCTTGAATCGGTATTCATCGAACTGACCGGCAGAGGCTTTGAGGACTGAGAGGAGAGATAGTGATGAAAAACATATCCGCGATTTTCGTAAGACAAATTAAGGATACCCTGAAGAATAAAAGCGTTCTGATTCAGTTCCTCATGTTCCCCGTGATGACGCTGATCATGGAAAACACCGTAAAGATCGACGGGATGGCTCCACATTTCTTTGCCGAGCTTTTTGCCGTCATGTATATCGGCATGGCTCCGCTTACCGCAATATCTGCCATAATTGCCGAAGAAAAAGAGAAGAACACTCTGCGTGTGCTGCTCATGGCAAACGTAAAGCCTCATGAATATGTGCTGGGCGTGGGCAGCTATGTATGGCTGCTGTGCATGGCAGGTGCGGCAGTAATTGGCTTGAGTGCAGGATATTCTGCTTCTGAGTTTGTTTCCTTTATGCTTATTATGGCAGTCGGATTTATTATCTCCATCCTGCTCGGCGCAACGGTCGGCCTTGTTTCCAAGTCCCAGATGGCGGCTACATCAATAACAGTGCCGCTGATGATGATCCTCTCTTTTCTCCCGATGCTTGCCATGTTCAACAGCACCATAGAGAAGATTGCAAAATTCTGCTACACATATCAGATCAAACTCTTTTTCTCTGTTATGGATAGTGGTATAATGGATAAGCTTGGTATTATCGTGCTTGCTGGCAGTCTCGTTGCTGCAGCGATTGCTTTCATCATTGCATACAGAAGAAACGGACTTGAGTGATATGAAAATAACCATTGATCTTATTCCCGACAAAACCGACACGGAAATAACCGTGTCCTGCAGTTCGCTCACGCCGGAGATAGAAAAACTGCTGGCAACCCTGCGGATTCTCGACCGCCAGCTGACGGTCAGATACGAGGATTCGGTGCATCTGCTCGACCTGAATGAGATAATCTATATCGAAGCGGTGGAGCGCAGTACATTTGTGTATACCGCAGGCAGGGTCTATGAATCGGATTTCCGTCTTTATGAGCTGGAACAGCAGCTTGCCGACAGCGGGTTCTTCCGCATAAGCAAATCATGTCTTGTGCGGCTCAAGAAAATCAGGAGCCTTAAATCGGACATCGACCGAAAGATCCGCATTACCATGGAAAACGGAGAGCAGCTTATCGCGTCGCGGATGTACTCCGATGAGCTCAGAAAGAAGTTAGGAGTGAAGTAAATATGGAAAAGAAGAAAACCATATACGATTATGCCGCTCAGGCTCTTATGATATTCGGTCTTATGGTCGTTTTCCTCTCGGTGTGCAGCTGCCTTGCCGGTGATGATGGAAAAATACACTCAACGCTGTTCAGCCTTGGGGCAGAGGGAATGTCCATGGCTTCGCTCGCTCAGATGCTTGGGCTGGCTGCACTCACAACAGTTATCAGGGCAATTTTTCTGTCTGACGGATTGTTCAAAAAACTGTCTATGCTTGCGCGTACTATCGGAATGGTTGCGTGCTGCGTTGCGGTGATCGTTGTGTTTGTTGTCGTGTTTGGATGGTTTCCGGCAAACAATGCTCTTGCATGGCTGTTCTTTGCTTTGTCCTTTGGTATATGCTTTGCGGTTAGTCTGTGGATAACACTTTCTAAGCAAAAACGGGAAAATGAGGCTATGGCAGAGGCTCTGGAAAGGCTGAAGAGCGAGTAGCACCGAATACTAAAACAATAAATGGCTGTCATTCACGGGAAGATAATCCAATAAATGGCTGTCATTCACGGGAAGATAATCCAATGAATGACAGCCAGTCCGAGCTGGTGACAGAGTAATTACAGTCAAAAACTACAGTCAAAACCAAAACATACCCTTTGAAAAGGTAAAAGAAAAATGGCTTAATCGTGATGATTAAGCCATTTTTGCTGGTCCGAGTGACAGGAGTCGAACCTGCGGCCTCTTGAACCCCATTCAAGCGCGCTACCAAACTGCGCTACACCCGGAAATTATTTTGTCTTCGGCGAAGTGCCTTTGACTTGTCTGCCGAAATATAATAACACCTCTGCACCCAAATGTCAACTATTATTTTGCGAAAAAATAAAAAAGTTTTTGCCCTTTCGGATATTAGCGATAAAACCGGAGAAAAAGCCCGACCCGGCGGGCGCTCGGAAAACAAAATCCGCCCGCGGCGGCCGTGTTGTAGGCCTGCCGCGGGCGGTGCTTTTGCGGGAAGAGTCCGGAAAATCCGATGGATATGCGCAGCGGCTACGCGGCGGGAACGATGCCCGACGCGGGTGAGCCGCTCTCCAGAGGAGCGATGATCTCCGGGACGGTCACGCCGTTGGCGGCGGCGCCGTTGAGGTAGGACTCGTCGTTGTCGTAGAGATAGCGCTGCAGGGCGGTGGCGTTGAACTGGAAGTTGGTGACGATAACGGTGAATTTCGTGTCGGCGGTGGGACGGCTGTCCGGGGCGGAGGGAGTGGGGATGGCCGCGTCGCCGCTGCTTACGGGCAGATCAGAATTGCTGATGACGCTGTCGTTTACAAACACATACTCAGCCTCGTCACGGACGGTGGCGGTGCCGTATCGCCAGGAGTTGGTGATGGGGAAGGTGACCTCGGTCACCTCGTAGGAGGCGATGTCGGAAAGATCGGTCAGGTAGCCGAACACATCGCCGGCGCTCATGTCGGTGGGCAGCTCGGGCAGAAGCTGGTAGGCCAGCTGAGCCAGCTCATACTTTGACTTGCTCTGCATCTTTATGAGAATCTGGGAGAAGACCTTGCGCTGACGGGCTACGCGGTCGTAGTCGCCGTTGCCCACGTCGCGCATTCGCACGTAGTTGAGCGCCTCGGGGCCGGACATGGTGTAGGGGCCTTCGCTGTTGTAGCGGGGGAAGTTGCCGTAGCGCTTGTGGTGGCTCATGTAATAGGCCTCGTCGGCGGTGACGGTGACATCCACTCCTCCGAGACGTTCCACAAGTATCTGGAGGGCGTCGAAATCCACGATGACATAGTTGTCGGGACGCACGCCGAAGTTGTCCTCCACGGCCTGACGCAGGCGGGTGAGGGAATAGTCGCCCACGACGGTGTCGTAGTAGTAGGCCTTGCTGAGCTTGTTGCTCTGGTAATCACGGATGCGCACATAAGTGTCGGTCATAATGGAGGCGATGCGCAGACGCTGATGCTCCGGGTCAACGGCGATGAGCATGACGGCGTCGGTGCGGGCGGTGATGCCGCCGTTGTCGCCGGGCTGGGAGTCGCTGGACACGACCATTATCACCTTCACGTCCTCCCGCTGGTCGGCGATGGAGATGGGCTCGGTGAATTCAGCGGCGTTTTCCTCCGTGTCGGTCAGGTCGGCCTCGTGGTTGGCCTTCTCAGCCACGGAAAGATATACCGTGTTGCGGGTGGAATCACCCACATAGTCTATGCGGCTGGTGATGATGATGAAGAAAGCGGCGTAGACGATGGAGAAAAAGGCGGCGGCAAGGCACAGCCCGAATATGGTGAACTTGAGCCACTGGGGGAGAGGATGGCGGTTGCGGCGCTTCTGATGGCGGCGCACATCGGTGGGAGCCCGGTTGGCGGGCGGAGTGTAATATTCAACTCCCGGCTCGTCCTGACCGAGGCGGCGCATAATGGACGCCTTGAGGGCGGAGATGCCACCGTCCGGAGCCGCCTGAGGAGGGGCAGCGGGCGCGGGCTCCGGCTCGGAGTCGGTCATGTAGGAGTAGTTGGGCTGCTGAGCGGCGTTGAAGAGGCGGGGCTTGGACTGAGCCGCCTCGACAAGATCCTGCTCGGTGTCATCGAAAAAGTCTCCGCCGGTGCGTCCGGCAGCGGGCGCGGGACGAGGAGGTGGGGGAGGAGCCTGAATATTATCAAACTCGTCGGCGGAACGGTTTTCTTCGGCTGCTTTGCGTCCGAAGCCCAGCGGCTTGCGTCGGGGAGCTTCCTCCTTCTGGCCGAGAGCCGCGTCACGGCTGACCGGTTTTTCCCATTCGCCGGAGTTGCGGGACTTGCGCTCTTTTTTGCGGCGGGAGGCTTCCAGCAGCTTGTCCTCGTCGGAATCGGTGGGGCGGTCAAAGCCGTCCTTGCCGGTGACGCTCTGGGGAAGGAGCTTTACGATGTCGGAGATCTTGCGCTTGGAGGAGCGCTCTGTGTCTTTGCTGTCGGCCAGCTCGGCAAGATCAGCGTCGTCGCGGCGGCGGCCGAAGGGCTTGCGCCGGGAGTCAGCTCCGTCGTCTGCGGGAACGTTGTCCCGGCTGATCGGCTGATCCCATGGGTCGGCGGCTGCTGATCGGCCACGGCTCTTTTTGGAAAAACGCTTACGGCCGGTCTCGGGAGCGTCAAAGCCGTCGTCGGCGCCGAATTCTCTGGGAGCGCTGCCGCCCCAGCTGTCTTCTCCGGCGTTCTGAGCGCGGCTCTTCGACACAGCCTCGTTGGCTATGGCGGAAAAGTCGTATGGCTGGTTGTTCCCGCCGCCCTCAAGGCTGGCGCGGCTTCTCGGTTTAAATCTGTCCTGACTCATCTGGAACTCCATTTTCGGAATTTTGGGAGCCGGTGAATAAATCAGAGGATTTGCACATGGCTCCATTAGCTCGCAATTGTCGCGATTATGACATATTATAGTGCATACCCGGGCGGTTTTCAACCAATATAATGTTAAATTAGACTGAACAGACGAAATCTTGCCTCTTTTGGCGGCCAATGCCCCTTTTTGCGTTGAAATCACAGAGTGTCTGTGATATAATATACCATCCGGCAGTGCGTCCGGATGAGAACATATCAGAGACTGAAAGATCAAGAGGTCATAAAATGCCAAAGCTATCGGTAGTCATTCCGATCTACAACGTTGAAAAGTATCTGCGGGAGTGTCTGGACAGCGTTCTTGCCCAGAGCCTCAGCGATATGGAAATAATCTGCGTGGACGACGGCTCCACCGATTCCTCGCCGGATATCCTGCGGGAATACGCCGCGAAGGACAGCCGGGTCAGGGTCATCTCCAAGGCCAATTCCGGCTACGGCCACACCATGAACACCGGCTTTGACGCCGCCAGTGGCGAGTATATCGGCATAGTGGAATCGGACGATGTCATTCCGCCGGATATGTACGAAACTCTCTGCCGTGAGGCCGACGCCAACCGGTGCGACGTGGTCAAGGCTGACTTCCGCACCTTTGTGGACGAGAACGGCCGCAGAGTGTTCACCCTCCGCCCGCTGGCGTGGATGATGGAGGATCCCGCGAGCTGGTACGGCCGGGTCATCCGTCCCGTGGACGAGCCGGAGGTGCTGCGGCTGATAATGAACACATGGAGCGGCATCTACCGCGCCGACTTTATCCGGGAGCACAATATCCGCCACAACGAGACTCCGGGCGCGTCCTTCCAGGACAACGGCCTTTTCTTCAAGAGCTTTGCCTATGCCCAGCGGGTCATGTTCATAAACAGGCCCTTCTATATGCTCCGCCGGGACAACGCCGCCTCCTCGGTTCACAACAAGAACAAGGTGTGGGCGCTGTGCGAGGAGTACGACCACATCCACGACTTCCTCCTTTCGGAAAAGGAGATAGCCGACCGGCTCATGGGCTGGTTCTGGCTCAAGAGATATCACAATTATATCTGGAGCTACGACGAGCGCATCGGCTCGGAATTCTGCGAGGAATTCATCATGCGCTTTGCCGAGGAATTCAGAGCTGCCCGGGAGAGCGGCGAGCTGGATATGTCCGTTTTTGAGCCTCGGGAGGCCGAGCGGCTGGAGGCCATCATGGCCGATCCGGCGGCTTACCACCGCAAGGAGTACCGCTGGCGCCTGCTCAGGGACGAGACCGCCAACGGCGGCGGAGGCGGAAAGCTGCTCCGGGGTCTGAAGCGGATGTGTCTGTGCGCCCATGACAACGGCATCGGGCACACCCTCAGACTGGCCGTGAAAAAAGTGACGGGGGGCAGCGGAAGATGAACAGAATAATCGTTTCGGTGGTCATGCCCGTGTACAACGGCGAGGGCTACCTGCGGGAGTGTCTGGACAGCGTATGTAATCAGACGCTCAGAGATATCGAGATAATCTGCGTGGACGACGGTTCCTCCGACGGCTCTCTGGCCATTCTGGACGAGTACGCCGCCAAGGACAGCCGCATCAAGGTCATCGCCCAGCCCAACAGCGGCGCGGCGGTGGCCCGGAACAAGGGCATCGCCATCGCCTCGGGCGAGTATCTTTCCATTCTCGATTCCGACGACCGCTTTGAGCCGGCAATGCTGGAGAAGATGGTGGAGCGCGCCCGGAAGACCGACGCCCAGATAACCATCTGCCGCTGCGACGGCTTTGAGGACGGCACCGGAAAGCCGGTTCCCATGGTGTGGAGCCTGCAGGATAAATTCGTGCCCGGCGAGGTCTTTTCCGCCGAGCAGGTGGGCGACGCTCTGTTCTTCTTTGTGCAGGGCTGGGCATGGGACAAGCTGTACCTGACCTCCTTTGTGAGGGAAAATCACCTTGAATTCCAGAACCTGCGCAGCTCCAACGATATGCGCTTTACCTTCCTTTCGCTGGCTCTTGCCCGGAGGATGACCACCATGGGCAATGTATTTGTCCACCAGCGCCGGGGAAGAAACACATCCATCTCCCGCACCCGCCAGCGCAACTGCGACTGCTTCTACAGCGCTCTGCTTGGCCTGAGGGACGAGCTTTCCCGCCGGGGACTGCTGGAGCGGTATAAAAAGGCCTTTGAGAATCTGTGTGTCCACCTTTCCATGTGGCATTTCAACACCCTTTCAAAGGATAAATACTGCTTCTTCTTCCTCTACGACAAGCTGCGGGAGGAGTACTTCCCTGAGCTGGGCATCGGCTCCCAGCCGGCGGAATATTTCCTCGAGGGAGTGCGCTCCGACTACGAGCACTGCCTTGAGATAATCAACAACCCGGTGAGCGACTATCTTTTCGAGCGGGCCTCCCGGTCGGACGCCGGCAGCATCGCCGAGCTGGCCGAGATAAAGGCCTCCAGCTCCTACAAGGCGGGCAAGGTCATAACATGGCTGCCCCGCATGGCCAAAAAGGGACTGCGGGCGGTGCGCTCCTGCGGCCTCGGCTACGCGCTGAAGCTGGGCTGGAGCACCCTGACCAGAGGCAGCTCAAGAGAATAAAACACAGTGAGGTGGCGGCATGAAGCTGCTTACTATTACCGTACCGGCATACAACATGGAAAAGCTCCTGCCCCTTTGTCTGGGCAGCTGCGTATACTCCGGCGCGGAAAACGACATTGAGGTCATCGTGGTCAACGACGGCTCAAAGGACAATACTCTTGCCGTGGCGCGGGACTATCAGCAGCGCTATCCCGATATATTCCGGGTGGTGGACAAGGAAAACGGCGGCCACGGCTCGGGCATCAACGCCGGCATAGCCAACGCCTCGGGCAAGTACTTCAAGGTGCTGGACGCCGACGACTGGTTTGACACCGACGCTCTCCGGGCGCTGGTGGAGGTGCTGCGCCGCACCGACGCCCAGCTGGTCACCAACAGCTTTGTGTGCGTCAACGCTCAGAGCATGAAGCCCTCCAAGCCCAGAAGTCCCGTCACGGGAAAGCACCCGGGTGAGGGAGAGCACGCCTTTGACGATGTGTCTTCCGAGCTGCTGGTCCGTATGCACTCGGTCACATGGCGCACCGACATCCTCCGGGATAATGATATAACCATCGACCACCACCGGTTCTACGTGGACATGGAGTATATCGGTCTGCCGGTGCCATGGGTGGAGAAGGTGTACATCACCGAGCTGCCCCTTTATATGTACCGCCTCGGCGACAACGGCCAGAGCGTCAGCATCGCCAGTATGCAGAAGCACATGGACGACCACCTGAAGGTGATGGATAGGCTGTTTGAGTACATCGACGCCCAGAAGGCCCGGAGAACAGCCAAGAGCCGTGTGCGCTACCTCGAGCGGCTGGCGGCGGAGATGGTGGCCAACCAGTGCCTCATCTACCTGAGCTATCCTGCCTCCGAGGGCATGAAGCAGCGCTTTGTCCAGCTGGAGGAAGCGCTGAAAAAGAGCCGCCCCGGCGTGTATAACGCCGTGACCCATCCGGCGGTAAAGGCTTTGCGCAAGACCAACTACGCTCTTTTCGCCCCGGCCAGCCTCCTCGTCCGTCTGACAAGAAAATAAAAATTTCATTGTGCTTGCCTCAATTTACAATCCCGATTATTTACTATTTAGCATACAGAAACGGCGGTGATACGATATGATAAAATATCTGGTAAGGCATACAAAAGGCTTTCTGGACTACAAGGATCTGCTGGTTCAGCTGGTCACCCGCGACCTCAAGCTCAAATACCGGCGCAGCGTCCTTGGCTATCTGTGGAGCGTCCTGAGCCCGCTGATGATAATGGCGGTGCAGGTGGTGGTCTTCTCCCAGATGTTCAAGAGAAACATTCCGAATTTCCCGGTATACCTGCTGTCCGGTCAGGTGCTGTTCAACTTTATGAACCAGTCCACCCATCAGGCCATCCGCTCCATACTGGACAGCGCCTCCCTTATAAAGAAGGTATACCTGCCCAAATACATCTTTACCGTGTCCAAGATAACCAGCGGACTTATTGATCTGGTGTTCTCTCTGGGCGCGCTCATCGTGGTCATTCTGGTGACCGGCGTGGGCTTTTCGTGGCATTTCCTGCTGTTCCCGCTGGTGCTGGTGCAGCTCTACGTGTTCTGTCTGGGACTGGGTCTGTTCCTCGCTCAGGCCAATGTGTTCTTCCGGGATGTGCAGTATATCTACACCGTTGTCACAACGGCGTGGCTCTATCTGACTCCGATATTCTACGACATCGAGTTCCTGCCCGAGCAGCTGCGCGGTGTTGTCAGATGGTGCAATCCCATGTTCTACTATGTGGATCAGTTCCGCAGTGTGGCCCTCTACCACACCCTGCCCGACGGCGCCATGGTGCTGGCCGGCTGCGGCGCGGCGCTGCTGATGCTCCTGCTGGGCGGCCTGTGCTTTGCCCGCAAGCAGGACGACTTCATTCTTTATATCTGAGGAGGGCGAACATGAGCAAGAAAACAAAAAATCCCGCTCCCCAGCCGCTGCCCTCCGATGTGGCCATTCGGGTCAGCGATGTGACCATCCGCTTCAATCTGGCCAGCGAAAAGGTGGACAACCTCAAGGAGTATGTCATCAAGGTGCTCAAAAAGCAGCTGCTCTTTCAGGAGTTCCTCGCCGTGAAGGATGTATCCTTTGAGGTGAAGAAAGGCGAGGCGTGGGCCCTTGTTGGCACCAACGGCTCGGGAAAATCCACCATGCTCAAGGCCATCAGCGGGATCCTTCGCCCCTATAAGGGCTCCATACAGATACAAGGCTCCATCGCCCCGCTCATTGAGCTGGGCGCCGGCTTTGACGCCAACCTCACCGCCAGAGAGAACATCTACCTCAACGGCACCGTGCTGGGTCACACCAAGAAATTCATGGACGCCCACTTTGACGAGATCGTGGAGTTTGCCGATCTGGGTGAGTTCCTCGATTCGCCCATCAAGAATTACTCCTCCGGCATGAAGGCCCGTCTGGGCTTTGCCGTGGCCACCATGGTGCGCCCGGACATTCTCGTCGTGGACGAGATCCTGTCGGTGGGCGACTACAAGTTCCGCAAGAAGTGTGAGGAGCGAATGACCGAAATGCTGTCCGGCGGCACCACGCTGCTGTACGTTTCTCACGACATCGCCACTGTCCGTCAGCTGTGCACCCATGCCGTCTGGCTGGACAAGGGCGTGGCCAGAATGGTTGGCACCGCCGACGAAGTGTGCAACGCGTATATGGAAGGAAAATGACCATGATACTGCAATATGTTACGCTGCCCGACAGCAGCATCTGCGACTGCCCTGAGATGTATTACCGCTGCTCCTACGGCGACGCCCGTCTGGGCGACCGCTGTCTGTCCTTTGAGCTGGGCGACAAGGTCAGCTTTGACACCTACTTCGGCTGCTTCTGCTCCGACCGCTGGCTGAAATACACCGTGGTGGACAGCTTGTACCTGAGCGTAAAGGCCCGGGGAAGAGCCCGCTGCACCATCCTGCGCCGCTGGGTGGAGAACGACGAATTCCGAGACGAGGTCGTATGCGAGGAGACCGTGGACTTCGGCGGCAGCAGCTGGACTTCGGAGGAGTTTGCACTCCAGCCGGCCAGCGTGTATTCCTTCTCCTTCGCGCCCACCGGAGAACAGTTTGACTTCTACGGCGCGGCCTACTGCGCCCAGACTCAGCCCGCCTCGGCGGTCAGTATCGCGCTGGGAATTGCCACCTACAAGCGCGAGCAGGCTCTGAGGAGCACGCTGAATATGCTCAACTCGAGGGTATTTTGTCAAGGCTCCCGCCTTGACGGACACCTCAAGGTAATAATCGCCGACAACGGCGGCACACTTAAAGAGGGAGTGAGCCGGGACGGCAATGTGCGTGTGGTGGCCAACCGCAACCTTGGCGGCGCCGGCGGCTTTACCCGCACCATCATCGAGGCTGTCAAGGACGGCGGCTTTACCCATGTTCTGCTGGCCGACGACGACGCGGTGCTCAGCCCCGTGTCCCTCGAGCGCGTTTATACCTTCCTTTCCCTGCTCAGACCGGAGCACTCCGACCTGACCGTGGGCGGCGCTCTGCTGCGGCAGGATATTCCGTGGCTGCAGTATGAGAACGGCGCCGGCTGGAACGGCGGCCCCATTGATGTCCACGGCCACGGCCTTGATCTGCGCCGTGTGGCCGACGTGATAACCAACGGAGCGGATACCCGCCCCATCGACTACGCCGGCTGGTGGTTCTGCTGCATTCCCGTGGCTCGGATAAAGCAGATCGGCCTGCCCATGCCGCTGTTCATCCACCGGGACGATGTGGAGTACGGCCTGCGATGCGGCAAGGTGACCACCTTGCCGGGTGTGTGCGTGTGGCACGAGGCCTTTGAGCTGAAAATGACCGGCACCTCGGAGTATTACGATGTGCGCAACACGGCCATCGTCAACGCCCTTAACGACCAAAAGGACGGCGCGGCGGCTCTGACCCGCTATCTGAACAAGCGCCTGCTCATCAATCTGATGACCTGCCGCTACAGCTACGCCCGCATGAACCTCCGGGCGGTGAGCGATTTCCTTCAGGGCTTTGATTTCCTGCGTACCACCGACGCCATGGCTCTGCATCAGGAGCTGATGGAGCAGGATTACAGGCTCACCGATATCACCGAGCTGCCCGGATACAGAGGTGTTCCCGACGCCGGAAAGCAGTTTGAGGAGCAGCGGGCGGAGATACTCTCCGGCCAGCCGCGCAACCTGCTGGAGGGCATAAAGGAAAAGTCTCTGGATGTGCTCTCCGTGGCCGGACTGGGCGGCATTCTGCCCGATAAAAAGGAAACGGTGCTGGCGGTCAATCCCTCGCCGGTGCGCCGCTGCTTCCGGGCCGGAAAGATCATCCACTGCACCGTGGAGCGGCGCGGCTTTGAGGTCGCCCGGGATAAGGAAGAGCAGAAGAAGTGCCTTGAGCAGTACCGCAGCGTGGCGGCGCTCATCAAGGCCAACTACGACCGGGTGGCGGCGGAATACCGCGCCCGCAGCGGAGAGGTGCGCACGGCCAGCTACTGGCGGAGCATCCTCGGCATAGAAAAATAAATCAAGGCTGGAAAGATAATGAAATACGATTACCTTATAGTGGGCGCTGGACTTTTCGGCTCGGTCTTTGCCCATGAGGCCACGGCCAGAGGCAAGCGCTGTCTGGTCATTGACCGGCGGGGCCATATCGCCGGCAACATCTACACCGAGATGGTGGAGGACATCAATGTCCACCGCTACGGAGCGCATATCTTCCACACCTCCGACAAGGCAATATGGGAGTATATGTGCCGCTTTGCCGAGTTCAACAACTATATCAACTCTCCCGTGGCGGTGTACGGCGACGAGACCTACAACCTGCCCTTCAACATGAACACCTTCAGCCGGATGTGGGGCATCCGCACTCCTCAGGAGGCAAAGGACATCATCGCCGCCCAGATAGCCGACCTCGGCATCACCGAGCCGGCCAATCTGGAGGAGCAGGCCCTGTCCCTCGTCGGCCGGGATGTATATCAGAAGCTGGTCAAGGGCTACACCGAAAAGCAGTGGGGAAGAGACTGCAAGGAGCTGCCCGCTTTCATTATAAAGCGGCTGCCTCTGCGCTTCACCTATGACAACAACTACTTCACCGACCGCTATCAGGGCATTCCCATAGGCGGCTACACGGCCATCTGCGAAAAGCTGCTGGCCGGCTCCGATGTGCTGCTTGATACGGATTATTTCGATTATATCAAGGAGCATCCCGACGCCGCCGACCGCACCGTGTTCACCGGCGCGGTGGACGAATTCTTCGGCTACAGCCTCGGCGCGCTGGAGTATCGCTCGGTGCGCTTTGAGGATGAGCGTATCGAGTGCGACAACTGGCAGGGCAACGCCGTGGTCAACTACACCGAGCGTGAGGTGCCCTTCACAAGGATAATCGAGCACAAGCACTTTGAATTCGGCACCCAGCCGGTCACCATAATCTCCCGGGAATATCCCTGTGAGTGGAAGCCGGGCGACGAGCCTTACTATCCCGTGAACAACCAGCGCAACAACGAGCTCTACGCCCGCTATGCCGAGCTGGCCGCACAGAGAGGCGATGTTATCTTCGGCGGACGCCTTGGCCAGTATAAGTATTTTGATATGGACAAAACGGTCATGGCGGCGCTGGAAGCCGTTGCCCGCGAATTTGGAGAATAACGCCTTTTTTTGCAAAATTCTATAATTGTGATGTATCTAATGCACATGATTGGCGCGGCGCGGAGAACAATGCTGTCCAAAGGTTCCAAATATATGTCAATATCCGTTGCCGCATTGACATGGACGGCTGAGTCGTGTATAATCCGATACTGAAGGGTCTGCCGTGTGGCAGACAGCAAAAACCTTTGCCGGGCGGAATTTTTGCCCGGAGAGGGGAAATAATAAAAATACTGCAAGGAGAACAAAAGAAATGAAGAAAGTCATCGCTATCGTTATGTCCGTCGTCATGCTGCTCGGCCTCGTGGCCTGCGGCGCCGAAGCCGAAAATAAGAAAATCGAGGGTGACCTTGTAACCGTCATCAACCAGATCTACGAAAACCTCGAGCTGGACGCCGAGACCAAGGAAGCCTTCAGCTATCACGACATCAATGTCATCACCGAGGACTTTGAAGAGTATCTCCTCGGCACCGCCGACCTCGAGTATGTCGAGGCTGCCTACGCCATGCCCATGATGAGCGCCGTTGCCTATCAGCTCAACATCTTCCGTCTGGACGAGTCCGCTGATGTCGAGGCCTTCAAGGCTCAGGCTGAGGCCGCTTTCGACACCGGCAAGTGGGTCTGCGTCATGCCCGAGAAGGTCGAGACCGTCAATGTCGGTAATGTTGTTCTGTTCGTGGCCGGCACCGAGCAGGTCGTGGACGCTGTAGTCGCCGCTTTCGAGGGTCTGGCTCAGTAACATTTCCAACCAACAGACAGCGCGGCAATTCCGACATTCGGGATTGCCGCGTATTATTTTATTGAGAGGTAAGGATCATGCTGTTTTCCGGCGTAAGCTTTCTTTTTGGCTTTCTGCCAATCGTGCTGCTGCTTTACTACGCGCTGCCGAAGAGGTGGCGCAACCTGCTGCTGTTCGCGGCCAGTCTGTTCTTCTATTTCTGGGGCGAGCCGCTCTACTCGCTGCTGATGCTGGGCTCCATCATCTCCGGCTATGTCCACGGTCTGCTCATTGAAAAGTACCGCGGCGGCAAGGGCGCGAAAATCGCCATTGTTTCCTCCTTGGTGCTGAGCCTCGGCGCGCTGGGCGTTTTCAAGTATGCCGATTTTTTCGTGGACAGCTTCAACGCGGTGTTCGGCCTTTCGGTGCCGCTTCTCCGTCTGGCTCTGCCGCTGGGAATCAGCTTCTATACCTTCCAGATCCTCAGCTACACTATCGATGTCTATCGCGGCACTGCCGCCCAGCGGGACTTTGTGGCCTTCGGTGCCTATATCTCCATGTTCCCTCAGCTGGTTGCCGGCCCCATCGTGCGCTACAGCGACATTGAGCATCAGCTTTTTGACCGGCAGTACAGTATGTCCCAGTTTGCTCTGGGCGTGCGCCGGTTCATCGCCGGACTTTCCAAGAAGATAATCTTTGCCAACACCTTTGCCGAGCTGACGGCGGCGGTGGCGGCCATGGAGCAGCCCGATGTCCTTGCCAGCTGGCTGGGTGCCATCGGCTTTACCCTGCAGATATACTTCGACTTCTCCGGCTACAGCGACATGGCCCGTGGCCTTGGCTCCATGCTGGGCTTTGAATTTCCGCAGAACTTCAACTATCCCTACCTTTCGGCCAGTGTGTCGGAGTTCTGGAGACGCTGGCACATGACCCTCGGAACATGGTTCCGCGACTATGTATACTTCCCTCTGGGAGGCAGCCGGGTGGATTCCAAATGGCGGCTGGCCTTCAACCTCGCCGTTGTGTGGGCGCTGACCGGTCTGTGGCACGGCGCTTCATGGAGCTTTGTGGTGTGGGGCGTGTATTTCGGCGCCTTCATCATTGCCGAAAAGCTGCTGCTGGGCAAGCGGATAGAGAAGATCACCAAATGGGTTCGCGTGCCCCTGACACTGCTTATCGTCATTGTGGGCTTTGTCATCTTCAACGCGCCCACTCTGACTGACGCCGGACAGCAGCTGGCCGGAATGTTTGCCATCGGCACCCCCGGAGCCTCGGAGCGCTCGGTGTTTGAGCTGTGTGACTACGGCTTCATGCTGGCGCTGGGCATCCTCTTTGCCACTCCGCTGCCCACCGCTCTGCTGGAGCGTGCCAGAAGAAACGCCGTGGTGGATAAGATCGTCGATATCGTCGAATTCCCGGCGCTGATTATCATGCTGGTCGTGTGTACCGCTTACCTTGTGGACGGTTCCTTCAACCCGTTCCTTTACTTCAGATTTTAGGAGGCTGTCATGAAAAAGAATATCAAAGACACCGTGACGGCCGTTGGCTTTGTGGCCGTTCTCGTTCTTGTGCTCATCATCAATATCGCCCTGCCCGACGATGATGTTTCCGAGGCCGAGCGCCGCCCGCTGGAGCAGCTGCCCAAGCTGGAGGCGGAGTCGGTGCTGGAGGGCGACTACTTCGAGGAGCTGGAGGATTACGCCCTCGACCAGTTTGTACTGCGTGACCCGCTGCGCACCGTCAAGTCGGCGGTTCGTCTGGGTGTGTTCCGCCAGCTGGAAAACAACGACCTTTTCATCCGGGACGGAGGCATATTCAAGCTTTCTTCCCAGCTCAATACAGAGGCGGTCAGCGCCAACTGCGGCAAGCTGATGGCGGCGGCTCAGAGTGTATGGCCGGAAGCTGATATGTACTACACCATCGTTCCGGAAAAGAACGCCTGCCTGCCCGACGGAGTTTATCCCGGGTTTGACCGGGCAACCTTCGGTCAGGTCGTGTCCGAGGGCTTTGCGGGCGCGCGGAAAATCGACATTTCCGACCTGCTCACCCTCGACGACTACTACCTCACCGATCCTCACTGGCGGCAGGAGAACATCGTCGACGTGGCCGACCGCATTCTTGAAGCCATGGGCAGTCCCGCCAACGAGCCGGGCAGCCTGACCGAGCAGAGCGCCATCGAGTTTTACGGCACCTACCACGGCCAGCTTCCCCTTCCGGTGAAAAAGGATGTCATCCGCTACATGACAAGCGAGAAGATAGACACCGCCACCGCCTACAACTACGAGACCGGCAGAACCGGCGGCGTGTACAACGAGGCCAAGCTGTCGGCCATGGATCCCTACGACTTCTACCTTGAGGGAGCCTGCGCTCTGCTGCGCGTGGAGAATCCCTCCGGTCAGGAGGGCAAGGAGCTGGTAGTCTTCCGTGACTCCTTCGGCAGCAGCATCGCGCCTCTGCTGCTCAGCGACTATTCGGCGGTCACCCTTGTGGATATCCGCTATGTTATGGCATCTCTGCTGGGCGAGTACCTCACTCCCGCGGCGGACACCGATGTGCTCTTCCTCTTCAGCGAGACCATTCTGAACAACAACGGCGTGTTCAGATAAGGACCAATATAATATATAGAAAAAACGGCTCGCCCGGGTGTTCCTCGGGTGAGCCGTTCTCGTTCTATCGGGAAAATTACTCGTCCTTCTTGCCGTCGAACAGATCCTTGGCCTTGTCCAGCAGACCGCCCAGCTTGCCGTCCTCCAGCAGATCCTTGGCCTTGCCCAGCAGGCCGTCAGCCTTGCCGTCGCCGTCGGTGTCGGCACCCAGCTTGGCCTTGATGCCGTCAACGATGTTGTCCAGAGCGCCGTCGGGCAGGTCGATGGAGCCGAGCAGCTCCTTGACGGTCTCCATGGGGTTGGCCTTGAACTTGGCCAGCATACCGTTGTCGCCCTTGACCTTGGCAACGACCTCTTCGATCTTATCTTTTACGATGTCCATGATGTTATCCATTAGTGGTTATCCTCCTGCATTTAGTTTATTTCAGAATAGCACAACACAAAATATATGTCAAGTGATGGGAGATTGATAACTTCATAACATGATATGAAGAATTTATTTGCTCCCGAATACCTCCCGGACGGCCTCATTCCATGTGCCCGCGTGCTTTCCCGCGGCCATGTCGCGGTATATGGCGGCGATGTCCTCGTCATGCCCGGCGGCCAGCCAGCCCCGCAGAAAACAGAGCGCCGCCCGATAGGCAAGCTCCGGATCGTGCAGGCGGTTTTCAGCGCCGCTGGCTTCTTCGACCGCCCTCGCCCAGTCCTCCTCAAAGGCGGAGTCGGCAGGCAGTCCGCCGCCGAAGGTGTCCACTGCCATGGCGCCCAGCAGTGCTCCCAGCCCATTGAGAGGCTGAGCGCGCCACAGCCGGTCAAGAAAGGCCAGCATTGCTCTGTATCCTTCGGGAAAAACCATGACCGTGCTCCTCCTTGTAAATCTGTCTGCCGTTTCATTATATTCAGCGGAGGCGCGTGTGTCAAATTGTGGCGTCAAAAACACGAATCGTCCTTGTAATCGCCATGCTTTTGTGCTATTGTTATCTATGGAAAATCGCCCTGACGCAAGGGCAAAGGAGGATAATGAAATTGCAGGCACAATCCTTTAAAGACCATCTGAAAAATGACCTCATTCCCTTCTGGAACAAGCTGCGCGACAACGCCAACGGCGGCTTTTACGGCTATGTGGGCGACGATCTGTCGGTGGACGAAAAGGCCGACAAGGGCGTCATTCTCAACAGCCGCATTCTCTGGTTCTATTCCTCTTCCTACCGTCTGCTGGGCGATCCGGCAGTGCTGGACATGGCGGCTCACGCCTATCGTTTCCTGACCGAGAAATGCCATGACAAGGAAAACGGCGGCGTATACTGGTCCATGAAGTACGACGGCACTCCCTCCGACGACACCAAGCATACATATAATCAGGCCTTTGCCATCTACGCCCTGACCGCCTACTACGACGCTTCGGGCGACCGTTCGGCTCTGGAGCTGGCCTACAAGTTCTACGATCTCATTGAGAATGTCTGCCGGGACGAGGGCGGATACCTCGAGGCCTTCCTGCGGGACTTCAGGCCCGACTCCAACGAGAAGCTCTCGGAAAACGGCGTCATAGCCGAGCGCACCATGAACACCCTGCTCCACGTCCTCGAGGCCTACACCGAGCTGTACCGTGTCGACCGGCAGGAGAGAGTAGGGGAGGCCATGCGCCGAATTATCAGCCAGTTCGTGGATGACGTGTACAATCCCGAGCGGGGCATTCTCGACGTATTCTTCGACCGGGACTTCAACTCCATCATCGACCTTGAGTCCTACGGCCACGACATTGAGGCCTCGTGGCTCATCGACCGGAGCTGCGATGTGCTGGGCGACGCCGAGCTGACCGCCCGCATCCGTCCCGTTACCCGCACCCTCGCCGAGGTCACCTACAGAAACGCCTACGACTCTCAGCTTCACGCTCTTTACAACGAGTGCGAAAAGGGTGTCGTTGACCGCCAGAAGGTCTGGTGGGTGCAGGCTGAATCCACGGTGGGCTTCTACAACGCGTGGCAGAACAATCCCGACCTGACCGAGCTGAAGCAGGCCGCCGAGGATATCTGGCAGTTTGTTCAGGATAAAATCATCGACCGCCGCTGCGGCGAGTGGATAGAGAATCTGCTGCCCGACGGCTCCGTGGACAACCACAGAGGTATCGTTCATCTGTGGAAGTGCCCCTACCACAACGGCAGAATGTGCATAGAAATGGCAAATCGCCTCAGCGAAAATAATTAACATCAGGAGGATTCTCCATGAATAATCTTGTAACCGTACCCGTAAATCCCAACGCCACACCCGAGGCCCGCGCTCTTCTTGAGTACCTGTGTGCCACCGCCGGCAACGGCATCATCACCGGCCAGCACACCCAGACCAATCCCATGGAGGAGATCGACTACATCCGCTCGGTCACCGGCCGTGAGCCCAAGCTGCGGGGCTTTGAGATGCTGGCCTATTCGCCCAACATCAACTACGGCGACGCCTCCGAGGCCTGCCTGACCGAGGTCTACGAAAACCGGGGCACCATGGAGACCGCCCGCAAATGGGCCAAGAGCTGCGACGGCATTGTCACCCTCTCCTTCCACTGGTATTCTCCTCTGGGCGGCAGAGACAAGGCCTTCTACATCGAGCACACCGACTTTGACGCCCGCAAGGTGCTGGAGGAGGGAACTCCCGAGCGTGCCGCCTTCTACAGCGACATGGACAAGATCGCCGAGGAGCTAAAGCTGTTCCAGCAGGAAAACATCCCCGTGCTGTGGCGTCCCTTCCACGAGTCGGACGGCAAGTGGTTCTGGTGGGGTGCTCAGGGCCCCGAGGTGGCCCGTGAGCTGTATAAGCTGATGTACGAGCACTACACCAACGTCCACCACATCGACAACCTGCTGTGGATATGGAACTGCACCCTTGCCAGCGGCTATCCCGGCGACGAGTATGTGGACATCATCTCGGCCGACATCTACCTGCCCGAGTACGCTCCCACCGACTACGCCCAGCAGTACGAGGCTCTTCTCGAGGCCACGGCGAAGAACAAGGTCGCCGCCCTTGCCGAGGTGGGCTATATGCCCGACATAAAGATGCTCGAGCAGTCCAGGATCCCCTGGGCCTACTACATGACCTGGTCAAAGGAATTCTGCATCGGCGAGCAGTACAACAGCGTGGAAAATCTCAAGGCAATGTATGCCAGCGATTACGCCGTCAAGATGTAATTCCGGCAAAACAGAACAACACAGCCGCCGGCGGAGTGATTTCGCCGGCGGCTGATATTTTGTTGTTGAAAACTCACCCGCTCGTCCTCGCCTTCCGATATTCCGACGGCGACATCCCGGTGTGTTTGCGGAAAAGGCGGCTGAAATACAGCGGATTGTCGTAGCCCACGGCCTCGGCTACCTCGCTGATGTTGTACCTCGAGCTTTCCAGCAGACTTCGCGCGCTGGCCATCCGCAGGGAAAGCACATACTGCATGGGCGTGACGCCGGTGATCTGCCGGAAGGAGCGGATGAACCAGCAGGCGCTCATGTGGTGTCCGGCTGCGTATTCCTCAATGGATATGGGATCCCGGTAGTGTTCGCTGAAGTAGTGCAGAGCGTCCTCAATCTCGCCCTGCAGCTGGGCGCCGGCACGCCTGCCGTCCCGCAGAAAGCGTCCGATGACGATGAATATATGCCGGAGCAGCATGGCCAGCAGCTCCTCGTAATCCTGCCGGCAGAGCTGAAGCTCCTGAATCATCTGGCTGTACAGCCGCTGATAATCGGAGGAGGTGCCAGTGAAAAATACCCGTTCTCCCCGGGGCAGCGAATATGAATCGAGGATGCTCTCCACCTCGCTGCCGGTGAAATGCACCCAGTATACCTCGGTGCGGTCGGCGGCGTGGTAGTAATAGCGCTGCACCTCGTTGGGGCGAAAGAGTATCATGTTACCCTCGGTGACGACGGTCTCCTTTTCGTCTCCGTCAAAATAGAAATGCCCCTTTCCGCCGGCGATGTAGAGAAGCTGGTAATCCCTCCGTCCGGCGGGACGCAGGGTAGTGACCGTTGGGCGGCTGTGTACCCGGTAGCAGCCGCAGCTGGTGACCACCAGAGGACGGCTGCTGTCGGCAATGTCCAGCAGCGAGCCGTTCAGATAGGCGACATTGGTAAACATGGCAAACCCTCCCTTGCGCTGATATTATACTATTATTTGATAGAAAGCTTTAAAGTGAAAACGAGGATGATTTGATGCCAGACAAGGATAACGACGACGGCGGGCTGGCGCCCGCCTAGGAGGCAGACGAAGTATGGCGCAAATCAGTCCGTTTGCAACTAAATATTTCTATTAAATAATAGTATTACGCTCGGATTTTTATTGACTTGGCAATCTGCTGTTTGCCAACGATGCAGGAGGGCTGGCGCCCGAAAAAGTGGCAGACGGACTTATGCGTAAATCGAACCGTTTGCAGCTATATATTCCTTCGGATAACAGTATGAGAAATGCTTGTATGGAATCATGCTTGAATGTTGAATAGAGGGGTAGTATAATAACGATATCTGATTCAAAGAAACTTTTTTATATTCTCATATAATGTGGAGGTATCGAAAGTGAAGAGAATTATTTCGCTGATAACTGCATTTGTTATTCTTTTTGGCGTGATGGCGTTCACTGCCCCGACGGATGGCGCGAGCCTTGGTCTGAACGCCCGAGCCTCCGGCGAGGTCGCTGTCGGAAAATGCGGTCCAAGCGCAAACTATACCCTTTACAGCGATGGCCGGCTGGTTATTTCCGGCAGCGGCCCGATGAACACATACGATTATATGGTTGCTCCGGTGCCCTGGAACAGCTATAAGTCATCCATCACTTCCGTTGAGGTCAGCGGTGTCACATCCATCGGTCAGGATGCCTTCAGAGGCTGCACCAACCTGACCTCGGTGTCTCTCTCGGATGGGCTGACCACAATCGAGGGATATGCTTTCTACAATTGCGCTTCCCTTCCATCGATCGTTCTTCCGGACAGTGTGACCTCTATCGGCGAAGCAACGTTTCAATACTGCTATTTGCTGGAAAACATCACTCTTTCTAAAAAACTGACATCCATTGAACCACTTGCCTTTTCAGATTGTTCGTCGCTGAAATCAATTGCTGTCCCCAGCGGTGTAACTACCATCATAAACTACGCCTTTGCTCACTGCACCTCACTGACATCTATCAGCATTCCGGTCAGTGTAACCTCCGTTGCATTTAATGCTTTCCTGGGTTGCTACAAACTCGATTATGTATATTACGAAGGAGGAAAGAGCGACTGGGATAAGATCAAGATAGCAAACGGCAACACTTCGCTGCGCGAAGCCATCGTTAAATATAGTACGCCATCCAGCCTCCCCGGCGACATCAACTCCGACGGCGAAGTCAACCTGCTCGACTCCACCGTCCTGCGCCGTCATCTGGCCGGCTGGGGCGTCACCATCAACGTCTCCAACGCCGACGTCAACAACGACGGCAAGGTGGACATGAAGGATTTCACCATCCTGCGCAGATATCTGGCGGGATGGTCAGGCGTTGAGCTGAAGTAAGCCCTTGGCAACTGAAACCGCAACACAAGTAATACGCCCCGCGCTTCCCGGAAACGGGAGGCGTGGGGCGTGTTGCGTTTGGAGAGAAAAATCGTGCGTGTTTGTGCAGTATTAATCTTGAAGCTGCGGTTGGAGAAGGCTATAATTAACATGGTGTTTTGTGCGCTCGGTTTTGCTGCGCATACAAAATTCCGACGAATGGTCGGAAGTATTGGAGGATGAAAGAATGAAAAAGATTATTGCAACGATACTGGCGTTTGTGATGGTTCTGGGTACGGTGGTTATCGGTGTGCCGGAGGGTGGGCTGAATTTTAATTTTGGACTGAAAGTTTTTGCGGCGAGAGAGATTGCCAGTGGCAAGTGCGGCGAAAATCTAACATGGGTGCTGGATAGTGATGGGATGCTCACCATCTCCGGCAGCGGTGAAATGACCAACTGGAGTGACAGCGGTGAAGTGCCGTGGTACAGAAACAGATCGGACATAAAAGCTGTCGAAATCACAGGAGCGACTTCTATTGGCGAACGTGCGTTTGAATACTGCACGTCCCTGACCAGCATCACCATCCCTGACAGCGTGATCACTATCGGCGAGATAGCTTTCTACGGCTGCTCTCTAACCACGGTTACCATAGGCAACAGCGTGACCACTATAGGCGACCGTGCGTTCTCCAGGTGTAGTTCCCTGACTTCGATAACTATCCCCGACAAAGTGACTTCCATTGGCATGC
The DNA here is from genome assembly GCA_045538015.1 of Acutalibacteraceae bacterium. GTDB lineage: Bacteria > Bacillota > Clostridia > Oscillospirales > Acutalibacteraceae > SIG598. The sequence continues at coordinate 17,785 of JAZSQO010000176.1, read as the reverse complement.
AGGCGTTTTATTTTTGCACCTTATTGGAAGCAATAGACGTTGATGACAATAATGCCGCATACAAGGATATGGATGGCGTTCTGTTCAACAAGAGTGGCAATATTCTGATTTGTTGCCCAGGCGGAAAAAGTGGCGCATATTCAATCCCCGACGGTGTGATAACCATAGGCGATCATGCGTTCTGCTTCTGCGGCTCCCTGGTCTCGATCACCATCCCCGACAGCGTGACCTCTATTGGCAATAGTGCGTTCGATTGCTGCACCTCTCTGACCAGCGTCACCATCCCGGACAGCGTGACTTCTATTGGCGATCGTGCGTTCTCGAATTGCGACTCTCTGACGAGCGTCACCATCCCGGACAGCGTGACTTCTATTGGCGATTATGCGTTCGATGACTGCACCTCTCTGACCGGAGTCACCATTGGCGACAGCGTGACTTCTATTGGCTATTACGCGTTCTCGGATTGCGACTCTCTGACGAGCGTCACCGTTCCGGACAGCGTGACTTCTATTGGCTATGGTGCGTTCTATGACAGCACTTCTCTGACCAGCATCACCATCCCGGACAGCGTGCTCTCTATTGGCAATAGTGCGTTCTACTACTGCGAAAAGCTTACCGATGTCTACTACACCGGCAGCGAAACCCAGTGGAAAGAGATAAGGATCGGCTCGTCAAATGCACCGCTGCTGAACGCGACGAGGCATTATAACTATGTCATGCCCGCAACCGCAGACGCACTCATTGAGATCAGCCCGAAAGTGGACCGCGTTGAAGTAGACGGATCTTCGGTGATATTCCTTGCCCAGCTTTTGAATAAAGACGGGACGCTTGCCGATGTTCAGGACGGCATCGTCTGGTCAACGGACAGCGATAAGATCCGGATTGAAGAATCCGGATCCAACATGATCTCGGTTACCGGAATATCTGCGGGAATCGCTACAATCAGAGCTACTGCGCCCAACGGAAGATCCGATGTCTGCACAGTGGTTATAGGTGATGCGGCACCAATTCTTTCTCTTGACATGTCGTCTTCGGTCAGTACTGTGCGAGTGGATAATGGAGCATACTCCTCGGATGAATTCAAAGTGAAAGTCAAAGTTGGTAACGGAATGAATGAAGGTAGTTACGGTGCCGATAAGCGAGATATCTTGACTGTAAACAGTGTCAATGTCAGCATCAACCTCACGGATGGACTGAGCTTTGAAAAGTCCGGAATTGCAACATCGAAGACTTTTACGATTCCTAAGCTGGAGTGGGGAACCTCCCATACAGAGACTATCACCGTGTACGTCCGCAACGCCGGAACCGGCACCAAAACGATTACCGGTGAGATTGAGTACAGCGGCATTAAGGACAGTGAGAAGTGCAGTGTTGCATTTACCGGCTCCGGAGACTCAGAGGAGGTAAAAAGTACCGAAGAGATTAAGCCCAAAGTGGAAACGCAGGTTATCTCGAGTTTCCTCGATCATCAGGGGGACCTGAAGATAGGCAGAAACAATGTCGTCAGTGTCAAAGCGATTCTGAGGGTTCAAGGTAATATAATAGTCGAAGATGGCGGCGAATTGATTGTTAATGCCAGTGGATCAGTGGTTGCCGACTCCGTGACGGTTGGAGATGAGGGAAAGATAGATGTATGTGGCGGCAATCTCGAAACATCATCTTCGGGTGCAAACTATATTAAAATCGGTGGAGGCTCCGCTTTCGGAGATACCAGTGGAGGCCAGTTGCAGGTTGGGCGCGGACTGAACCCATCTTCTCTCAAGTATAACTATGGCGTTGTAAAGACCGGAACACTGACCATAGAGAAGGAAGGCGAACTGCACCAGGACGGAGGCAATATCGTTGCGACAAAGCGTTTCTACTCCAACTGCAACAGTAGAAATACCCTAACCGCAGGCAATCTCTGGATAGGTGGTGACTTCCGCCAGAGCAACAACAACGACAACTTCCGATGCACCGACGGCCATTCGACGATCATCTACGGCGCCGGCGAGCACGAGGTGAAATTCGATCTGTGGGCGAAGGAGAGTTCGTATTTCAACAATGTATATGTCGATAAAAACGCGGATATGTTCTCCGTGGACTTCAAGGACATGGAAGAGTACGTCAACGGAGAGTTTGCATACGCCACAGATGTTGATCTGCAGAAGTACAAATATAAGGTGGGTGATTCCCTCTTCGGCCAGAAAAGCTGGGAGGTTGGCATCACCGAAACACTGAATGATGCGGCGAACTATACAGATGCAATTGTCATCATTGATAATGACTTTGTCACTTACGTTTCCGACAAGGGAAATATTGCTGTGGACACCAAGGAAGTGGCTGCATTCAAGGAGGCGCTTCTGATATATCTTGTGTCTATAGAGTCAGGTGCCAAGCTGTCGGATAAAATCCAGGAGTGCGTAGAGAATGTTGACAAAGACATTGAGATGACCATAAAGACCGCTAAGAAAGGCACCAAGACAATTCATCTCAGAATAGACGGCTTCAACAGCATTGGTACAAAAAGTTATAACATCCATTGGTCTGCAGACGGTGTGGAAGAGAGGATGCTTGGTAGTTTCTACAGCGCTAAGGTCAATGAATTCTGCGACAGCGTAAAAGACTATATAAAAGAAGAATGCAAAAACAATATCGTCAAGGCTGCCTCCGGTGTATTCACATTCTTCAGCGGCATGGACATTGAAGAAGCATTTGGTAAATTCATCTCCGAAAAAATCACTGAGATAACAAAAAGTATTGTCGGTATTGCCTTTGATGAGCTTTACGAAACCGACAAGTCGAAGAAGGTACTTACCGCTGCGGAATCTGATTCCGCGAATTACATGATGCTTTCTTCGTCCGGACATAATGAACCCCTCATGCTGCCGGCGGGAGCAGTCAACAAAGCCGCTCCGGTTGGCACAGGCAAGGCGCTGAGCGAGGATCTGATCAGCGCGATCAAGGCCGAGACCGGCATAGATGCGGCAACCGAAGCCGGACTGGCAATGCTGAAGAAGCTGACTGTTCTCGACCTTTCCAACGGATTCATATCGGATGTTTCGGGAATAGACCAGCTTGAAAGCCTGAAAGAGCTTGACCTGAGCAATAACTCCGTAAGCGACTGCTCGCCGATCTCCGGTCTGAAGAAACTTGAATCGCTCAACATAAGTTCCAACAAGATATCCGACATCAGCTCGCTGAGTTCGCTGAGCGCTCTGGAATCGCTGCGGATGGCGAACAATATGGTCTCGGTCATCTCCGGCGTTTCGACAATGACGGAGCTTTCGGTTCTTGATGCATCAAACAACCGGATCACATCGCTGTCGGCGCTGTCGGCGCTTGCGAAGATGAGGTATCTCGATATTTCAGGAAATCCTCTTGGAGCAGGCGGCCTCAATGCTCTCAGTTCGATGAAGGGACTTACTACATTCAATGCTTCCGGCTGCGGTCTGACCGGAATCGGCGGACTGCCGGTATCGTCCGTGATATCCTTAGATCTGTCTGACAATAATGTGACAAGCCTGAACGCGCTTTCCGGCGCAGACAAGCTTGAACGGCTCGCGCTCAGCAACAATCAAATCGGCAATGAAGGGTTCGCTGCAGTGTGCAAACTCAGGATGATGACTGAACTTCATGTTGACGGCGCCGGCATAACCTCTCTTGAGGGGATAGCTGCGCTGTCGGCTCTGGAGAGCCTTGACATCAGCAGAAATACTTTGCAGCAAGGCTACGACGAGATCGCAAAGCTGCCTGTGCTCGAGAAGCTGAAGGCCTCCGCGGTCGGAATGGACGATGCTGCCTTTGCGGAAATATCCAAGTCTGCGTCGCTGTCAGAGCTGGATGTCTCGTCAAACGGAATCAGAGATCTGAACTCGGCACAGCTCATGAACAGACTGAAGAAGCTTGACATAAGTTATAATCCTGCGATCATGGAAGACGCGGAAGCAAGCGTGGCTCCTCTTGTTTCTAAGGGAGTGGACGTGCTGGCGGAGAATCGCTCGATTGCGGTGTCTGACGTTATAATGCTCGATAGGACGGCCACGGTTAAGGTCGGTTCCGAAATAGAACTGTATGCTCTTGCGTACCCTCAGGCAGCGAACGAAAGAACGATAGTGTGGAGCAGTTCGGATAATTCGATTGCTGCTGTGGACGAAGATGGAACGGTTACAGCGTACAAAGAGGGAATCTGTACAATTACGGCCTCAACAGAGGACGGCGGCCACAAAGACACCTGCGAAGTGACTGTAACAGCGTCCACCCGCCTCCCCGGCGACATCAACTCCGACGGCGAAGTCAACCTGCTCGACTCCACCGTCCTGCGTCGCCATCTGGCCGGCTGGTCGAATGCCACCATCAACGCCTCCAATGCCGACGTCAACGCCGACGGCAAGGTCGATATGAAGGACTCCACCATCCTGCGCAGATATCTGGCGGGATGGGAAGGTGTTGAGCTGAAGTGAGTCTTTAACACCTGAAACCACCACACAAATCAACGCCCCGCGCTTCCCGAAAAACGGGAGGCGCGGGGCGTGTTTTATTGTCCGATCGGCTTCAGAGGCAAGCCGTTATAAATGGTGCGCGTCTGTCCGTACCGGCGGAGGTGAAACTGACAGCCGGAAATCCTTTTCCACCGTCACACGGCTTTCCGGAGAGAAAAGACATATCCGTTGGGGTTGACATAGAGCAGGGAGTCGGAGTCAAGCACTACAAGATAATACTGCTCGTAGTTGGCGTTGAAATCACAGATGCTGATTACATAAGCGCCCTGCTGAAGAGCCGCGTCCTGACCGCAGTCGCGAACGCCGATGGCTTCAAGCTCCTCGGGAGAGTAGTGTGCCAGAATGTATTCGGGCTGAATGGCCGTCACCGCGGCCTCGAACAGCTCCGCGTCAAGCTGTACGGAGCCGCCTTCCGCCTCCAGAGCCTCCTCGGGCGAGCAATCGGAGACGTAGGGAATCTGATGGACGCCGGTGATGTTCCAGCGACCGTAATAATCGGAGATTGCGTTGTACACGACCTCTGATTCGGTCGAGGAGCTTTCGGGAGAGAGGCCATCGCCGAGACCGGCGGCGTCCATGAGCGCGCATCCGGGTGCAAGGGCGAGCATGGAGAGCAGTGCCAGAACAGCGAGGATTTTCGCGATAGTCTGTTTCATATTCGTTTACCTCCGTGTTAAGTCTGGTTGCAGTCAGCTGTTGATGAACATTGCGGCTTCTTCGGCGCGTCGGTTGACAAGTCCGGTCATCACCTTTCCGCCGGCGTATTTCCAGCGGCCGAATGCGTCGCGAACCATGTCGTCGGGAATGTCGTCGCCGTTTTTGTATTCAAGCAGAAGGGAGCGCAGCACAAATTTGCCGTTCCATACATTTTCGCCGCAGTTGAAGGTGAAGGAGAGCAGGGCGTCATATTGTGCCTGAGAGACAGTGATGTTGTTGCTCTTGAGGAAGCTGTTGAGGTTTCTGGTGTATGCTCCGCTGACATCCTTCCGGAGCAGCTCCAGAGCCTCGGACTCGGTGAGAGTGGTAAAGTGCTCTCCTGCCTTTATCTTGTGGCCGTATCCGATGGTGTCGTATCCGGCGCCGTCGTCGTAGACATAGCCCCTGAAGCCTTCCCATTTCTTGATGAATTCAAGTCCGCTGCCGCTGATGGCATAAGCGCAGGAAGGGTCGGAAGAAGACTGAGCGGGGGCGCTGGCGGCGCTGTAGGACGCCATGACCTTTCTCCAGTAGGGGTAAGGATCGCTGTTGTCGAGAATAAAGTGGTCAACGCTGTATGCGGCTCTTTCTCTCTTGCCGTCCCGCACTTCTATGTGAGTGTGGAATCCGGATGTGCCGTAGTTGCTTTCGTTTGCTATATGCTGGCCAACAGTTACGCTCTGACCCTTGCTGACCTGGATATCGCCGACGTGAAGGTAAATCACGGTTTTATCGTTTTCGGTGTCGTATATGGAGATGGTGCTTACCTTGCCGTCACCAGCGGTGGAGCCTTTTCTGCCGGTGTTGGTATAGAGGACGGTTCCGTTGATAAGAGAGTAGACCTTGCAGCCGTCGCTGTACTTGAAGTCGATGCCTTCGTGACGGCCGCTTGTGTTTGTGTAACCGTCGAAATCACAGCTCATTCTGCCGCCGGAATTGCCGTAGAGAATGCTTATCATCGCGGAGCGCACCTGAGCGTTGGAGGATTCGTCAACAATGCTGACGGTTGTGTCGTTTGCCAGCGATTCGCCGGAGAGATACCGGCTGGAAATGTAAGCTCTCTTCTTTCCCTTGGCGGTGTTGTATTCGATGCAGGCATAGATGTCATCATCGTCGGATTCATACCACATACAGGTGACCGCTTCGTTGTAAGAGACGGATCCGATGCTTTCGTAGTTGTTGGAGGAAGGGCCGCCCCAGGTCTTCTCTGCCTTGTTGATATAGAATACACCGCCCAGAGGCTCGCCTGAGGCAAGCAGGGTGTGGTCGGGCGCGTTGACAAGAGCACTTGCCAGCACATATCCGCGCTTGAGCTTGCTCTGGCCCATGTACTCAATTTCGTAGTATCCGCCGCAGCGGCGAAGCACCTTGATGGCGTCCGTGCTGAAGACCTCGCCGATTACAGCGTAGTTGCTGCCGGGGCCTCCGAATACCGTTGTGTTTTTGGACACACGGGCACTGCTGTTCGTATTTTCGGGAGGCAGTGCTGCAGCGGTAGCGGTGGTAGTTGTGGTAATGGGAATAACATCGTCAATGAAACCGTAAACCGTGTCGACCACCACGGCAGTAAGGTCGGAGTTGCTGAGCCAGCCCAGCTTGTAACCGCCGGAGATGGGATAGATGACCTGAGTCCGTTCGTTTTCCTTGGACACGACAACCAGCCGGTCTCCCTTGAATACCGTGCCCATGGTCTCGCTGCCGGAGGAGCGGCGATAGGCGGTAAAGTCGACGGGAGAGGTCAGCTCGGTGGTCTCGTAATTCGGATTGGCGACGAAGTCCGAGAGTCTGGCGTAGGCTGTCTTGCTGCCGCCTTTGTCAAGAGGATAGCTGACCTTGACCCAGCCGTTGGTGTAGATCTCGGTGACGGTGCACAGATCGCCGCCGCAGATGTAACCGGTGGAAGAACCGTCCACCGAGCTGTAGGTGGTCACCTTGCCGTTGAGCCGGGCATATGTCTTGAGCGGAGTTTTGCCGGCGTAGCTGACGCCGCCGATGATGTTGTTGGCAGTGGCGGCTTGTGCAGCGGTTTGTGCGGCAGCTTCGGCAGCGGCGTGTGCAGCGGCTTCAGCAGCGGCTTGTGCGGCGGCTTCGGCAGCGGCTTGTGCGGCAGCCTCTGCAGCAGCGTTGGCGGCAGCCTCGGCGGCGGAGAGGTCGGATATGCTGATCCAGCCCATCTTGTATCCGCCGGAAATGGGATAGATTACCTGATATTTTTCGTTTTCCTGAGATACCACGATTATGCGGTCGTTCTCATACACGGTTCCGATGGTTTCGGAACCGGAGGAACGGCGGTAAGCGGTGATGCCGGAGGGCGAGGTCAGCTCGGTAACGCCGTGATTGGGATTGGCGACGAAGTCAGAGAGTCTGGCGTAAGCTGTCTTGCTGCCGCCTTTGTCAAGAGGATAGCTGACCTTGACCCAGCCGTTGGTGTAGATCTCGGTGACGGTGCACAGATCGCCGCCGCAGATGTAACCGGTGGAAGGGCCATCCACCGAGCTGTAGGTGGTCACCTTGCCGTTGAGCCGGGCGTATGTCTTGAGCGGAGTTTTGCCGGCGTAGCTGACGCCGCCGATTATATTGGATGGAGCAGCGGCTTCGGCAGCAGCGGCGGCAGCGGCCTCGGCGGCAGCTTGCGCGGCGGCCTGTGCGGCAGCTTCGGCGGCAGCCTGCGCGGCGGCTTCGGCGGCAGCCTGAGCAGCGGCAGCGGCTTCAGCGGCGGGATCGGAGATCGAGGATGTGCTGACCCAGCCCAGCTTGTATCCGCCGGAGATGGGATAGATCACCTGATATCTGCCGTCCGATTCGGACACAACGGTGACCTGATCGCCGGAAAAGACTTCGCCGATAGTCTCATTGCCGGAGGAGCGGCGATAGGCGGTGATGTTCGAGCCGGCTGTGGTGCTCCACTGGCCGAAACCGGGGTCGGCGATGAACTCTCCGACGGGACAGTAGGCATCCTTTGTGCCCTTGGAGGTAGGATAATTGACAAGAACCCAGCCGTCGTAGAATGCCTTGATGGTGCACAGATCGGAAGAGCCGAAGATGGAACCTGATTTTTCTCCGCCGATGGATTTGTAGGTCTTCACATTGTTCTGGCTGATGGTATACGCCTTGAGCGGAACGCGGTCGCTGTAGCTGACAACAGCGGCGTACGCGTTCAGTCCGGACACGCACACCATGGAGGACAAAAGCGTGAGCATTGCCATGAGCATGGAGACGAATTTGATGGTTTTCTTTTTCATAGATGTTTGCTCCTTTCCTGATTTGACATCATTTTACATCGAAACCCGCCGCGGGATTCTGGCGAACCGATCGGGCCGGACGGCAGCCAGCAGTGATTCGATGTACAGAGCATAACAGAAGAATTTGAGCAAGCGGGAAAGTGTTTCACGATAGGGAGGGTGGGGCGCGCCAGAAAGCCCGCGGAGCGGACGGCTGCCGGCCTGCGGGCTTGCGGAGGTTACAATTGCGGGAAGCAGAGACGATATGTTTTTTGTTGAATGCCGATATAAACAATGTGCGGATATTGAAGTTTGTAGGTGTTTGTGCATAATTAAGCTTGAAGCGATGCATGGAAAGTATTATAATTGTACCGTGTATTGTGTGCTGGCATTTCGGCGCGCACAAAAGCCCCGAAGAATAGTCGGGATCATATTGGAGGATGAAAGAATGAAAAAGATAATTGCAACGATACTGTCGTTTGTGATGGTTCTGGGCACGGTGGTTATCGGCGTGCCGGAGGAGGGGCTGAAACTGGATTTTGGCCTGACCGCGTTTGCGGCGAGTGAGGTTGCCAGTGGTAAGTGCGGAGATAATCTGACTTGGGTGCTGGATAGTGACGGCAAGCTGACTATTTCAGGAAGCGGATATATGTGGGGGGGTACACCGTGGGACAGCAATCTCTCTGAGATAAAGACTGTCGAAATCATGGGGGCGACATCTATTGACTCTTACGCGTTTTCTAATTGCACCTCTCTGACCAGCGTCACCATTCCGGACAGCGTGACTTCTATTGGATGGTCTGCGTTTTCCAGTTGCACCTCTCTGACCAGCGTCACCATCCCTGACAGCGTGACTTCTATCAGCGATTCTGCGTTCTGGAACTGCGAATCTCTGACCAGCGTCACCATTCCGGACAGCGTGACTTATATTGGCGATTCAGCGTTCTCCGACTGCACCTCTTTGACCAGCGTCACCATCCCTGACAGCGTGACTTCCATTGGAAAGTCTGCGTTCCGAGAATGCGACTCACTTACCAGCATCACCATCCCTGACAGCGTGACTTCTATTGGAGAGTGGGTGCTCTCTGGCTGTGATTCTTTGACCAGCGTCACCATTGGCGATGGTGTGACTTCCATCGGCTACAGTGCGTTCAAAGACTGCACCTCCCTTGAGTCGGTCACCATCCCCGACAGCGTGACTGCTATTAGCGATTATACATTCTGGAACTGCGAATCTCTGGCCAGCGTAACCATCCCGGACAGTGTGACTTCTATTGGCGATTATGCGTTCTGGAACTGCAACTCTCTGACCAGCGTCACCATTCCGGACAGCGTGACTTCTATTGGCGAGATGGCGTTCGACAATTGTCGCTCTCTGACCAGTGTCACCATTCCGGACGGCGTGACTTCTATTGGCGATTCTGCGTTCTGGGGCTGCGACTCTCTGGCCAGTGTCGTCATCGGCGACAGCGTAACTTCTATTGGAGGGTCTGTGTTCTGCCTGTGCACCTCTTTGAACAGCGTCACCATCCCATACAGCGTGACTTCTATTGGCGATTATGCATTCGCCGGTTGCGAAAAACTCACCGATGTCTACTACACCGGCACCGAAGCCCAGTGGAAAGCGATAACGATCGGCTTGTCAAATGACCCGCTGCTGAACGCGACGATGCATTATAACTATGTCATGCCCGAAACATCTCAGGGGACAATAAAAATATCGGAAAACTGCCAGAAAACTGTAATGGCAGGAAACCAGTTGGTTGTATGGGGAGAGGTTGTTGCGACCGCAGGTGCGCTGGAAGCTGTTTGCAATTCGATGAAATGGACAAGCAGCAACAATGAGGTTATTTCTCTGGCGAAGAACGAATTTGTGCTGCCGTCGGACAATTTGCAGGATGATACCATTTTTATTGCGAGGTTTAATACACACTCGGCTGGAAAGGCTACGCTTACATGTGAGCTTTCAAGTGGTGCGGTTGCGTCTGTTGATGTGGAGGTATTAACTCAGGAATATAAAATCCGAATCGTCGGTTCAACCGGATTTAATGTAGAGAAGGATAGAAAAATAAGTATCAGTGCTGCATTGATAGAGCATGACGAAGACGGAAACGAAATCATTTCAGAGGCTGACGGAGATCTGAAATTTGAAGTCTCAAACAATGCGGTGATTTCCTTGGAAAATACCGGAACCCGTGAAAACATTACTCATTTGGAGGTCACTGGATTAAGCGAGGGAAATTCAATACTGAATGTAACCGATCCAGTCACCGGAGCAGCGGCTTCGGTTATGATAACCACATTTGCAAAGCCCTTGGGATATCGAATCAATGAGCTGAGGCCATACACCTACAAAACGGATTTCCTTTGGTTTACTATAGAAGAGGAAGCGTATATTTATAATGTGAACGGAATATACGCCGAAAAGATTCTATACAGCAAAGAAAAATCTGGAGATTACCGTGTGCTGATGGATCTTTACAATACAAATGCGTCACATGCGGCAGTGGACATTTACGACGCAGACGGAAACTGGATCGAGTCGGCACTGGTTGAGAAGTTTGATACCACAATATCCAGTCTGAGCGAGACCTTTGATGCGGCGGGAAATCTGATTGTAGAAACAATGCTCGGAGAAACATTCACATATAAGCAGAGTTCCTACTCAAAGCACACGCGGGTAGATATTACAGTTCCGAAAGACGGATACTTCGTTATAAATACCGGGGTAGAGAGTTCGGGTTCGGTGTTGCTATATAACTTATTCGACCTGTATATTAATTGCGCGAAAATGTCGGTTAATGTAGCGATGCCACAGGTGGAAATTGCAGAGACCCTTTCCAAAATTAAATTTGACCCGGTGATAATTGCAAAGCTTGTTTCCGCGGATGCAGTCAAAGCAGTTATCGAAGAGACTTCTCAAGATATTGCTGTTTCGAAAGTTCTCGATCGATCGATATCACTTATGGAAATAGTGGAAACTGTAATTGGTGAGGATTTTGGGGATTTCGTGCTCAAGAGCATCAAAGAAGTAAGTGATCTGTCTGCAAATATGCTGCAGTCAGCCATAGAGGTGCTTGGAGGTTCGGCAGGAGCTTGGCTGGGATTCTTGTTTACCTGGGCGGACATGATGGATATCTCTGCGCAGATTTTTATGCTTGGAGCGACCTATGAGGATTACGGAATTTATATAAATATGCCGATCGAGTCAAATCCGACTACTGTAACTATGAATGGTATCAGTGTTACAAACACAGTATCTCCTTTCGACAGCAAAATTGTGCTTAGGGTAGAGAGTAAATGGAAAGGTGCCGAATATGACAATGCCGTAAATAGATTTTCCAATTTGGCAGAAACAAGAGTATATGATATATCCCTTACAGATGGAGAAACAATTATTCAGCCGAATGGAAAGGTTGAGGTAAGTGTTCCCGTACCTGAGGGGTATCGGGCAGACGAGTGTTCTGTCTACCGACTTGAATCGGATGGCACTTACACAGATATGTGTGCTACGGTGAGTGATAGCAAGCTTGTATTTGCAACAGATCATTTCAGCGTGTATGTTGTGACAGCCGGAGAACTGACCCGCCTCCCCGGCGACGTCAACTCCGACGGCGAAGTCAACCTGCTCGACTCCACCGTACTGCGCCGTCATCTGGCCGGCTGGGACATCACCATCAACGCCTCCAACGCCGATGTCAACGACGACGGCAAGGTCGACATGAAGGACTCCACCGTTCTGCGCAGATATCTGGCGGGATGGCCGGGTGTGGCGCTGAAGTGAGCTTCCGACTCCTGAAGAATCCATACAAGTCAATGTCCCGCGTCTCCCGAAAATGGGCGGCGCGGGGCACTTGTTGGAGCAGAATGTTCACGCGCCGGATCGATGCGAAAAATGCTCCGGAGAAAGCGGCGGAGACCAGTTTTTAACCTGTTTTTTTTCCGAATAGTAAGTCGAACTCATACGAAGGCAAAAAAACGTGTAAAAGTTCAGTTTACATCAAGAATATTCGTTCCATTTATTGACAACTAAAAACATAAGTACTATAATCAACATGGTATTTTAAACGAAATCTTTGCGGTATGTCTTTCTTTTTTCGGAATCAGTATATCATGAGGCGCGATGCCGGCAGTTGATTCCGATTTTGGAAAGATGGAACCGCAGAAAAAACAGAAAGGACATGAGAACATGAAAAAAGTACGGTGTACGCTATTGGCTCTCATCATGGCTTTTACCGCGATGGTAAGCCTGCCGTTCCATGCGAATGCCGCCGCAGACCCGACCATCACTATTGAAAGTGGAAGCACTGTTGTTGGCGAGGATGTCGAAATTGACATCTCCCTTGCGAACAATCCCGGCCTGATCGGCCTGCGTATAACGCTGGAGTTTGATTCCGATCTGGAGCTGATTTCCGTAACCAACACCGGAAACCTTGTTGAAGGCGATGGAGACGACGGAACCAATGACGAGTATGACGGCAATTTCATCTGCGGCAAAGACATGACTTCTCCCTTTGTTCTTTGCTGGGAAGCAAGCACCGCGAACAGCAACCTTACCGGCAACGGAGTTATCGCTGTTCTGAAGTTTGACACTGAATTGCTTTCCGAAGGCGAATCGGCTAATATCAAGGTTACCGTAAACGATGCCTTTGACTATGACCTCGAGGAGTTCACTGTTTCCGTTGTTGACGGCAAGGTGACTGTGACGGAGGGGCAGAGCGCTCTCAAGGGCGACGTCAATCTTGACGGCGTTGTAGACATGGAGGATGCTGTTGCACTGCAGCGGCATGTGCTCAAAGCGGAAATTATAACCAACGAAGCCTCGCTTGCTGCCAGTGAAGTGAACGGCGACGGAGTTGTTGACATGAACGACGCTGTGAGTCTCATGCGCTATGTTCTCAAAGTGGACGCGACTTTGGGTTGATAAATCTAAGGATATTGATAAATCAAAAATAAAAGAACTGGAGAGAAAAAATGAAGCTTCAAAAACGCATGGTTGCATTGCTCTTGTGTCTTTGCACCGTATTTTCAATGTGGGTTGCACCGGTAACCGCCGTAGAGGCAGAAGCAGAACAGTCGAATGTTGAATTGTCGATTGACAATACTGAAGTCAATGTCGGTGACACCATTACTGTAACTATCACTAACAAGCAGATCAATGTTCGTGGATTCGGCATTTATATGACCTTTGATAAGGATAAGCTCGAATGCACCGGCATTCTTGGTGCCGATGGCGACGAATATCTCGGTCTGAACAAGACCAGCGGCAAGACCAAATGGGTTGATGCTACCGTTGGTGATTCTGTTGAAGACACTAACAGCGATGGCATTTTCTCCTTTGGTGTTCTTCCCGGAATCGACACTGAATTTGCGGCTGGAACCGTTGCCGAGCTGACTTTCACTGCAAAAGCAGCGGGAGAAGCTAAGATTGTCCTGGAAGAAGAAACAGTAGGTGACAGCAAGTTCAAGGGCACCGTTGGCGAAGAAACTGTTACCGTTGCCGGTGATACCCATACCTGCAGCGGCGTTAAGACTCCCGGTCAGGCTGCAACCTGCACCGAGGATGGCTGGATGGACTACTATCTGTGTTCCGGCGAGACCTGCGGCAAGATGTACAGCGATGAGGCTTGTGCCGATGAAATCACTGATCTTGAAGCATGGAAAAATGGCGATGGAAAGATCGAAGCTACCGATCACTCCTGGGACAACGGTGTTGTCACCACTGAACCCACTGAGAAAACCGAGGGCGTAAGAACCTTTACCTGCTCTGTCTGCGGCGAAACAAAGACCGAGAGCATCCCCGTCCTCGATCACAGACACTCCATGACCAAGACCGAGGCCAAGGACGCCACCTGCAAGGAAGCCGGCAACAACGCCTACTACACCTGCTCCGGCTGCGGCAATGTCTACAAGGACGAGGCCGGTACCCAGCAGACCACCGTTGAGGCTGAGACTCTTGCCAAGCTGACCACCCACCCCTGGGGCGCATGGGTTGTGACCAAGCCCGCCACCGAGGAAGCCAAGGGCGAAAAGCAGCGCGAGTGCCCCGTCTGCGGCGAGAGGGAGACCGAAGAACTTCCTGTTCTTGACCATGAACACGAAATGACCAAGGTCGACGCCGTCGACAAGACCTGCGAAAATGACGGCACCGTCGAGCACTATTACTGCGCTAAGTGCAAGAAGGCGTTCTCTGACGCCGCTGGCGCAAACGAACTTGAGAGCGTTGTTATCCCCGCCGGTCACACCGAAGTGATCGATGCAGCTGTCGAAAAGACCTGCACCACCGACGGTAAGACCGAAGGCAAGCACTGCTCCGTCTGCAACGAGGTCATCGTTGCTCAGGAGACTATTCCCGCTACCGGCCACAAGGCTGCCGAGTCCTGGAGCAAGGACAGCGCCAACCACTGGAAGGTCTGCACCAACACCGGCTGCAATGCTGTTATTGATGGTACCAAGGAAGCGCACAAGGACGAGAACAAGGATCGTATTTGTGATGTCTGCCAGTACAACATGAGAAGACCCAGCAGCACTACCACTACTACTACCACCACTACTACCACTACTACAACCACTACCACTACTTCTCCCAGCCAGCCCGAAGCCGGCAAGGCAGACCGTCTGTACGGCAACACCCGCTATGAGACCGCTATTGAAATCAGCAAGGAAGGCTGGGATAAGGCTGACACCGTAATCATCGCAAGCGGTGAGAATTATCCTGATGCTCTGGCTGGCACAGTTCTTTCCAAGGCTTACAACGCACCTATCCTTCTCACCGGTAAAGCCTCTCTCAACGCAAAGGTCCTTGCCGAGCTTCAGAGACTGGGTGCCAAGAATGTTGTCATTCTCGGCGGCACCGCGGCTGTCTCTAAGGATGTTGAGACCAGCCTTGCCAAGTACTTCAGCGTTTCCCGCATCGGCGGCGATAACCGTAACGATACCGCCGCGCTGGTTGCACTGAAGGTAACCTCCAAGAGCGATGCAGCGTTCCTCGTAAGCAACAAGACCTACGCGGACGCCCTGTCTGCCGGTTCTGCTGCTGCTCTCATGGGCGCACCCATCCTCTATGTCAACCCCGATGGCACCATCCCCGCCGAAACCGCTGATGCTCTCAAGCAGCTGGGCTGCACCAAGGCATATATCATCGGCGGCAATGCTGCGGTTGATGCTTCTGCCGAAAGCAAGCTCAAGGCTCTGAACATCGATTCTGAGCGAGTATATGGCAACGACAGATACCTCACCTCCATCGCTGTCTACAACACGTTTGAGCATCTGTTCGCTTCCGATGACGCCGCAATCGCTACCGGCAAGAATTATCCCGACGCTCTGTCCGGCGTAGCCCTTGCCGCCAAGAACGGAATGCCTGTTTTCCTCGTAGGCGATTCTGCGCCCAGCATTCTCGTTGCCAAGTTTGACAATATGGGTGTTAAGACCCTCTATGTCTTTGGCGGTGCGAACGCCGTTTCCGAGGCTGTTGTCAATGCGCTGACCAAGTAATTATAAAGTAGCGCTATTCCTGCCCGGATTATACAGACCGGCAGGCTGCATAATCGGCAGCCTGCCGGTTTTGGCATTTTATACACGAATGAAATAAATGAATGCAGTTATATGCGGAGGCATAAATAATGAAAAAGATAATTTCGACAATGCTTGCGTTTGTGATGCTGATCGGTACGGTAACAATAGGCGTGCCGGAGGATGGACTGATATTCGGCTTCGGACTAAAGGCCTATGCCGAGGGTGCGGAGACATCCCCTTCGGATTTGCCTGCGAGCAGCACAGATGTGAGCGGTACTGATGTTGTGACGACGGATTCCGACGCACCTGCAATCTCAGGTTCCGACATACCCGACGACCCGGCTGATACAGAGATAGCCAGCGGTAAGTGCGGCGATAACCTTACATGGGTTCTCACTGCCGATGGCAAGCTGACCATCAGCGGCACCGGCGCGATGTACGACTGGTCTGGTGAATCGTCAATGCCGTGGTACGACTACAGAGGTAAGATCAAAGATGTTGTGATCAAGGACGGAGTAACAAATATTGGAAGCAATGCGTTTTATTGCTGCTCCTGCAAGAGCGTCAGTATCCCTGAAAGTGTAACAACAATCGGAGAGTATGCGTTTTATGCGTGCAGCGGCATCAAGAGTATGGTTATCCCTGATAGCGTTACATCCATCGGAGTGGGCGCTTTTGCGTATTGCGTTACGATAGAAAGTATTAATATCCCTAAGAATATTTCCAAAATTGAAGCTGATACTTTCTCAAACTGTATCAGTGTGAAGAAATTTGCTATACCGGCGAGCGTTACAGCCATTGGAGCGGGAGCCTTCGGCTGGTGCAGTGTATTGGAAAGCATCGATATTCCGGAGGGAGTTCCAAGTATTGGGGCGTTCACCTTTATCGGTTGCCACGAGTTGGAGAGTATTAATATACCTAAGAGCGTCAAGAGCGTCAATGAAAGCGCTTTTGAAGCGTGCGCCGCGCTGACCGATGTCTACTACGGCGGCACGGAAATCGACTGGGCCAGAATGACCATCGGCAAATATAACGATGATCTGCTGTCCGCTGAACGACACTGCGCTCCGGTTGCTGCCATCGGCGAATGCGGTGACGCTCTGATCTGGGTGCTGACCGAGGAGGGCGAGCTGATTATCGTCGGCTCCGGCGCAATGGATAACTGGAACGATGAGGGCAATTATGCTCCGTGGTTCAGCCATCGCTCTGATATCAAAAGTGTGGAAATTGACGGAGCGGCCACAATCGGCAGCTATGCGTTTTACGGTTGCAATAAACTGACCAATATTTCTATCTCCGACAGTGTTGCCTCGATCGGCGACTGGGCGTTTTATTCCTGCGAATCGCTGACCGATATAACCATTCCGGAGGGAGTGAAGAGCATCGGTGATGACGCGTTCACATACTGCACCAGCCTGACCGGCATCACTGTTCCTTCGAGCGTGGAGAGCATCGGAGAATCTCCGTTTTATGCCTGCGACAAAATGACTGCCATAACGGTTGCCGCCGGCAACAGCCACTATTCGAGCATTGACGGTGTTCTTTACAACAAGGACGCAACCCTGCTCCTTCGCTGCCCCGTCGGCATAAAGGGAAGCGTAACCATCCCGAGCACCGTTACGGGCTTTGACAGATGGGCCTTCGCCTGCTGTGCCGGAATTACCGACATTGAGGTTGACGAAAACAACGAAACATATTCGAGCATTGACGGTGTCATGTACACCAAGGACGCCACCGAGCTTGTCAAATGCCCGGAGGGCAAAGAAGGTACATTCACTGTTCCCGACGGTGTGGTTCGGATCGGGGAATGTGCATTCCAGGCCTGCGGTGGCCTGAACAAGGTTGTTCTTCCCGACGGCGTCACAAGCATTG
>JAZSQO010000034.1:0-8054 GCA_045538015.1 Acutalibacteraceae bacterium | reverse complement strand
TAGAACTTAAGCACGATCTTGCTTGCATCTTTTCCGTCATACTTCACAAAAATGCTCGCCAATACAAAAAGTATTGGCTCCGCTTTTTGTGTCGTCTGACAAAAAATCTGACTGCGCAATATCGCGCTTAGAATTATGCGGCATTGCCTTAAGCTCTGCACAGGAAAATTGCCCAATAACCGAAACAGAAAGGAGCCGCTCGCATGAAGGAGCATATGGAATATCTGAAGGTATTTATGAAGTACGAAGCCGACGATATGCCGGTGGTGTACTTCTACGAAGTGGATACGCGCCGCGGGCGATACGCGCTCCGGGCTATCGAGGTCTTTGCCGACCGTCATGTGCGGAGCACTGACGAACTGTATCGCGGCGCGATAGAGATCACTCCCGTTCCGACGGCGGACGACCTCAACTCCGGTCTGTGCGGAGAAGGCTTTTTCGCGCGGGTCATCTCCGGGCAGGAATTTGACTTTGTGTGGAGCAGCGGCATCTACGGCGGTGAGCTGAGCGCGGCGCCGGAGGAGGACGAGAACCCATGAAGCACAAGACTGAAATCGCCGAAAAGCCCATCCGTTACCGGATAAGAGACCAGATCGAAGATGTGATCAAGGAGCGGGGCATAGACCGCGCCCGGTTCCGTGAATACTCAAAGCTGAAATACCGAAGCGTGATCCGCGGGTTCAACTCCCGCTTCTGCGTCGGAGGAAGCTCACCGAGCGGTCGCTCTCTTTCGTTCAGGGCCCTTCGGTTTGCTCCCGGGCTGGAAAGGCGGCATATCGATTGCTTTTTCCGAACCCGAGACTGGCCGCGATATCTCGACGCGATAAAATCGGCTGTGCCGCAGGATGAACCCCGGCTTTTCCTCCTGCTTGAGGAGGGCTGGGTCTATGAGGGATACGCCGACGAGCTGTTTGCCGTTCTGTGCGAATGCGGCGGCTGTCTTTCGGATTTTTACATCCTCTCCCCTAAATTCCGGTGGGTCATCGCTGTAAGCTCCATAGATGACAACGCGGTGTTTATTTGCTGAGACTTGTCCGGAAAACCAAAAAATGCTTTGAGGCACACTCCGCAAGGAAGTGTGCCTCAATTATATCGCGTGAGGTATATCGTTCAGCCATGACTTTGCTCTGATTTTCCCTTTAAGTAATTTGCAATTTCCGTTTGGCCGTATTGCCGCGCATACTCATATGCATCTACCTTTTTTAGTCTCCCTATCTGATAATGAACCGCAATATCCATTCCGGTTTCCACCAGATATTTCACAATATGTGTATGCCCGCAAGATATCGCCGCAAACAAAGGATTTTTATTGGGTTCGCTCACATCTATAAGTGAACCGTTTTTATGCAGCAGCTTTACAATATCAAGGTGTCCTCCAAACGCCGCAATTCTTAAAGCATTGCAGTTTACTGCACTACCGTATATATTTACATCAATTCCTCTTTTTATTAAGAATTCCACTGCATGATAATTCCCGCAGGCAGCTGCAATATGCAGCCAAGACCCAATCGGGAGAGAAATATTTAATAACTCTTCGTTTGAGTTTATTAAATTGTCAATGGCATCTAAATCCCCGTTTTTGACCGCACGCAGCATTTCCTTTTTTATTTCATTATCCATACTATTTGTTACCTTTCCCAAAACACAAATAGCTTTACGCCCTGACTATTTTATACTTTTCCATTTGGCTTCGTTGACATACTCAACAAGAAGGCGCTGTAATCCGTATTCATAAGTGCCGGTCGCAGTTCCGGCTACACCGTACTCTATAAGAACCTCCTCGTTGTCGATTGTAACATCATTGATGTAATAAATCAACTTGTAGTCCTTGAAGCTGCACTGCCGATAAGAATGTTTTAACCGGTGTCAGATTCTCCATCATTGCCGTTAGTCGTTATCGTGCCTATTTATGCCCCGGACAACATCATATCCTATCAACGCGATAAGCAGTATAAAAACCGCCGCGGACACCGAAAGAGGTACGACCTTTTCCGTGCTGGACGCAATTGTTTCTGCCGCTCCGTCGGGCAGTGGTTGACGGGTAAGCGAAACTGTACGATTGCCGGAAAAGACGATATCCGATCTATGCAAACAATACAAATATCCATCTTTTTCAAGCTCGGTGCGGCTTTTGATCTGTCTTATTTTTTCATAAAACGTGTCTTCCTGTTCATCTGTACTATCCATGGACTCGATACGAAGAATTGTTCCGTATGGATCCACCTCTATCAATTTGTCCGTACGACTTGTAAGGACAATCAAATTCTCTTTCTCCCAGAGTATAGCGTATGAAGCCGAGTGGTTAAAGGAAAGTTCGTATTGAAAGCGGAGATTGCTGTCATATATTTCTATAATCCAGTTATTATACGCGCAGGCGATCTGGCCTTCATCGGAAACCGCAAAGCACGAAACTGTATCCTTCTTCGACTGAACCGTCGATCGGGCAAAGGAAATCTCAGGGCCGCTTTCAACGCTCTCGTCCGGGAATGATGATGAAGAAAGAGCGCTCGTTAGCTGTATATCCTTCGGTGCGCTCATTATCGCTTGAATATTGCCCACGACCACGCATAAAAACGCACAGCACAACGCTATTATTTTCATAAGACAGTCCATTCCCCTCCGTGTTGATCTGTGGAATCCAATTTCCTTGACTGATTGTCCCATACTCCGCAAAACCCTTCTCATTAAATTGTATCACCATTGACACAATAAATCAACTCGCCGCCACTTGCGGAAATCAGACCTGCCTGCGGCTGAAAGCATCGCCTTTTTCCCCGAACAGAAAACCGGAGACACCTTCTTTGTCAGGTGTCTCCGGTCAGGTTTTATTTTGCTTATTATGCCGTCACAGCCTTCTGTCCCACGCGGAACGGCTGAGCATGACCAGCAGCGGGAATATCTCCAGTCTGCCCAGCAGCATATCCGCGCTGAGCACCAGCTTGGAAAACACGCTGAAGGAGGAGTAATTTCCCGTGGCTCCAACCACCTCAAAGCCCGGGCCGATGTTGTTGAAGCAGGCGACCACCGCCGAAATGTTGGTGGTCATGCTTTTTCCGTCCACCGATATGGCCAGAATGCTCATCACGATGATGGCGGCGTAGGCCACGAAATAGGCGTTGAGGTTGTCAAGAGTGCTGTCGCTGACGGCGGTGCCGTCCATGCTGACGCTGACCGAACGGTTGGGATGCAGCGCCCGGCGCACGCCGCGGCGCAGGCTCTTGCCCAGCAGCAGCACGCGGGCCACCTTCATTCCGCCGCCGGTGCTGCCGGCGCTGGCGCCGATGCACATGAGCAGAAGCAGCACGGTTTTGGAAAGAGTCGGCCACTGCTCAAAATCCGTGGTGCCGAAGCCGGTGGTGGTCATGATACTGCTTGTCTGGAAGGCCGCGTGGCGCAGAGCCTCGGCAAAGCTGCCGAACATATCCATGATGTTGACAACCACGATGGCGGTGGCACCCGTCCAGATGAGCAGATATGCGCGGAATTCCTCGTTCCTGAAGATGGCGCGCAGCCGGCCGAGCACGGCCAGATAATAGAGATTGAAGTTGACGCCGAACAGCAGCATGAACACCGTTGTGATGTTCTGGGCGGCCGGCGAATAGGAAGTGATGCTGTCGTTTTTGGTGCCGAAGCCGCCGGTACCGGCGGTGCCGTAGGCGGTGCACACCGCGTCGAACCACGGCATATCGCCCAGGAAACGAAGAAACAGCACGCAGGCCACGGTCAGAGCAATGTAGATCACATAGAGGATCATGGCCGTGGAACGCATATGGGGAGTGAATTTATCCACGGTGGGGCCGGGACTTTCCGCCCGGAGCAGAAACACGTCGGAGTTTTTCTTCTTGCTGGCGGCGGGGATAATGGCCATCATAAACACCAGCACGCCCATGCCGCCCAGCCAGTGGGTAAAGCTGCGCCAGTAGAGCATTCCTCTCGAAAGAGGCTCCACCTCGGTCAGTATGCTGGCCCCGGTGGTGGTGAAGCCGGACACCGTTTCAAACCACGCGTCGATCACGCTGGGTATCTGGCCGCTTATTACAAAGGGCAGGCAGCCGAAGAAGGACATGGCCAGCCATGAAAGTCCTGTGGTCACAAAGCCCTCCTGAGTGTAAAAGCCCCGTTCGGAGGTGTCCCTGCTCCGGCATATCAGCAGAAGCAGCGCGCACACCGCGGCGATGATGGCAATGGTCAGGCCGAAGCTGAACATCACATTCCGCTCGCCGTCAATGGCTCCAATGAGCACGGGCACCGTCATGAAGGCCGCCTCTATGATGAGCACTATGGCCACCAGACGACCCACTAACCTGATATTCATTTCTTATCCACCCCTCCGCTCAATCAAAAATATCATTGAACTGAAGAAGGTTGGCGTTGGCCGGAGCGGTCACCACGACCACATCGCCCTTCTGGAATTTCGATTCGCCGTCGGCGATGGTGGTCTCACCCTTGTGCATGATGCAGGAAATGAGCAGCTCCCGACGGATGGGAATATTCTTCAGAGGCAGACCGACATACTTTGAATCGTCGTCGATGACGAACTCCACCGCCTCCACCTGACCGCCGGCAATGGGATGCACGGTCAGAGCCGCGCCGGATTTCTTCTGCATGGCCCGGGCATACTGGGCTATGCTCATGCTGCTCAGCTGGGGCGAGTTGACGATGCTGCCCACATTCAGGCAGTTGAGCAGAGCCGGCGACTCGATGCGGTTGATCTTGGTGATGACCTTGTCCACATCCTGAGCGATAGCGTACATGGAAACGATCATGTTGACCTCATCCAGACCGGTCAGGGTGATGATGGCGTCCATGTCCCGGCAGCCTTCACGGTCGAGAACATCCTGAGACGCTCCGTCATCGTTGATGATAGTCGCCCCGGGGAACATCCCGTTGAGCTCGTCGCTGCGGGCCTTGTCGTTCTCAATGACCTTGACCGACATTCCCGCGTCCAGCAGACTGGGAATGAGATACTGGCAGATGCGGTCGCCGCCCACGAGCATGACATGCTTTATCTTCTTGGACTGAATACCCAGCTTGCGGATCAGCTGGGAGAGTACCTTGTGAGGCGCGGTGACATACACGCTGTCGTCGGCCTGCAGCACTCCGCCGCCCTTGGGGATAAAGGCCTCGCCGTCGCGCACCACGGCGCACACCAGCACCTTGAAGCCCAGAATATTGGAAAGATCGCTGATGGACGCGCTGCACAGTCTGGAGCCCTCCTTGACTCTCAGCTGCACGATCTCCACCCGGCCCTTGGCAAAGGTCTCCCTCTGCAGAAAGCCGGGGAACTGAAGGAGCATATACACTTCCTTGGCGGCGTCACGGTAAGGGTTGACCGCCATGGAAAGGCCAAATTCCTCCCGCATATCGGTGGACAGCTTCAGGTACTCCGGGTTACGGATGCGGGGAATGGTGTGCACCTTCGGGTTGAGCTTGCGCGCCACAAGGCAGCACAGCAGATTGGTCTCATCCGAGCCGGTGAAGGATATGAGCAGATTGGCCTGACGGATGCCCGCCGCCTCGAGGGTCGCCGTCATAAGACAGTTGCCCTGCACCGGCATGGCGTCATAGCCGTCCAGACGGGAGATGACCGCCGGCGACTGATCGATGACCGTAACGGTGTGTCCCTCGGCCAGCAGCTGGCGCATGACCGCGCTGCCGCCCTTGCTGCATCCCGCAATGATAATATTCACTTGCTTTTCGCCTCCAAAAATCGCTGTATCAAGCTGATTTTACATATAGCATGGATTTATGATAAGTATACAATGGCCGCCCGGAAGTGTCAACGACAACAGCACTCTTTTAATAAAGAGGTCACATATTCGCAAAAAATAGCATATACATCGCTTTACAACAAACGCACCGGAATGATAAAATAAAGCCGCAGATTTCTTCTGCCAACCGATAAGAGAGGAAAAATTAACTATGACTGATATCAAGGGAAAATGGGCTCTGGTCACCGGCGCCAGCCGTGGCCTTGGCCGTCTGGCCGCTCTGTGCCTTGCCGAGCAGGGCTGCAACGTTATTCTGCACAGCCGCAGCCTTGAGCACACCGCTCAGCTGGCCGAGCAGATGAAGGAAATGGGCGTTGAGGTTCGCGCCGTCGCCGCCGAGCTTTCCAGCCCCGAGCAGGTAAACTCCATGCTGGCTCAGATCGACGCTCTGGGCGTGCCCGTGGACATCATCCTCAACAACGCCGCCGTGCAGATCGCCTACCGCACCGAGTACATGACTACTCCCGCCGAGGACTACACCGTCAGCTTCATGATAAACACCACCGCTCCCATGATGATCTGCTATCACTTCATGCCGGCCATGATCGAGCGTGGATTCGGCCGCGTGGTCAACACCACCAGCGGCATCGACAAGGAGCCTCAGCAGGCCGGATACTCCGCCAGCAAGGCCGCCCTTGACAAGGTCACCGCCGATCTGGGCACCACCGTTGAGGGCACCGATGTCATGATCAATCTGGTCGATCCGGGCTGGTGCCGCACCGATCTCGGCGGTCCCAACGCTCCCAACGCTCCCGAGGATGCCATGCCCGGTCTGGTTGTGGGCGTGTTCGCCGACGACAAGAAGAGCGGCCGCATCTTCCGCGCTCAGGAATACAAGAGCATGACCCTTGAGCAGGCCGCCGAGGCCGCCATGGGCAAGTGAGCCCACTGAACAAAACAGCAGGCAGGACGGTGTCCACAGCGGTCACCGTCCTGCTTCTTGCGTTCATTTTCGGCAATTCCGCCGCCGAGGGAGAGGACTCCGGCCAACTGAGCCTGCTGGTCACCCAGTGGCTCAACGGCCTTCTCGACAGCCTGCACGCCCCCTTTGACCTTTCCCACCATTTCGTGCGCAAGCTGGCTCACTTCACGGAATATTCCCTGCTGGGAGCCTCGCTGACCGTCACCGCGCGGGCGTGGCGCTCCGCTCCGTGGCGCATGGGCATGGTGTGGCTGCCGCTGGTATGCGGTGCCGTCACTGCCGCTCTGGACGAGTGGCTGCAGACCTTTGTTCCCGACCGCCACGGCTGTGTGTCCGACGCTCTGCTGGACTTCTGCGGAGTGCTTTGGGCTGCGCTGGCGGTGTCAGCTCTGTTTGCCTATGGTCGCCGGGTCAGAAAGCCGAAGGATAACTGAAAAAGCATCAAGCCGAGCCGCAATGACGCGGCCCGGCTTTTTTCATCGCTTTTTATAAAGGACAAGCTCCGGATTGGTGCCCTCCTTTTCGTAGGTACACACAAGCAGAAAGTCCATGTTCGCCGCAATGCCGAAGCATCTGCTGCCGCCAAATTCGCAGGCCAGCTGGTTCCCGAGGTATGTGCTGCTATCGTCCAGAAGCTTCGCCTTCGCTCCGTTGGGCAGGGTATACTCAAGATTGATAAAGCTGCCCGAAAGCACGTTCAGCTCCTCAACCTTCGGCATACCCTCAACGCGCAGGTCGTTGAACTCTTCGATCAGCCGCCTTTTGAACTCCTCAAAGCCTTCCTCTCCCCCAAGCTCGGAATATTTCTGCCAGTAATCCAGCGTGAACTCGCCCTCGCTGTAGCACCACTTGCAGTATTCCTCGTTGAAGAGGCCGTCGGGTTCCTTGCTGGTGGTGGAATCGTCAAGGGACATTCCGCAGCAATGGCACACCATCTGCCGCGGCGAGCCGAGAAGAGTATTGATGGAAACATCAAACAGCGCCGACAGCAATTTCAGCGTTTCTGTATTTGGAATGGTCTCGCCGTTCTCCCAGCGGGAAACCGCCTGACGGGTGACAAACACTCTTTCCGCCAGCTCATCCTGGGACAGCCCCTTTTTCATTCTGAGCTCAAGGATTATATCTTTCGTATCCATTGACGTCACCTCCGGGTTTATTGTACCGCCTGCTGGCGGGTAAAGCAAGCAACAGACGGTTGCTCCGCCGGGCTTCTTTTTCTTGGGCAATACCGCATAATTCTAAGTGCGATATTGCGCAGTCAGATTTTTCGTCAGACGCAACAAAAAGCGGAGGCAATACTCTATGTATTGGCGAGCATTTTTGTAAAGTATGGCGGAAAAGATGCAAGCAAGATCGTGCTT
>JAZSQO010000068.1:0-24339 GCA_045538015.1 Acutalibacteraceae bacterium | reverse complement strand
AAGCACGATCTTGCTTGCATCTTTTCCGTCATACTTCACAAAAATGCTCACCAATACACAAAGTATTGGTTCCGCTTTTTGTATCGTCTGACAAAAAATCTGACTGCGCAATATCGCACTTAGAATTATGCGGTATTGCCTCAGATGCCGGTGTATTCGGTCTGGGGAGTCCACATCTGGTTGCCGTAGATGTCGGTCAGGCAGTAGGAGTAGAGCACTCTGCCGCCTGCGAGGATGATCTCCACATCCTCCACCTCCAGAGAGCCGTCAACGATGATGGGACGGCCGAAGGTGTAGCTGTCGTCGAAGGTCTGGTCGTAGGTGTAGTAGTCGCAGATCAGCTCGATGCGGTCGCCGTCGGCAAAGCTGGTGACGGTCTTGGCCTGAGGAGCGGAGGGATCGTCATAAACGGGACGATATCCGGCTACCTTGCCGCCCTCGAGCTGGCTGTCAAAGGTGACGAGTATCTCCACCTGCTCGCCGTTGAGCAGAGCGGGAACATAACCGGTGATGAAGTACTCCTCGCCGGCCTCGTCCCACTGCTCGGAGATCATGTAGTAGCTGACGATCTGGCCGTTGATGGCGACCCACTGGCCGTCGTAGTCGATGAACAGGTCACCGGTGACCTCGTCGCGCTCAAAGATGCTGTCCATGCCAAGGTCGATGTAGCCCGAGCCGTCGTCATAGAACACATTGAGCTCGATGGTCTGCACCAGATCCCATTCTTCCTCGGTCAGGCTGACTACCGGCTGACCCTCGGCATTCTCGGTGATGACGATGCGGTCGGGATCGAGGTAGTTGGCCGCGATGTAATCCTGATACTGAGCCACCTTGTCGGCGTTGAACCACTCTTCGTTCTGGCCGACGTCAA
The DNA here is from genome assembly GCA_045538015.1 of Acutalibacteraceae bacterium. Lineage (GTDB taxonomy): Bacteria > Bacillota > Clostridia > Oscillospirales > Acutalibacteraceae > SIG598. The sequence continues at coordinate 23,468 of JAZSQO010000068.1, read as the reverse complement.
TGCCGGTCAGCTCCTTGGAGCCGGCGCTGCTGAGGAACAGGTTGAGCATGGTGCCCAGCAGGTCACTGTTGCTGCCGGAAGCGGGAGCGGAGGAGCCGCCGCCCAGCAGACCGATGACATCCAGCAGAGAGCCGCCGGAGGTGCTGGGAGCCGCGGAGGTGCCGCCGCCCAGCATACCCTCAAAGAGGGAGGTCATCAGGGAAGCACCGCCGCCGTTGGCGATCTGGCCGCCTGCGGTCACGCTGGCAAAGTCCTTGATGCACTCGCTGTAGCTGTCGTCCAGACCGATCTTGTCGTAGGTGCTCAGGGCGCTGGACATGGAGCTGGTGGAGCCATAGGGGAAGTAGATGGAAATGCCGTTGGCGTTGGTGATGTTGTTGGAGGTGCGGTTGTACTTGACGCAATCCTTCAGAGTCTGGGCAAAGGCCTTGGACTCGCTGGTGCCGATGCGGTTGGCAAGGTCGATGAGGTCGACCTGATTGATGCCGGAAGCAAACTCTCTGGTGGCGCTGCGGGCGTCGGAGATCTGCTTGTACTCGTTGTTGCTTATCAGCTCAGAGGTGGACTGGGCAAAGGAGCTGAAGGATTCGGGAACATTGCCGGCCACCTCGGCCAGGTCGATGATGGAAAGGGTGGTCTTGTCTCTGGGAGAGCGGCGGGCGCATTCCTCGACAAAGCTGTCGATGATGCTCTTGCCCAGCTCAACGGTGGAGATGGAGGTGTCGGCGGAAAGGGTGTTGAGCCATGTGGTGTAATACCAGCCCACACCGGGCTCGGTCTCCTCGGAGGCGATGAGGTAGTCGGCGTAGCGCTCGGCTACCAGAGCTGTCTCCAGAGTGGCCATGAGGCAGGCGTCAAAGCCGATGAAGTCAAACTTGCAGCCGCCGTTCTTCAGGGCGGTGTCGATCTCGTCAAGGGTCATGGAGCCGTTGGGGAAGAGCTGGTCGTGGCCGTAGCCGCTGACCGATCCTCCGCCGTGATCCCAGAAGATAAGGCCATAGCGGTCGGCGGTGTAGTTGGCGGTGCAGAAGCCGATGAACTCGCTCAGGGTGTTGGGATCCACCATGGACTTCTTGCCCACCTCCTTGACCAGCTGCATACCGTTGGAGGTGACCTTGTAGATCTGGTTGGTGGAGTTGCTGACCGTGCGGTTGTTCCACTTCTGTGTGCCGCCGGTCTCAACGATGAGGTTGACATTGCCGCTGATGTTGGCGGCGATCATCTCCTGCAGGTCGGAGGTGGCCATGCCGTACTTGCTCTCAAGGTCAGTGCCGCACATATAGACCATGATGGTGACGGTGGCGTTGTTGTCGGGATAGGAGACATATCGGTCGCGGGCGTTGTTGGAAACGCTCAGGTCGGGCTCCTGCGAGGTGGAGGCGGTGCCCGCGATGCCCAGCGACTCGGAGATATTGGTGAAGTTGGTGCCGCCCAGCAGGGTTTCGCCTCCGGGCACGCTGCAGCTGCCGCCGCGGAGGAGCCAGAACACCAGAAGCACCACAAGGATAAGAGCGATTATTCTGGCGGTCTTGTTCTGCTTGAGCAGGGAGAATATTCCGCTGAGAGAGAAGATGGAGCCGGTGCCGGCAGAGGCTGCCGAAGAGCTGGAGGAGCTGCTCTCGCCCAGACCGAGCAGAGAGGTCAGCACGCCCTTCTCTATGGAATTGCCGTGAGTTACCTTACCGTAGCTGTTGTGCACCTTGGGCTGCTTGGGACGGGCGCTGTAGCCGCCGGTTTTGCCGGCCGGTCTGCTGCTGCCGATGGAGCTGCCCACCTGACCCACGGAGGCCTTGCCGCCGGAGCCGGTGCGTTTTCTTCCTTTTTTCTGTGCCATTGATGATCCTCCTAATACAGATTGGATAAAATTATATTAACACAAAATATGGAGAGAAAACAGTGTTTTTTACTTTTTTTTTCAATATAAAGAATATTTCCTCAAAATATTGCCAAGGATAGCAAGGTTTGTTATAATGAATCAGTATACAGACGCGCCTTTCTGCGCGCGATTCGACCATCAAGGAGGAAAATTTATGTCCAGCAGCAAGAAAAAGACGCCCACTCGCCGGCAGTTTGTCAACGCCAGCGGCAAGCCGGTGAGTACACCCACCGGAAAGACCACTCCCAAGAAGCCCGGCGTGCGTCCCAACGGCAAGACCGCCTATGTCTCCGCCGAAAACAAGAAAAAGGCCACCGGCCTGCGCATCGGCGCTGTGGTGCTGTGGCTTGTGGCCATCGCCTTTGAGGTGCTGACCATCCTGCTCATCAACGGAACCCTGTACATTCCCGATGTTCCCGATTCCATCCTCAACTCCACTACCTACATCATCGTGGGCATCGTCCTCGACCTCATCTGCGTCATAGTCGGTTCCCAGCTGTGGAAAAAGGCCAACCGCCTTGATCCCGTGTCCGAAAAGAAGAAGCTCAAATTCTTCCTCTGGAACCAGATGGGCGTCATCGCCGCCGTGGTCGCCTTCTTCCCGCTGGTGCTCCTGCTCCTCAAGGAGGATGACCTTGACGAGAAGACCAAGAAGCTCCTCGCCATCATCGCCGCCGTGGCCATGCTGCTGTCGGTAGGCACCTCCATCGACTACAATCCCACCTCCGCCGAGGATCTGGCCGCCGCCCAGTCGGACGCCTACGAATACAGCCTCGACGGCGAGACCTGCTACTGGACCAGCTTCGGCAGATGCTACCACTTCAACCCTGACTGCCACACCATCATCAACTCCAATCCCGTATACACCGGCACCGTGGCCGAGGCCTTCGAGGCCAACCGCACCAAGGGCTGCTCCTACTGCGCTGTTGCCAACGGCGAGGAGCTCTACGACGGCCCCACCGTCAACGCCCTGCCCGAGGGTGACGAGGATCTCATCGACCAGACCTCCGAGCCTGTGGAGGAGGGCGCCGAGGACGAGCTGTTCTACTGCTCCGGCCTTGGCAACACCTGCGAGAACACCACCGGCAGCGTGGATGATCTGTTCTGCGACGCCTGCGATCCCGACGGCGACAATGTCGAAGGCTGAGCCGGCGAAAATCAATAAGTACTGACCCTCGCGCCCTGTTCACAACGAATGGGGCGCTTGCTTTTGACACATTCCCGATTTTGTATCACGGAGGCTCACCCTTACCGCCCGGGAACATCACTGCCGCATCACAAAAATATCTTACACTGGCTTACGAAGTTTAAGATTCTTTATTCAGGAGATGTATAATAATGAGTGAAAACAGCACCGTTCGCATCCTTGTGGCAGACGATGAGGATCGCATCCGCAAGATAATAGTCGACTTCCTCTCCCGGGAGGGCTTTGAGACCATTGAAGCCGCCGACGGCGCCGAGGCGCTGAGCAAGTGCTCGGGCAGCAGCAAGCCCGATCTGGTGATCCTCGACGTGATGATGCCGGTGATGGACGGCTGGACAGTGCTTTCCGAGCTGCGCAAGATGGGCGATATGCCGGTCATCCTGCTCACCGCCAAAAGCTCCGAGTCCGACCAGCTGGGCGGCTTCCGTCTGGGCGCGGACGACTATGTCACCAAGCCCTTCTCTCCCAGTCTTCTGGTGGCCCGGGTGCAGGCTCTGCTCCGCCGCCGGGGCGTGCTGGGCGGCCACAATGCCCAGTGCGGCGATGTGCGCATAGACGAGCTTGCCCATGTGGCCTATGTGGGCGGAACGGCTCTTGAGCTGACTCCCAAGGAGTACGACCTGCTCCTTTACTTCATCGAAAACAAGGGCGTGGCTCTGTCCAGAGAGAAGATACTCAACGGAGTGTGGAACTACGACTACTTCGGCGACCTGCGCACTGTGGACACCCATGTCAAGCAGCTTCGCTCAAAGCTGGGCGAGTCGGGTGACATGATCGTCACCGTCCGAGGCGTGGGCTATCGCCTTGAGGAGAGATAGCCTTGAGGAAATCCATCCGGGTGAAGATGATACTGGTATTCTTCAGTATCATTCTCGCCTTTGTGCTGTGCAATGTGCTGCTCAACAGCACCCTATTCAAAATGTACTACTCCCAGATGAAGGAGCAGGCGCTGGTCGATAACCTGCAGATCGTGGCCAACTACGATTTCTTCGCCGAGGACTTCACGGACAAGCTGCTGGAGCTGGAGGAGAGCCGCAACCTGCGCATCCTCATTGCCGACGAGAACTTCAACACGGTCTTCTGCAGCTCCAACGAGCGGGAGACCATGCGCGACTTCTTCCGGGGCTGGGATCACGAGCGGCAGGTGGAGGAAAGCTGGGGCAGCTACACCATCGGCGGCCAGACCCATCCCGGCCACTCCCGCGCGCCCTACCTCACCATCTACGCCCGGGTAACCAAGCCTTATCTTTTTACCAGCCGCTCCTTCCTTGTGGCCATCAACACGCCGGTGGTCGCCATTGAGGACGGCGCTCAGATAGCCAACAACTTCACCGTTATGGTGGGCATCATCCTGCTCATTCTGGGCGGCGGCGTGACCTTTATCGTGGGCACCAGCTTTGCCTCACCCATTGTCAGAGCCAGCTACGCCGCCGATCAGGTGGCGCACCTCAACTTCGATGAGCGGCTTCCCATCAAGTCAAACGACGAGATAGGCCGCCTCTCAGGCAGCATCAACAATCTCTCGGATCAGCTGCGCACCAAGATCGAGGAGCTGTCCGTGGCCAACGAGCAGCTGCGCCGTGAGCTGCAGCACAAGCAGCGGGTGGACGATATGCGCCGGAATTTCATTTCCGATGTATCCCACGAGCTGAAAACCCCGCTGGCCATCATCCTCGGCTACTGCGAGGGACTGCAGATGAACGTCAACAGCGAGGAGAAGGAATACTACTGCAGCGTCATCGAGGACGAGGCCATCCGCATGAGCAACCTTGCCTCCCGGCTGCTGCAGCTGGCCGAGCTGGAGTCGGGAGAGATGGCGCCGGAGCTGTCCGTGTTTGACCTCAGGGAGCTGGCATACGACCGGCTGAGCAAGCTGGGACTGCTGCTGGAGGAGCGGGGTATATCCTACCACATGGAATGCACCGCGAGCAGCACCTTTGTCAATGCCGACATGGAGCGCATTGAGGAGGTCGTGAACAACCTGCTGGCCAACGCCCGCAACCACACTCCCGACGGCGGCGAGATCAGCCTTATGCTGACCAGCGAAGGAGACAGGATCACCTGCACCATCCGCAACACCGGCAGCCACATTCCCGAGGAGAGCATGGAGCGCATCTGGGACAGCTTCTACAAGGTGGACAAGGCCCGCACCCGCTCCTACGGCGGATCCGGCCTGGGACTTAAGATAGTCAGCACCATTCTCACCGCCCATAACGCCTCCTTCGGCGCCCGAAATACCGACACCGGCGTGGAATTTTATTTTACTCTCAAGCTGGTCGAGCCTCCCGAATTGTGGGACACCGACCCGGAAAGGACGATAACCGATGAATGATACCATCCGCTCCATACTTGACCGCCGAAGCATCCGCGCATACAAGCCGGAGGCTGTTACCGAAGAGCAGCTGGCTGTTCTGAGAGAATGCGCCGTGGCCTCTCCCACGGCCATGAACGCCCAGAGCTGGCACTTCACCTTTGTGACCGACCGGGACATGATAGCCGATGTGGATCGGGCGGTCATGGATGCCCTTCAGGCCGGTGGTGACGCCGCCGCCTGCGAGCGCATCCTCTCCAGAGGAGGCGCGGTGTTCTACAACGCTCCCCTTGCCGTGTTCATCTCCTGCGACCGGAACAGCCGCTGGGGAGAGGTGGACGCGGGCATAGCCGTGCAGAACCTCGCCCTTGCCGCCCACTCCATGGGACTTGGCTCGGTGATAATCGGTCTGTGTGCCGCCGCCTTCAAGGGCAATGAGGCTGACCGGCTTTCAAAAATGCTCCGTTTCCCGGAGGATCACCGTTTTGCTATCGCCATCGCCATCGGCAATCCTGACACAACCAAGGAGGCCCATCCCGTGCAGGATGGCCGGGTGGACATCATCAGCTGAGAAAACCAAGCGTAATTGCCGCGGAGCGCCAGAAAAGCCCTCCGCGGCGATTTTTTGCGCCGACGAGATTGCGGCGCGAACCGGGATATGGTATACTTTACCCTATCCCGCTGAACAAGTCAGGGAAAAGAAAGGAAGAATATTATGCTGGAAGCCGGAACCAAAGCGCCGGATTTCACTCTGAGCGACAAAAACGGCGAGCAGGTGAGTCTGTCTGATTTCCTCGGCCGCAAGGTCGTGCTTTATTTTTATCCCAAGGACAATACCCCAGGCTGCACCCGTCAGGCCTGCGCCTTTGCCCAGAGCTACGAGGCCTTCAAGGCCATCAATGTCACGGTGATCGGCGTGAGCAGGGACTCGACCGCCTCGCATCAGAAATTTGCCGAAAAGCACGGCCTGCCCTTTATCCTGCTCTCCGACCCGGAGCTGCAGGCCATTCAGGCCTACGATGTCTGGCAGGAAAAGAAGCTGTACGGCAAGGTGAGCATGGGCGTGGTGCGCTCCACTTATGTCATCGACGAGCAGGGCGTCATCGAAAAGGTAATGCCCAAGGTCAAGCCGGACACCAACGCCGCGGAGCTGCTGGCCTATCTTTCCGGCGAATAGGAGAAGGCTCATGTCACAGCAAAAGACGATCCGCAGACCCGGCACCCAGACGGTGTCGGTCGTCATGATAATTCTGGCGGCGGTGTGCTGGGGAACCATAGGCGTGTTTTCCCGCGCTCTTTCCGAGGCCGGAGCCAGTCCCATCCAGATAACCTCCGTGCGCTGCGTGGTGGTGGCGTCGCTGCTCGCCGGCTGGCTGCTGGTGACCGACCCGGGGAAGCTGCGTGTGCGGCTCCGTGATCTCTGGATGTTCTTCGGCACCGGCATATGCAGCATACTCTTTTTCAATGTATGCTATTTTTATACCCAGTCGCGAACCTCCCTCTCGGTGGCGGCGATCCTGCTCTACACCTCGCCCTTCTTCGTAATGCTCATTTCGGCAGTGGTGTTCCGGGAGAAGATAACGGGCTGGAAGCTGCTGGCGCTGGCGGCGGCCTTTTCCGGCTGCGTACTGATAACCGGGGTGCTCGGCGGCAGCGAGGCCGTTCCCCTCATAGCCGTGCTGTCCGGCATAGGCTCGGGACTGGGCTACGGCCTGTACAGCATCTTCGGCAAGCTGGCTCTGCGCCGGTATGATATTCTCACCGTCACCGCCTATACCTTCATCTTCGCCGCTCTGGGCGCGGTGCCCTTCAGCCGTCCGGCGGAAACGGCGGCAATAGTGTCCGGCAGTGTCAACACAGCCATAATGGCTCTGCTGCTGGGAGTGCTGTGTACCCTCATACCCTTTGTGCTCTACACGAAGGGCCTTTCCGGCATCGACTCGGGCAAGGCCTCGGTTATCGCCTACGCTGAACCGGCGGTGGCCACCATAACCGGAGCGCTGGTTTTCGGCGAGCCGATAACGCCGGAAAAGCTGGGCGGCATCCTGCTGGTGCTGCTGGCCATAATTATTCTGGCGCGCAAAGCAAAAGGGTAACAAATTTGATAAAAATAACATATTTTTTGTTGCGAATACATATCTTTGTGTGTTATTATTCCTTTATAGGGGCAGGGGAGACCTGCACCGGTATGATAAAGAAAGGGAAAATCACCATGAAAAAGATAATAGCCATTCTTCTCGCGGCGGCCACCGTTTTCTCGCTGTGTGTCGGCTGCGTGGGCAAGAACGATCCCGAAGCTGAAACCGCTGTTTCCGAAAGCACCGTGAATGTGTATGACGACGGCCGCGCCCGTCCCTCCTCCTGCGGCCAGCTGCAGGTCATCAACGGCAAGCTGTGCTCCGAGAGCGGCGAGCCGGTCATGCTGCGCGGCGTCAGCTCCTACGGCATCGCCACCGCCGAATCCTTCATCAACGAGCCGCTCTTCGAGGAGCTGTCCCGTGATATGGGCGTTAATGTGTTCCGTCTGGCGCTGTACACCACCGGCGTGGGCATCGTGGGCTACTGCACCGGCGGCGACAAGGATCGCCTTGAGCAGGCGGTGTGCAATGGCGTGGAGTACGCGAAGAATCAGGATATGTACGCCATGATCGACTGGCACGTTCTGGGCGAAGGCGATCCCAACATCCACATCGAGGACGCCAAGGTGTTCTTTGCCAAGATGGCCGAAAAGTTCTGCGACTACAACAACGTCATCTACGAAATCTGCAACGAGCCCAACGGCGTTGACTGGGCTTCGGTAAAGCAGTATGCCGAGACCATCATTCCCATCATCCGCGAGAAGGATCCCGATTCCCTCATTATCGTCGGCAGCCCCGACTGGTCCAAGGATCTCAAGGGAGTCATGGCAAATCCCCTCGACTTTGAAAACATCATGTACACCTTCCACTTCTACTCCGCCTCCCATCAGGAAAACTGGCGCAGCGTGGTGGAAAGCGCCAGCCAGAGCGGCCTGCCCATTTTCGTCACCGAATACGGCATCACCGCTGCCAGCGGCGGCTTCCCCAGAGACATCGAGCAGGCCGATATGTGGATCGAGCTGCTTGAAAAGGAGAATATCTCCTATTGTATGTGGTCCTTCTCCAACATCGCCGAGCCCTGCTCCGCCCTCAGACGCACCGTTCTGTGGTACAATGGCTACACCGAGGAGGATTTCACCGACACCGGCCTCTGGCTCATCGAGACCCTGAAGGAGCACAACGGCAAATAACAATGGAAAGGCTCTGCCTGTCCCGATAGTGTTCACAAAAGACCATGCCTTCCTCGGCGTGGTCTTTTTGTGTGTATCGGAGAAGGAATGATAAATTTTTAACAAATTTGCTCCGGGTACTTGACACCGACCCTTTCTTCGTGTATTATCATACCAACAATCATCGTACTGACCGCAAGGGTTCGCCCGAGCGGAAAGGCGCAGAATATGTCGGCTGTTGTCTGCCGTCCCATGGCTGCCGCGTCCGGGTCTGTCCCGGCGGGAAAGCTGCCGGACAGGGGCAATGTACCGTTCTGTTTGCTGTGCCTTTCCGAGGGCATGGCGATTTTTGTTTTTCGGGGAATTACCCGCACAGCCGAAAGGAGAGAATGCCCATGGACAAGCGCCTTACCGTGCTCAACATCATCATCAGCGACCGGGAATCGGCGGCAAAGGTCAACGAGCTGCTGCACGATTATTCCGAGTTTATCATCGGCCGCATGGGTCTGCCCTACGGCGAGCGGGGAGTGTCCATAATCTGCGTGGTGCTCGACATCCCGCCGGCGGAATCCAGCGCCCTTTCCGGCAAGCTGGGAATGCTGCCCTCCGTGACCGCCAAGGTCATCACCCCGAAGCTGTAAACCCGTTATCCAAATCATTCAATAAAAGGAGAAATCAACATGAAAAGAATCATCAGCGTGATCCTATGCGCCCTCATGCTCGTCTTCACTCTGGCCGGCTGCGGCACCGAGGAAAAGACCGCCGTGCGCATCGCCGGTATGACCGGCCCCACCGGCATGGGCCTTGCCTCGCTCCTTGAGAACGACGAGCAGGGGACCTCCGCCAACGACTACGAATTCACCCTCTGCGGCACCGCCAACGAGATCAATCCCATGATGATAAACGACCAGCTGGACATCGCCGCTGTGCCCGCCAACGTGGCCTCCGTCCTCTACAACAAGACCGAGGGCGGCGTGAAGGTGCTGGCTGTCAACACCCTCGGCGTGCTGTACATCGTCAACACCGACGGCACCGTGGCCTCTCTTGAGGATCTCAAGGGCAAGACCATATACGCCACCGGTCAGGCCGCCACTCCCGAGTACACCCTGCGCTACATCCTCAGCAGCAACGGCATCGACCCGGACAATGATGTCACCATCGAGTTCAAGGCCGAGCCCGCCGAGGTTGTCAGCCTGATGGCCACCGGCGAATGCACCGTCGCCATGCTGCCCCAGCCCTATGTCACCGTCGCCCAGACCAAGGTGGAGGGCGTTGAGGATGTCATCGACCTGACCGACGAGTGGAACGCCATCGGCGGCGACGGAATGTGCCTCACCGGTGTGGTCATCGCCTCTGCCGACTTTGTGGAGAACAATCCCAAGGCCGTTGAAAAGTTCCTCAAGGAGTACGAGGCCTCCATCAACTACGCCAACGAGAATGTTGAGGCCGCCGCTCAGCTCATCGGCAAGTTCGAGATCGTTGCCGCCGGCGTTGCCCAGAAGGCTCTGCCCGAATGCAACCTGACCTTCATCGCCGGCGAGGAAATGAAGGAAGCCATCTCCGGCTACCTCGCCGTGCTCTTTGAGCAGAATCCCGCCGCTGTGGGCGGCGCCATGCCCGCCGACGACTTCTACTATGTCGGCTGATCTATCCGATAATACTTCCTTGTGAGTCAAAAGCCCGGCTCTCCGCGAAAACCGTGGAGAGCCGGGCTGATTTTTTATTCGGATGGTGTCTGATTCTTCGATATCCTGCGCAGAGTGTTCGCATACTCCGTGGTGTCACAGAAGCCGTCGTAGTGCCACTCCATCTCACCGAAACGGCACTCCAGCAACTGCTCCGGGGAGTATTCCTCCTCGTCCTGAGTCCAGTTTTCGGCGTCGATATCGTCGTCGATGATAACGGTCATTGAAAGAGTGCCCTCTTCGCTGTTCTGCCTGAAGCCGAAGAGGTGAACTCTGTCGGCAGTTTCCATCCGGCGCAGGAGCTGGCCGCTTTCCTCGCCGACGGTGACATCCCGCAGGATCAGCAGGCAGTCGTAGAAGTGATGGCAAGGCTCCGCGGGATTCCGTGCCTCGCTGATGGCCATGCGCAGCTCGCCGTCCTTCCATTGAACGCCGGAAAGGCGGGCGGCGCATGGGCTGAGCCGGCGGGCATCGGCACGGTGAGCGTAATCGGCAGGCTCGAGGCTGTCCTTGCGGCCGTACCGCGAGTTGAGCAGGGAGTTGAGCGTGCCGCTGGAAATACAGTCGAGATACTTGCGCACGGTCTGGCCGTTTTTCGCGTTCAGCTCAAAGGAAGAAAATGGCACAAGGATGTACCCGCTTATCTGCCCGTTCTTCCGGCAGCCGTATTTCTCGTGAAGAAAATCTGTGGAGACACGGCAGCAGTGAATGGTGCCGTTCAGAGCCTTTTCCCGCAGCAGAAGATTATAGATGAAATCCCGGGTCATGCCGTCCCAGCTGTGCTCGAGATAGGTGTGGACATAGCCGCCGTACAGCCGGTCGAGGCGCGAGGTGCCGTCGCATGGGAGCAGGTTGAAGTGCTTTTCCGTGCCGTGCCGGCGGAAGAACGCCGCGGCAAGAAAATCCTTGGTGCACACCGCCAGAAGGATCATCAGCCCGGTGCCGATAAACATCAGCGGGATAGAGAATACATCCAGCACGTGGATGAGCACCAGCGGCGTGATGGGAGAGAGCAGGAGAATAAGCAGTCCGTATACCGCCGCGAAGGGCTTGCGGGACATATATTCGCAGGCAAGCTCCCGGATGTACCGGTGGCGGTAGTTCGATCTGACCTGCCCGCCTTCGCCTTTCACGCACCGGATGATCCCGACAACCCAGACAACAGGCAGCATAACGCAGGCGGCGAGAAAGCCTAAAGTACTCAGAGCCATGCAGACTTCACTGGTGAGAGAAAGATCGCTGAGGATAAACCAAAGAGAAATGCCGGCAAGAGCGAAGCCAGCAAGGTTCCACGCGGCGAAGGGATGCCTTCTGATAATATTCATTATACGTCCTTCCGGGTCACATTCCCTTGTAATAGTCCTCGAAGTCGTCGTCCATGTCGTCAAGACTGGGCACGTCGGGGATCATATACTGGCTGTAGTCGGCGAAGATGTCCTCCTGAGGCGGCAGCTCGCGCATTTCCTCTTCCTCCACCACCCGGCGGTTGTATTCGTAGATGCGGCTCAGCCGGTCGGAGTCAAGGATGCTGGTCAGCAGGAAGCCGAACACGAGGAATACCACGCTTATCACAAGACAGGTGGAAAAGTCCTCCGGCGCGTATATGAGCTGAATGTCGTGTATGCCCGGGCCGGCATCCACACCCAGCAGCGAGCCTGCAACACGCAGGGTCTCAGCCTCGGCACCGTCCACGTAGGCTCTCCAGCCCCTCTGCCACGGAATGGTGGTCATAAGTATCTGGCCCTCGGACACGGTGGCGGTGCATGTGACCGTACTGCCGTTTGCATGTACATAGGCGGCGTTCTGCTGTGCCAGCTGCTTCATGGCGGTGTCGGCAAGAGCGGTGTCCAGCACGGCAAACCATGTGCCGCCCAGCTGGAGGCGCTCCTCCTCAAAGGTGAGCGTCACCGTAACCACCGCTCCCCGGGGAAAACGGCCAAGACAGTGGATGCCGCTGAGCTCAAGCTCCTCCGGCTGGCCGCCGTTGACAGAGATGTTTCCCTTCACTCCCTCCTCGGAGCCGAGGTACATATAAAGAGGACCGTCGGTGGGCACAAGCACCGTGAAGCGCACCGAGGCGTTTTCCTCGCTGCGAACCAGCTCGATGCCCTCGAGAGTCTCGATGATGCTCGCGCCTTCGCCCTCCCGTCCGGTCAGAGAGGCGTCGATAAACAGCTGACGCTCGCTGCCGGCCATGGCGGTGACAAGCTCGTTCTGGGCGGTAAAGGGATTATTGCTGAATGTGGTCAGTCCGGCAACATCAGTGCGGACGGAAAGGCAGAGCCCCAGAGCCGAGTTGTTGCGGAAAACATTATAGGAGCCGGCTGTGCCCACCGGCAGATAATCACTTGTGCTTTCGGAGGAAATAACATACTTGACGCCGAAGAGGGAGTCGGTGACCGGGGTGTATCCTTCACCGCCGCTGATGCCCAGCACCGACATCAGCCGTGCGCACTCGTCGGTGGGGAGCCACGGAGCATCAACGCGGCCGCGCTGCCCGATATCGGCGCCCCGCAGGCGGTAAAAGTCGGAGCTGCCGCTGAGTTCGCTGCCGGCCAGAATGCTGTCAAGGCTCAGCTCCAGACGGCTGTCCTCCTCTACCTGAGAAACGGGCGTGAGAGGAATATCCTCGGCGGCGGAACGCAGACCGAGCATACCGCCAAGGGCGCATTCACAGCCGACGCACACCAGAATGACCACGCAGAAGCCCACGGAAATGCCTCTGCCGGAAAGGGCGATTATGGTTATAGCGGCGTACATGGTCAGGAATCCGGCAGTAAAGATCACTCCGGAGAGAGAATAGTCGGCGCTGCCGAATATGAGGGCAGCAAGGAACAGACCGGCGGCTATGACCCAGCACAGCAGCACCCGGCTGACCTTCACGCGCATGGGCTGTGCCGTCAGGCGAACCGCCGCCGACACCGCGAACAGACAGAATACGCATCCGCAGCAGCAAACCGTTCCGGTGGGAGCGGAAAAGCCCAGCCACAGCCAGCACAGCGCCGGGATGCACATGGAAACCACCAGCAGCGCCACGAACAGCGCGCACAGCTGCCGCTCACCGAGGGGCAGCTTGGAATTGAGAAGATAGAGCGGGAGCAGCAGAACGGTGATGGCCGAACAGAACATCAGCGGCATGACCGTGCCCTCGGAGAAAGCGCCGGAGAAGATGGAGGCGGCAAGGTCAAAGAAGCTCACCGAATCCACCTGACCCACCGGATAGATGGCCGCCGAGCGGTCGGCACTGGCGGAATAGAGAGGGATAAGCGTTACCATCGCCGCGCCGGTTGCGGCGGCAAGGGAGGCCACGAAAAGACCCATCCGGGCCCAGAGGCCCTCGCGCTTGCCCAGAACCAGCTGGCACCACGCGAAATAGGCGACCGAGAAGAAAAGCAGCAGCGGCCACAGCCGTCCGCAGCACAGCAGATACAGAGCGGCTCCGCAGAAAAAGAGCGTAGCCCGTCCCTTTTCGGCCAGCAGGGAAATGCCCGCGGCGGCAAGGGGAAGGAGCACAGCGGCGTCGGCATACTGAGGGGCGAGAAAGCCAAAGGCCAGCTGACTGCCCGAAGCGTAGGCGGCCGCAAAGGCGGCGGCGGACATAGGCGTGCGGCCGGACAGCCTGCGCAGCATCAGATAGGCGAAAAGCCCGGCAAAGGACGCCCGCACAAGGGTTATGACAGTGAAGCACTGGGGCAGAGCGTCGGCCTCCATGGTCAGGGCAATGAGCAGGAATGGGCTGCACAGCCCGTCGGCCCATCGGGAATAGAAATCTCCGCCCAGCCCCTCGGCAAAGGAGTACATCAGCCCGCCCTCGCCGGTGAGCACGGCCCGCCAGCAGCCCAGAGCCTCGAACCACCGGGCGTTGTGCTGACACAGCAAAGTGCTCTGTCCGAAGGGGGCAATGCCCGCAAGAGCGAACATGGATAGCAATATGACAAAGGGTGCCACCACGGCAAACATACCTGCGGCGGTGCTCTGGCTTATACTGCCCCGTGCGGGCAGACGACCATTATTCATATCCGGATATCTCCTCTCGGATGGGTATTCAAATTCATTATATATTATAATGTATCCCGTGGGATATGGCAAGCGCCGCCGGGCAAAAGGCGGCAAAAAGGGCCGCCGCGGCTCCTGACCGCGACAGCCCTGCTGTCAGCTTATCCTGCCGCCGTGGAAGCGGCATTCGTATATTTTCTCTCCGTTGAGAAGAATGACCTCCTCGCCGATGAACCAGTCAAAATCTCCCTTGACCTCGCAGCGGTAGAGGAAGGCCCCGTCGGTGTATTCTGCCGGCCCGCGGAAGGGCATATTCTCGGGGACTCTAAGCAGAGCCTCCTTGAGAAAATCTCCGCTGAAGCCCTCGCCAAGAACCCGACCGGCGTAATTCATGCTCCAGAAGGGAAGTCCATCCGCCCAGAGCGCTTCTTCTCCCACAAATTCCCGGCCTCCGAAGTAGGAGTCGTAGTACATATATTTGCCGTCGGAAAAGGTCAGGTCGTGGGAGTGAGGGCGGCAGGAAGCGGTCTCGGCGCCCTTGCCGGCGTAGGTGGCCCGCTTGGCCCGGATGAGAAAGGTTATTATTTCGCGGTCAGGCATGACGGTCTCCTTTGTCGCGCTTGGAAAGTTTAGGCAATATCGCATAATTCTAAGTGCGATATTGCGCAGTCAGATTTTCTGTCAGACGATACAAAAAGCGGAACCAATACTTTGTGTATTGGTGAGCATTTTTGTGAAGTATGACGGAAAAGATGCAAGCAAGATCGTGCTTAAGTTCTAAAACGTAAATTGTGCGGTGTTGCCTTTATAGGCAGCGGCGGCCACGGTCAGTGCTATAGCGGCCATCTCGAGCAGAGAGTATCCGCTGCTGACGCGGGCGATGAGGAGCGCCGTGTAAAGCACAGCCTGAATGCCGATAGTCAGCCATAAGGGGCGGTGAAGCGGCGGGCGGCGCGTAAAGAGCCATGCGGCCAGAGCGTACAGCACGGCTCCGGCGAGTATCAGCAGCGCAGAGCCGATATAGACAGCGTGGCCGGTTATTATGAAGGGAGAAAGAGCGCCCAGACACCAGCCAAGGTGCTCAAAGACCATGGCGGCGCAGGCTGCGAAGCAAAGTCTTGGGCTCCGCTGACTGTCTTTTTCGCGGAGCAGACCAGCGGCCGCTATGCCCAGCATGACCATGACGGCCAGCATCAGCACAGAGCCGAGATAAGCTCCCGGAGAGGGCGCGGCGCTGATGTTCCCCTCGAGGGCGTCGAAGTAGCTGATGGTCTGGGGCTGAGGGCCGCAGTGCCGGATGCCCAGAACGACAAGCTGAACGAGCCGCGCCGTGCGCAGAAGGGCGCACAGACCGCACAGCGCCGCCGATATCCACAGCGGCACATAAAGACGGCCTTTGGATGGAACGGTCATGTCGGTCACTCCTTGAAGTGAATTGCCTCAGAAATACTTTTTCTTCACACCGTATTCGGTGGTGTAGTAGTCGATGCGGTCGGAGTTGTTGAACACCGGCTCGTAGAGGTTCTCCTCGGGGTCGATGCCGGCCAGACGGCACACGGCGGCGTGTGCTCTGCGGGCAAGGTCGTCCGCGGCGGCTACCTTGTTCAGCTCAAGGTCGGGGTAGATAGGCTCGCCGATGCGCAGGGTGAGCAGCGGCTTTCTCCAGAACAGCTTCTGCAGGCCCTTGGGCTTGCGGTAGGAATAGGCCAGAGGAAGCACCGGCACCTTGTTGCGCACCGCGAAGGTGAAGGCGCCCTTCTTGAAGGGACGGATGGGCATATAATACTCCCACATACTTCCCTCGGCGGAGAAGTGTACCCACTGCTTGTCCTCGGTCAGCAGGCCGTCGATGGCGTGGGCAAAGGCGGCGGTGGCCCGCCGGTCGCCCACGGGCAGGGGCACGCCGTGGTTGTAGCGGATGAGGTTGCGGGGATAGCCGCGCATATTCTTGTCCCACACGGGGATCCACGGCCTGAAGGGGCGCACCGCGTCCATAATGCCGATGAAGTCCCACTGGAACACATGGTTGACCACCGACACAACACCGTTTTTCAGCACGGCCTTGTGCTTCTTCAGATTCTCCCGGCCCTCTATCTTCAGCAGGGTGCGCACCCGCATGACCGGGAAGGCCAGCGTGACGGTGAGGAAGCGCATCATGGCGTGCTTGAAGCGGTAGCCGAAGGACTTGTCAACATAAGGGTAATTCTCGTCAAAAACCGTGTCCACCAGCTCCTTCATGGGCAGATAGTGCTGGTCGGTCTTTTCGGGAAACGGGTATTGAGTGGGCATGGGATCGTAAGGCATATTGGTTACTCTCCTTCTTTTTGATGTTCCGCCGGACGAGGCCCTGCCAGGCCTTGCTCGTCCGTGATGATTCAATTATAATCATATGCGCCTCACAATTCAATAACCGACACATGAAAGCGGGTGTACTTTTTGCATATTCTAATTTTAATTTGAGAATCTTAATCCCTAATTTGAAAAGAGAAGGGAAGGGCTGTTGACAACGGCACCGCGGGCGGTTATGATGTTCTCGGACAAACGGCAATAAATCAAAAACGGAGGAAGCTTGCAATGAAAACACTCACTGGCTACCGCAAGGGAGTCGATCTGGGCGGCTGGTTTTCCCAGAGAGAATATACCAAGGAATACTTTGACACCTTCATCACCGAGAAGGATATGGACGTTCTTGCCGGCTGGGGCATAGATCATGTCCGTCTGCCCGTTGACTACAATGTCTTCGAGACCGAAGAGGGCGAATACAAGGAAGAGGGCTTTGAGTATGTTGACCGGGTCATCGGCTGGGTCACCAAGAGAGGCCTCAATCTCGTTCTCGACCTGCACAAGACTGCCGGCTTCTCCTTTGACAAGGAGGAAAAGCAGGAGGGTTTCTTTGAGAGCGAGGCTCTGCAGGAGCGCTTCTATCGTCTGTGGGAGCAGTTTGCCCGCCGCTACGGCAAGTACGGCGACGCCATCGCCTTCGAGCTGCTCAACGAGGTGACCGACAAGGAATACTGCGACATCTGGAACGCCATCGCAAACGAGTGCGTCAGACGCATCCGTGTGTTCTGCCCCGAGACCAAGATCCTCCTCGGCGGCTACTGGAACAACAGCGTCGAGGCGGTCAAGGACATCGCCATGCCCGTTGACGAGAACATCGTCTACAACTTCCACTGCTATTCTCCTCTTGCTTTCACCCATCAGTCGGCCTACTGGATCGACGGTATGCCCTCCGACTTCCATCTGGGCTATCCCGCCGATGTGGCCGAGTACACCGAGGCCGTAAAGACCAAGGCTCCCAGCATGGTAGAGTTCGGCGGCGACACCGAGCTGGAGCGCTACTGCCCCGAATACTTCGAGGGTCTGTTCGCCGAGGCCGTCCGCATTGCCGAGGAAAGAGGCGTTGCCCTTTACTGCGGCGAGTACGGCGTCATCAACAAGGCTGATCCCGAGGATATCCTGCGCTGGTACATGGACATCAACGCCGCCTTTGAAAAGTACGGCATCGGCCGCGCCGCGTGGAGCTACCGCGCCGTGGACTTCGGCCTTGCCGACGAGCACATGGCCTCGGTCATTGACCGTCTGGTCAAGTATCTGTAAGTAAACAATTCAGCCCGCGGACTTCCGGAAAGTACGGAAGCCCGCGGGCTTGCTTTTTAATGTGACATCAGAGCTCTCCGGCAAGAGCCTTCTCCAGAGCCTGACTGAGCTGGTCGGAGCAGGAGGTGTTTCTGGGGCCGCAGGTGACGCCCTTGACCCGGCGGATGACCTCGTTTGCGTCGATGCCCTCGATCAGGCGGGGAATGGCCTTGAGGTTGCCGTTGCAGCCGCCGGTGAACACGACGTTCCGGACGATCTGGCCGTCAAGGTCAAACTCGATCCTGCTGGAGCAGGTGCCTCTGGTGCGGTATACAAAATGCTTCATATTATTTATCTGTCCTTTTCAGTGGTATATCGGCAAAAAAGCGCCGCAGCTACATTATAATGTAAGCCGCGGCGCTTTTCAAGTCTTATCGGGAGCGTGCCTTATCAGCCCTCCGGGCCGAGGCTGACGACCACCATTATCATGGAGTCGCGCACCATGCTGGCGCCCACGGTGGTGCCGTTGAGGCGGATGATGGTTCCGGCGGGATAGCTGTCGCTGTACTCCTCGGTCTGAGAGCCGAGGATCAGTCCGGCGTTTTCAAGAATGGCGTGAGCCTCGCTGACCGTCTTGCCGGTGATATCCGGCACCTTGCACATCTTCGAGCCGAGGCTGACAGTGACGCCGATGGGCGTCTGCTGGGCGGCCTCGGTGCCGGGAGCGATGCTCTGGGTCATTATGGTTCCGGCGGGATAATCGTCGGAATAATCCTTTCCGTGCACCAGTATCATGAAGTAGTAGTATTCGTCCTCGAGGGCGATATTCAGCTCCTTGCCCACCAGCTTGGGTACCACGAAGGTCTCCGAGGTGTCGGCGATGACATCGGTGTCGGAGAGATAGATGATCTCAAGGGTGCGATCCTTGTCCTTCTCGCCGCTTATCTCGGAGCGGATGGACAGGAACACGGTCACAGCGATTATTCCCAGCGCCACGATGGTCAGGCAGGTGGAAAGAAGGGCGTACTGCCACTGGGAAAGATTCATGAACCAGGGCGTGCCGTCGTCGGCTCCGTTCTCGTCGCCCGGCTCGCCGGCGCGGCGGCTGCGATGATCGGAGATGTAGCCGCTGATCTTGCCGCCAAAGTTTTTGACCGTGCCGGCCATTTTGCTTCCGATGGCGGAAATGGTTCCGGCGGCCTGACTGCCGCGGCTTTCGGGACGGGGAGGCCGGGCAGGCTCACGGGGAGCGGCGGGCGGTGCCTCGGGGCGGCGGGAGCCGTAAAGCTCGGCTCTCAGCTCATCAATGCTCTGGATGCGGTCGGCGGAATCAACCTGAAGTCCACGGGCCAGAGCAGAAATGACATGAGCCGGAATGCTCTCGGCAAGATCGCTGGACACATTCAGCCGCGGATCCCGTGCCCGGGACATGGCGTCGGGCGGCCGCTTGCCGGTGAGGGCGTAGAGAATGACCGCGCATATGGAGTACACATCGGTCCACTTGCCCTTGCGGGCGTCGATGGAATACTGCTCAAGGGCGGCAAAGCCGTCGTACATCTCGCCCCGGAGCTCGGTCTCGGCGATGCGGCCGTCGGGAATGCCGAAATCGGTCAGCACAAGGCGGCCGGAGCGGGTCATGCAGATGGTCTCCGGACTGAGGGCAAAGTGTACCAGCCCCACGGAATGAGCCTGTGCCAGAGCGGAAAGCAGCGGCGCGAAGAGAGAGGCCGCTTCGGTCTCCCAGTCAAGACGGTTGGCCCGGCGCAGCAGCTCGGTCAGAGTGCGGCCCTCAAGGTGCTCATAGACGGCGTAGGCCGTGTTGTTGCACTCGAAGATATTGGTGATGGGCACGATCTCCGAGACCTTTCCCAGCCGGGAAACGGCGCGGGAAACATCCAGAAAGTCCGCAAGATAATCGTCATAGACGGTCTGAGCCCGATCCTTTACAGCCACCGCGTCGCTGTCGGCACGGCGGGTGCACAGGGTTCGGGGCAGATATTCCTTTATATCGACACGGCGTCCGCTGTTGCGGTCAAATCCGATGTAGGTCACGCCTTCGCCGGAAATGCGCAGATGACGCCCCACGAGATAACGGTTGGCCAGTATGGTTCCCGGAGCCAGACAAGGATGCACCTGAGGCGTACCCTCGATATATCCGCAGTTGCGGCACTCCTGCTCGCTTCCCTTGGGAGTCATGCAGCCAAGGCAAAGATTACCGTTACTCATTGATGAAACACCTCCGTTCAGCGCGTCCGTGTCCCTGACCGGGACAGCGGAGCGCGGCGGTCTGCCCATGGGGACAGACTTTACCAATCCGATTATAACACATTTTTCTCCGGTAAACAATACATATCCGTCCGCAATTTGCCGCTCCTTTCGACGGGATGCGGAACTTTGACTTTCACACACATCATAATGGCATATTTTGGCGGGAAAACAAAAATAAAACACAATATCTGGGTGTGTTTATATTGACAACAGGCGTAAAAATTGGATATAATTTATCTTGCATATGTCTATGCCACTGACAGAAAAAGGAAGATTGCCAAATGCTTAAATATTCCGGAAAATACTTTGCTATGTATATCTGCGGCGCTGTGGTTTTCTTTGCCGCTGTGGCCGCCGTGACCGTGGGGATCCCCGGGATCTCCGATTACCTTGCCGCCTGTATTCTGATCGCCGGCTTCGCGCTGCTGCTTGTATGGTGTATATTCTGCAACAAACGCGCCGTTGCCGACTACACGCGCATGGTGCGCGTTCTGGACGAGCAGTGCGACCCTGAGGGATTTGTAAAAGCCCAGCGCGGCATTTACAGTAAAGCCCGCAGAGTGAAGCGTATCCGCTCCGCCGCCGACGTGAACGCGGTGGTGGTGCGCATGAATCAGGCGGTTGCCCTTTCCTTTGGCGGACAGCACAGAGAGGCAATGAACGAGGTGCACGACATACTCGATATGCCCATAAAGAAAAACAGGGATTACTGCCGCGCCCTGAGTCACATCAACCTTTCTGTTTTCCATTCCAGGCGAAATGAGGACGGCGATGTCGCCGCTGCCCGTGAGCATATCCGCAAAGCCGGCGAACACATCAAGGCCATCGGCCAGTCAAGCAGCGCTCTTTCCGGCGAGCTTGTCCGAGCCGAATACATTGCCGATGCCGCCGAGGGCAAAAACCTCGAAGCGGCCCGGGATTATTTTCTCAAGAACGCGGAGGGAGCTCCCGTCGCGCGGGCCGAAGCCGGAAACCGCTATCAGCTGGCACTCATCTTCCGTCAGTTGGGTGACACCGAGAACGAACGGGCTCATCTCGAATTTGCCGCACAGACGGCACCAAAAGCTCACATTGGAAAGCGGGCCGCCGCACGGCTGGCCGAGCTTGCCGCAAAATGAAAAAACACAAATAAACCTTCCGGGAGATTCAATAACGATGACTTATACATATTATAATAAAAAATCCGGCCGCGCGGGAGCCTTCTTCTGCCTTCTGCTCTCACTCGTAATGACAATATGCGCTCTGGCCGCTCCTATGCAGGCCGCCGCCGCGGTAGCTCAGCCCGCGGCCATTGACGGCAGCGCGGCCATACTTGTAGATGCCCGCACCGGCACCGTGCTGTACGAGCAGAACGCCGACAGCCAGATCGTTCCCGCCAGCACCACCAAGGTCATGACCGCTCTGCTGGTGGTGGAGGCCATCCAGCGTGGTGAGATAGCTCTGACCGACCTCGTCGCCCTCACCGACGAAATAATGCACGATGTACCCTCGGATGCCAGCCGTATCGGCAATGCCATGGTGGTGGGCGAGCAGGTGCCCGTGCGCGATCTTCTCTATATGGCTCTTATGGAGTCGGACTGCGTGGCCTGCGATATGCTGGCTGTCCATGTGTCCGGCTCGGTGCAGGCATTCGTGGATCAGATGAATGTCAGAGCCAGCCAGCTGGGCTGCGCCAATACCAATTTCCTCAACAGCCACGGCTATCCCAAGGAGGGTCACACCTCCACTGCCCGCAGTCTTTATCTCATTACCGCCGAGGCGGTGAAGTATCCTCTCTTTACCGAGGCCTTCGGATGCCTCAAATACGTTGTGCCCGAAACCAATATGGCAGCCAGCCGCACCATCTACAGCACCGACAAGCTTCTCTATGACCCCGCTGTAGTCACCTCGATGTATACTGTTTATTATAATGAATATGTCACCGGCGGAAAAACCGGCTATTCCACTGCCAGCGGCAACTGCCTTGTGTCCACCGCCGAAAAGGACGGCCTGCAGCTCATCAGCGTCATCACAGGCGTGAAGATGAAGTATCCCGACGAGCAGACCGTCATTGACGCCTTCACCGAGAGCGACCGTCTTATCAGATGGGGCCTTGAAAATTACTCCTCCTACAGAGCGGTAGCTGCCGGCGAACCGGTCAAAAATGTTATAGAAGTAGAAAAGGGCACTCCCCAGACCATTTCCGGCGTGTGCTCTGACAATATATATGTAACGCTGGAGAAGGGTGAACCCGCCGAAAGCGTGCAGGTCACCTCCACCCTCGTGGGCGAGGTGCTTCAGGCGCCCGTTTCCTCCGGCGATGTCATAGGCTCTGTGTCCGTGATGAAAAACGGCAAGACCCTTGCCTCGGCGGACCTTGTTGCCGGCGGCGACAGCGCGATTGCTCCCAAGGTATTCAAAGCCAATGTTCCTCTTATTCTTATATTAAGCATGATAGTGGCTGCCGGTGCGGCCTTCCTGGTGTATTACACCAACCGCAACGAGCTCCTGCTGGTGGACTATGCCAAAGAGAAGCTCGGTCTTTCCAATGGAACCAAAACCTCCGGAAGTACTCCCCGCAGAGTTCAGAAGCCTGCCCCTCGGCCTGTAGAAGAGGAAGCGGAGAATGACCCATATGCCGGCCTCTTCTCCGGCATGGATTACGATGAATAATAAGTATCCGGAGGGCATATAATCTGTTGTGCGAGAAAAAGTCAAAAGAAAATTCAAGGAAAAACCGCATAGGTATGCGCTTTTTTGAAAATCTCAAACTTTTTTCAGATTTTTTTGAAAAAAGGTGTTGACAAACGAAGAACCCTGTGGTATTATAGTCAAGCGCTCGAGAGAGACGGCAGAAAACAAAGCCCGAAAGGGTCGCGAGAAACCGGCTCGAAAGAGACGCACAGGACCTTGAAAATTAAACAACGTAACTTTAACGAGAACCCAAAATTCCTTTTAACAGCGGTTCATGAAACCGCAAAAATAGTCAGCAATGACTTGAGCTTCAAAGCTCTAAAAAAGGTTTTAACTCCACGGAGTTGAGATACAATTTTTTAGAGAGTTTGATCCTGGCTCAGGACGAACGCTGGCGGCGTGCCTAACACATGCAAGTCGAACGAGGTCATTTCTTTTAATACTTCGGTAAGCGAAGGTTTGACCTAGTGGCGGACGGGTGAGTAACACGTGAGTAACCTGCCTTTCAGAGGGGGATAACAGTTGGAAACGACTGCTAATACCGCATAACGTATATTTAAGGCATCTTAGATATACCAAAGCTGAGGCGCTGAAAGATGGACTCGCGTCTGATTAGATAGTTGGTGGGG
>JAZSQO010000162.1:0-25621 GCA_045538015.1 Acutalibacteraceae bacterium | reverse complement strand
AATTCTAAGTGCGATATTGCGCAGTCAGATTTTCTGTCAGACGATACAAAAAGCGGAACCAATACTTTGTGTATTGGTGAGCATTTTTGTGAAGTATGACGGAAAAGATGCAAGCAAGATCGTGCTTAAGTTCTAAAACGGGAATTGTGCGGTGTTGCCTGTATTATACCGGCTTTTTCTTTTCAGCGCAAGGCCGGTAACTTCAGTTCTCCGTTCTGTATATCTGCGCGCCGAGGGAGCGCAGGCCCCTTTCAAAGTCCTGATAGCCCCGGTCGAGGTGGCAAAGGCCGGTCACCTCGGTGACTCCTCCCGCCGCCAGACCGGCCACGATGAGCGCCGCCGCTCCCCGCAGGTCGCAGGCGGTCACCTTGGCTCCGGTCAGCCCCTGACACTGCTCCACCACGGCCATGCGGCCCTCGGTGGTTATCCGCGCGCCGAGGCGGCACAGCTCGCCGGTGTGCTTCATGCGGCCGTCAAAGATATTCTCCACGAACACGCTGGTGCCTCCCGCCGTGCAGGCGGCGGCCATCAGGACGGCCTGTGCGTCGGTGGGAAAGCCGGGATAGGGCATGGTGCGGATGTAGCCCGCCGGCTCCAGCCGCTCGGGAGCGCTGAGAACAATGGTCTCCTCGCTCCAGCTCACCCGGCAGCCCATTTGCTCCATGGCGGACAGCACGGGAATAAGATGCTCGTGGCACACATGGGTCAGGGTGACCTCCCCGCCGGTAACGGCGGCAGCGGCAAGGTATGTAGCCGCCTCGATGCGGTCGGGAATGACCCTGTGAGAGCAGCCGCTCAGCTCCTCCACGCCCCGGATGGTCACCGTCGATTCGCCGCAGCCGGTTACGTCGGCTCCGCAGGCGTTGAGGAAATTCCCCAGATCTACGATCTCCGGCTCCCGGGCGGCGTTCTGTATCACCGTTTCTCCCCGGGCGGTGGCGGCGGCTATCATTATGTTCTCCGTGGCTCCCACACTGGGAAATCCCAGAGGGATGGACGCTCCCCGGAGGCGTTCCGGGGCATAGCAGCGGATGCGGCCATGCTGCTCCTCTATCCTCGCGCCCATTTTCTCAAGGGCGAAAAGGTGCAAATCCACCGGCCTCGCTCCCAGCTCACAGCCCCCGGGCAGAGAAAGCTCGGCCCGGCCAAAGCGGGAAAGCATGGCTCCGAGGAAGATGATGGAGGAGCGCATCTGGCGCATGAGGCTGTCGGGGATATCCCGGTAGAGGGCACCGGAGGGGTCGACAAGAGCTGTCCCGTCGTCCAGAACGGCAAGACAGCCCAGATGCCGCAGTATTTCAAGGGAAAATTCCACATCGGTCAGCTCCGGGCAGTTGCCCAGCCGGCAAGGGCCTCCCGCCGCCAGACTGGCCGCCAGCAGGGGCAGTGCGCTGTTTTTCGCGCCGTGGATCCTCACCGTGCCGCTCAGGCGGCTGCGGCCGTGGATGATGATTCTTTCCATGTTACGCACCCTTTCGCATATAAGATGACATTTTCACGCCATAATATGCCAAAGGTGCGCCGTCGGTCACTGACCGACCACTTCCATCACGATGTCGTAGATGCGCTCGCAGGCGTCGGTGATGGCCATGTTGTGGGAGCTTTCGGCCATGGCGCGCAGCTTCTCCGGGTCGGAGAGGATGGCGTCGGCCTTCTGGTTGAGCAGCTCGCAGGTCAGCTCCGACTCGACGATTATGTCCGCCGCGCCTCTTCTTACCAGAGCCATGGCGTTGTGATACTGGTGATTCTCCGCCACATTGGGAGAGGGAATAAGTATGGCCGGCTTGCCGATGGCCTGCAGCTCGGACAGAGTGATGGCTCCGGCTCGGCAGATGACAAGGTCAGCCGCCGCCATTACGCGAGGCATATCGGTGATGTACTCCCGCACGTCGAGATTGTCGCACTTGTCCGGGTCAACGCCCCGGGCGGCCAGCTCGTCCAGAACGAAGTGTCCGTACTGGCCGTAGCCGTGGATGTGGTTGTATCTGCCGTCGGCGGCGCTGCGGCAGAGCAGCTCCAGCATACCCTCGTTGATGCGGCGGGCGCCCAGGGAGCCGCCGAAGGAGAGGATGAGGGGACGGTCGTCCACGCCCAGCTCCTCCCGGGCCTTGCCCTTATCGTAGGTGAGGATGTCGTGGCGGATGGGATTGCCGGTGATGCGGATGGGAAGATCGGCATCCAGACGGCTGCGGGCATCCTCCACGGCCAGCATGACGCATTTTGCCTTCTTGCTCAGCGCCTTGGTGGTCACGCCGGGAAAGGCGTTCTGCTCGTGGATGATGATGGGCACGCCCATCTGAGCCGCCTTGCGCAGGATGGGGCCGCTGACATAGCCTCCGGTGCCGATGGCGATGTCCGGCTGCACCTTTTCCACTATCTGCTTTGCCCGGCTGCCCGAGGTGGCAAGGTACCACGCGGCCTGAGCGTTGCGCTTGAGGTTGGTCAGGGACAGCTTGCGCTGGAAGCCGGCCACATTCATGGTCTCAAACTTGTATCCCTCGGCGGGCACCAGCCGGGACTCCATTCCGTTGGGAGTGCCCACAAAGGTGATGTCCGCGTCGGGCTGACGCATTCTGATCTCTCCGGCGATGGCCAGAGCGGGATTGATGTGTCCGGCGGTTCCGCCGCCTGCGATAAGAACTTTCATTTTTTGCACCGCCTTGGTATGTGATTTGTATTATTATGCTTTGATAATACTATTCGTTTAGCCTCTCTTGGCCGTGGAGCCTCTGGAGATGGCCAGCAGCACGCCCATTTCAAACAGCAGCATGACCAGCGAGGTTCCGCCGTAGCTGAAGAAGGGAAGGCTGATACCGGTGTTGGGAATGACCTTGGTGACAACGGCCATGTTGAGCAGAGCCTGCCAGCCCACCTGAGCGGTGATGCCGATGCCCAGCAGGCGGCAGAAGCGGTTGGGATTCTTGGAGCTGACGGTCAGGCCGCGCCAGACAAAGGCCACAAAGAGGGCGATGACCAGCGCCGCGCCGATGAAGCCCAGCTCCTCGCACACAACGGCAAAGACAAAGTCGTTCTGAGGCTCGGAAATGTAAAGGTACTTCTGGCGGGAATTGCCCAGACCCTCGCCGAACACTCCGCCGGAGGCGATGGCGTAAAGGGCCTGAATGTTCTGCCAGCCGGTGCCTCTGGGATCCACGAAGGGATCGAGCCACACCTGAATACGGGTGGAGCTGTAGCCGACGGCGCCGGAGAAGATGACGGCCAGCACGCCCAAGACGGCGGCGATGACGATGCCGACGAACCAGCGGATATCGGTGCCGCCCACGAACATCATGGTCAGTCCAAGCAGGAGGACGATGACCGTGCAGGAAATGTGGGGCTCGAGAACCAGCAGCCCGGCGCACAGACCCAGCACCACAACAAAGGGCAGCACGCCCCACTTGGCGGTGTGCATCTTGTCGGCATGGGAATCGGCCCATGTGGCGCCGAAGAGAATAACGGCGAATTTGGTGATCTCCGAGGGCTGGAAGGTGGTGAAGCCCAGATTGATCCAGCGATGGACGTAGTTGATCTCGGGCAGGAAGAGCACCACGATGAGCAGTATCGTGGAAAGGGCCAGCACGGTGAGATTGTGCTTCTTGAAGTTGACCGGCTGGTAAAGGGACACGCCGAACATGATTATCATGCCGATGATGGCGAAGATCAGCTGGTGGCGGAAGAAGTAGTCGCTGTCGCCCTTCTCGTTGTAGTAGGCGTAGGCAAAGCTGGCCGAGTACATCATAATGATGCCCACGATGACCAGAGCGATGATTATGGCCAGCAGGACAGTGTCAACATTCTGGGTGCGGTCGGCCAGAGTGGCTCTGGCGGAGTTGGCCGCTCTTCTGAAGAGGTTTTCCGATTCAGCCGGACGGGTGTTGGCCGGCTCTCTTCTGTTGTAATAGTTTTCTTTTGTCATCTCTTTCCGTTCCTCCTGTTTTGTTCTTGTTCTTGTTCTCCATCTCTATACTGTGAAGACCGCCAGCGCCGCGGAGAGCGCTCCGAGTACGGCGGTTATCGAGGCGAATATGTTTGTAAGCTGAATATCGTTTCTGCCGGCACGGCCAAGGAGCCGGTGGAGCGGCGCTCCGAAGGGCTTGCCCGTCAGCTTTTCGCTCAGCCATGCTATGAGAGCAGTGACCGATTCGGCGATATAGACCGCTCCGCACAGCGCCAGCATGGCCGGCATACGGGCGGCGAGGGCGGCGGCGCACAGCAGAGCTCCCATAAAGG
The DNA here is from genome assembly GCA_045538015.1 of Acutalibacteraceae bacterium. Lineage (GTDB taxonomy): Bacteria > Bacillota > Clostridia > Oscillospirales > Acutalibacteraceae > SIG598. The sequence goes on along the minus strand of JAZSQO010000162.1, from coordinate 21,391 downwards.
CTCCTCCGGCGTGACCGGTGCGGGTCTTTGCCGGGGGATAATTGAACATAAGGAAAGCGGCGCAGGCTCCCGCTCCGGCAACGGCCATCAGTCCGGCGTCGGCAAGACCGGAATTGTATCCGGACAGCATTCCCGACACGAGAATGACCGGCAGAAGGGAGAAAAAGCCCGCCGCGGGCGTTACGCCCTCGGCCTCCTGAGCCAGCTCGGCTCCCTTTGTCACCGCCAGAATAAGCGCCAGACAGAGGGGATAATACCAGAAGCCCATGCGCACCTCTCCGGCAAAGGGGAGCACTGCAATGCCCTCTCCCCGGTCGCCCGACAGCCATATGGCCGCAAGGTAGGCCGAGGCCACCGCGGTCTGCAGCAGCAGACGCTGCCATCCGGCCAGTCCCCGGGACAGTCTGCGGAAAACAAGGGCATAGTCCTCAAGAAAGCCCACCGCGCCGGACAGCGGAGCCAGCAGCAGTCCGCCCCAGATGTACATTCTCTGGAGGGCACTGAGCCGGGGCACTCCGGCAAGGCCGCCTGAACCGGACAGCGCCGAATAGACCAGCACCATCACCACGGCGGACACAAAGGCCGCCGCGCAGGGCAGCAGTCCGCCGCACCGGGGAACATACTTATCCTCTCCGGGAATGTGGCGGGAGGCGGCGGGAATGTCCTTCACTCCCAGCTCGCTCATGCCCAGCCGTCTGAGCAGGTATCTGCACAGCAGCCATGTTCCTCCGGCCGACAGCGCCGCTGTCAGCAGACATATTACGCCGTAGATCATGGCCGCTTCCTTTCCTGTGGATAATTACTTATCTGTATCCATCATTTCGTATATGGCGGTAAACACATCCTCCAGCCTCATGCCCCGGCTGGCCTTGAACAGCACCGCGTCGCCCTCACGGAGCATTGCGTGAAGTTCCCGGGCAAGCTCGGCCTTGTCGCTGTAATGGCGGCTTTCCACCCGCTCTCCGGCGCCCTCGATGTAGTATCTGGCGTTGGGGCCATAGGCCATCAGCAGGTCGATGCCCTTTTCGGCGGCGGCTTTTCCGCAGTCGCTGTGAGCCTTGGGAGCGTAGTCGCCCAGCTCCAGCATATCGCCCAGCACGGCTATTCTCCGGCCGGAGCAGTCGGTGTCGGCCAGAACGGCCAGAGAGGCGATTATGGAATCGGGGCTGGCGTTGTAGCAGTCCTCGATGAAGGTGATGCCCTTTTTGCGGGTGAATTTCTGGCGGCGGCCGTCGGGAGTGTAGGCGGCAAGACCGGCCACGGCCTCGTCGGGCGTGACGCCGGCCAGCATACCGCACACGAAGGCGGCGCAGGCGTTGTAGACATTGTGCATACCCACCGTGGGCAGGACTATCTCGCGCTTTACATCCTCATATGTAAGCGTAAAGCGCAGCTCGCCCTCCAGCTGGCGGATATCCGAGGCCACGCACCGGGCGGCGGTGTTGTGGATGCCGTACAGCACCACGGGGCGCTCCAGCTTCTCCACTGCCGACATGAGCATATCGTCGTCGCCGTTGAGCACGATGGGCGCGTCGGGCGCCATACCCTCAAGTATTTCCAGCTTGGCCTTAAGTATGCCTTCCCGGGAGCCCAGCCGCTCGATGTGGCTCACGCCGATGTTGGTGATGAGGCCGATGGTGGGGCGGGCGATGGCGGTCAGGCGGCTGATCTCGCCGAAGTTGTTCATGCCCATCTCGATGACGGCGGCCTCATGGGAGCCGTCCAGCCGCAGGCACATTCTGGGCAGGCCGATCTCGTTGTTGAGGTTGCCCTCGGTGGCAAGGGTCTTGTAATGCTGAGAGAGCACGGCGGCTACCATGTCCTTGGAGGTGGTCTTGCCCACCGAGCCGGTCAGTCCCACCAGAGGGATATGGCACAGGGAGCGGTTAAAGGCCGCCAGAGCGCCCATGGCACGGACGGTGTCCTCCACCAGCAGCACGGGGCCGGGAGCGTCGGGTATCTCCTCGGAGCACAGCGCGGCGGCGGCTCCGGCTTCCAGAGCGGAGCGCACAAATTTATGGCCGTCGAAGTTCTCTCCCTTGATGGCCACAAAGAGACATCCGGGCTGGATGGCTCGGCTGTCGATGCACACCGAGGTCACTTCCCCTTCGGCGGCGGGAGCGGGCGCTCCCACGGCGGAGGCTATCTGGGAAAGGGTCATTTTATACATTGCTCTCGCCCTCCTCGGCGGCTATCTTGCGGTAGATCTCGTCCAGCACCTCGCGCTCGTCGAAGTGGATGGTGCCGGTGGAGAGTATCTGATAGGTCTCGTGGCCCTTGCCGGCAAGGACGATGACGTCTCCCTTGCGGGCATTGCGCACGGCGTATTCGATGGCGTCCCGGCGGCTGACGATGACCACATGGTCGGTGTCGTGCTTCCGGACGCCGGGAAGTATCTGCTCGATGATGCTCTCGGGCTTCTCACTGCGGGGGTTATCCGAGGTGACTATGACGAAGTCGGCCAGACGGGCAGCCGCCTCGCCCATGAGAGGACGCTTGGCCGCGTCACGGTCGCCGCCGCAGCCCAGCAGAGCCACCAGACGGCCCTCGGTCAGCTCACGCATGGAGCGCAGGATATTCTCCACTCCGTCGGGGCTGTGGGCGTAGTCGATGATGATGGTGTAGTCCTTGCCGTTGGGATAGACCTCGGCCCGGCCCTTGACGCCCTTGGCGGTGCGCAGGGCGGCGGCGATGTCGCTCAGCTCAAGGCCGGCGGCAAGGGCGCAGCCGGCGGCGGACAGGGCGTTGTACACGCTGAAGCGGCCGGGAATGGCCACTCCCACCCGCTCGGGAGCGCCGCCGTCAAGGGACATGGTAAACTCCACGCCATCGGCGCGGCAGATGATCTCGGAGGCCACAAGGCCATCTCCCGCCTGCTCCGAGAAGCGCAGGGTCTTTACGCCCTCGGCGAGGGGAATGCGGGCGCTCCATGGGTCGTCGGCATTGATGACCGCGTGGTCGCAGCGTTCAAAGAGTATACACTTGGCGGCAAAATACGCCTCCATGGTGTGGTGGATGTCGATGTGATCCTGAGTGAGGTTGGTGAAGCAGGCCGCGTCAAAGTGCAGTCCCTCCACTCTTCCCTGCTCGAGGCCGAAGGAGGAGACCTCCATCACGCAGTATTCGCAGCCGGCGTCGGCCATGCGGCCAAAGAGCTCGTGGAGCTCGTAGGTCACGGGAGTGGTGTAATGAGCCTCGACCACCTCGTCGCCTATCATGTTCTGCACGGTGCCGATCAGGCCGGTCTTGTGGCCGCACTGCTCGAGGATGTGCTTGAGGATGAAGGTGGTGGAGGTCTTGCCGTTGGTGCCGGTGATGCCTATGAGCCGGAGGCGGCGCAGAGGATTGCCGAAGAAGTTTTCGCAGGCCGCGGCGTAGGCAAGGCGGGTGTCCTCCACGATTATCTGCTTTTCGTGCAGGCCGAGGTCACGCTGGGTCACCACCAGCGCCCCGGCAAGGGCGGCGGCGGGAGCGAAGTCGTGGCCGTCCCGGGTCAGTCCCTTGATGCAGAAGAACATCACTCCGGGAGCCGCCTTGCGGGAATCGTCGGTCACAAGGGATATTTCCGCCTCGGTGTCGGCGGCGGTAAAGCAGCTGATGCCGCTGAGCAGTTCGGATACTTTCATTGCGTCACCTGTTTTCCTTCAGATTAGTCGGTGGAGCCGCTCATGATAAATTCAACGGTAACCACGGTTCCCTCGGCTACCTGAGAATTCTTGGGTATGGTCTGGGAGACCGAAACGCCGGAGGAGGTGTTGTAGCCGGAGCCGGCGTAGCGGATGTTGAGGTGCTTTTCGGCAAGGACGCGGTTGGCCTCTCTGGGGCTCAGGCCGATGACGTTGGGCACGGTCACCAGAGGAACCTCGCCCTCCTCGTTGGTGGAGATGACCACGGTGCCGCCCTTGGGAATGCTCTGGCCGGCCATGGGCGTCTGGGCGGTGACCACATCGCCCTTGCCCACCACGCGCACCTCAAGGCCCTTTTCCTTGAGGATGGACTTGGCCTCCTCCACGGTGCGATCCATGAGGTTGGGAGCTACGGTGTCGAGGTTCTTCACATCGTCGGCCGAATAGATGGTGTCGATGTTGAGGTAGGGCAGGACTTCCTCAAGGATCTCTCTGGCCACGGGAGCGGCGATGGTGCCGCCCATGTGGTTCTCTCCTCTGGGATCATCCAACAGAACCAGCAGGGCGATCTCCGGGTCGTCGCTGGGAGCGATGGCGCAGAAGGAGGCAACGTAGGTTCGGTTGCCGGTCTGAGCCTGCTCGGCGATCTTTTCGGAGGTACCGGTCTTGCCGCCGATGCGGTAGCCGGCGATATAGCAGTTGCGGGCGGTGCCGTTGGAAACGGTGGACTCCAGCATACTGTTTATCATCTCGGAGGTCTGGGCGGAAATGACCTGACGCTTGACGGTGGGCTCGGTGGTGGAAACGACATTGCCCTTGCTGTCAAGCACCTGCTCCACCACATAGGGCTGGAGCAGATAGCCGCCGTTGGAAACCGCGGAAATGGCGGTTATCATCTGGATGGGAGTGGCGGTGTTGGTCTGGCCGAAGCTGGACACGGCAAGGTCGTGGGCGTAGCGGTTGAGGTTCTCTTCCTTGTGGTAGTTGACACCGGCCACGGGAGAGGCCTCGCCGGGCAGGTCGATGCCGGTCTTTTCGGTGAAGCCGAAGGCCTTGTAATACTTGAAGAAGCCGCTGCCTCCAAGGCGCTCGCCAAGGGTCATGAACACGCAGTTGCAGGAGTTGACCATGCCCATGGTCAGGCTCTCGGAGCCGTGACCGGCCGCCTTATGGCAGCTGGTGCGCAGGCCGCCGACCACCATGGATCCGCCGCAGTAGAAGCCGTCGCTCAGGTGGGTCACGCCCTCCTCAAGGGCCGCGGACATGGTAATGGGCTTGAATACCGAGCCGGGCTCGTAGGCGTCGCTGATGGCCTTGTTGCGCCACTGGGCGCTCTGGGCGGCGGAAAGGGCGGCGGAGCGCTCCTGGGGATCGGCGATCTGCTCGATCTGGGCGGCCACAGAGGGGTCGGCGATAACGGTGTATTCAGAGGGATCGTAGTCGGGAATGGAGGCCATGGCCAGCACGGCGCCGGTGTTGACATTCATCATTATGGCGCAGGCGCGGTTCTTGACCTGATTCTTCTCCACCGCCGCCACCAGCTTTTCCTCCACGATCTGCTGGATGTTGGCGTCGATGGTCAGCACGAGGCTGCTGCCCTCCTCGGCATCCACGAGGATGTTGTACTCAAAGGGCATTCCGCCGCTGCGGGCGTTCTTGATGGTGACCATACGGCCGGGAACGCCGCTGAGCTGGGAATCGTATTTTGCCTCGATGCCGGAAAGGCCGGTGTTCTCCGCGCCGGTGAAGCCCAGCACGGTGGAGGCAAGGGAGCCGTAGGTGTAGGTGCGGCGGGTGTCCACGGTGAGGACAATGCCCGGCACGACGCACTCGTTCTCCTCGTTGTAGCAGAAGTCCACGATGGCGTCCTTCTGGCTCTTGTTGGCCTTGCCCCTGAGCTTGATCTCGGTGGCGTTGATCTCGAGGCGGCCACGGATGTACTCCTCGTCCAGCTCCAGTATCTCGGAGAGGCGGGTGACGATCAGATCCTCCTGCTCGGGCTTCATGTTGTTCGGCCACAGGCTGACCACCCACGCGGTGGTGCTCTGGACGAGGGTGTCCATGTTGGTGTCGTAGATGGTGCCGCGCTCGGCGGGCATCTCGGTGTCGGACATCTGCTGCTCGGTGGCGCCCTTCTGCCACACCTCGGCGTTGATGAGCTGGTACCATGCCAGCGCGCCCACCACGACGGCGTAGCCGATGACGATCACGCCGATGAGCATTTTCAGGCGGCTCTCCATCATCTTTCCGCCGCCGAAAACGGAGCTTCTCTTTTTCTTTCGGTTTGCCATGGTTCGTTGTGCGCACAGTCGTTCCCCGGCTGTGCATTCTCCTTTCTTTCATCTGTATTTATATCGTTCCGACTGCTTACTTTTTTCGTTCCCCGCGCTAAATAAAAGAGAGTCAAGATATTATTTATCTCAACTCTCAATTATGTATGAGCACAGGCATTGAGCCATACACGACCGGAGCCTAATAATTGTTACTTTCCGCTCAGTCGCCGTATGACAGTATTTTTTCCAGATTGGTCTGATACCAGTCGTTGGACTGCTGGCCGTCGATCTCAAACACATTGCTGACATCGAGGCTGATGTATTCGGTCTGGCTGTTTTCGCGCTTCTGCATTCCCAGCTCGCTGACCGCGTACTCCTCCACGGCGGTATCGCTCATCTTGTTGTCAAACTCAAGGCGGAGCGCCTCATATTCCTGCTCGAGGTCGGTCAGCTTTCTGGTCTGCGTCTCTATCTCGATGGTCAGCTCGTGGTAGTCCACCCGGCTGCTCACCAGCACGGTGACGGCGATGACGGCGATGACGCAGAGCGCCAGTATCTGTGCCAGACGCACGCGCGCCTGACGGGTCTGGCGAAGCTTGCGGGCCTCGGCCTTCTGCGCCGCTGTGGGTGCCTTGGTTCTGGTGCCGGCCTGCTTGCCGGCGCTCTTGCCTCTGCGCGCCGTTCCGGCCTCCGCCTTGGGCGGCGGCGTGGGACGCACATAGGTCCTGCGGCCTTCAAAAAGCGAAAGGTCGTAGGCGGTGTTGCTCTGATAGCCCATTTTTCTATTCCCCTTTGCGTTTATTTTGCCCTTTCCGGGCCGCACACGGCGGCTCCATCCCGGCGGAGCGCCATGCTGACTGCTTTTATATGTTAATTGAGTAATTATCGGTTATCTCAGCTTTTCGCACACGCGCAGCTTGGCGCTGCGGCTGCGGGGGTTGGCCTCCAGCTCCTCGGCTGTGGCCTCGACCGGCTTGCGGTTGACCAGCGCGGCGCGGGGCTTTTTGCCGCACACGCACACGGGAAAATCCGGCGGGCAGGTGCAGCCTGAGCACCACCCGGCCATGGCCTGCTTGACCATGCGATCCTCCAGAGAATGGAAGGTGATGACCGCCAGCCGTCCTCCGGGCTTCAGCCGCTCAAAGGCGGCCTCCAGTCCCCGCTCCAGCTGACCCAGCTCGTCGTTGACGGCGATGCGCAGGGCCTGAAAAACCCGCCGCGCGGGATGTCCGTCCCGGCGGGCTGCCGCGGGAACAGCCTCTTTTATTATCTCCGCGAGGCGCAGAGTGGTGGTTATGGGTTCGGTTTCCCGCTCCCGGCAGATGGCCTTGGCTATGCGCACCGAGTGTTTTTCCTCGCCATAGCGCGAAAAGATGGCCGCCAGCTCCTGCCATGAGAGCTCGGCCACAAGATCGGCGGCGGTGCGTCCCTCGGAAGCCATGCGCATATCCAGCGGGGCGTCGTTATGATAGGAAAAGCCGCGCTCGGCGCAGTCCAGCTGGTGGGAGGAAACGCCGATGTCCAGCAGCACGCCGTCCACGGCCTCTATGCCAAGGCGGTCGAGTATGTCGGAGATGTGGCAGAACTCGTCGTGAACGATAACATTATGTTCACCCTGACCCAGTCTGCGGGTGACCTCGGCGATGGCCTGCGGGTCACGGTCGCAGCTGATGAGCAGGCCGCTCTCTATCCCCTCGAGGATGGCCGAGCTGTGTCCGCCGCCTCCGGCAGTGCCGTCAAAATACACGCCCTCCGGCTTTACCGCCAGCAGCTCGATGGTCGGCTGAAGCAGCACCGGAATGTGATAATCGCTCATTTCGGCGCACCTCCTGCCGAGAAAAACGACGATTTCGGTCGTTTTTACATAATAATTTTTGAAAGCGCCCGGTAATTTGCGCTTTATATCTTGACGATTTTGTAATTTTGTGATATCTTATGTCTACCCGTATAGTCTGCATAAGGGCGGCTTTTTGCAAAGCCGCCCCTAAGCAGAAGGTTTAGTAAAAGGGGGACATATAGTCTTTATGAAAGGGGTCTTATAAGCACGATCAGTTGATGCCGGCGCTGCGCATATTCTCGTACTCGCCCATGTCCGGGCCGAGGAGAACGTCGCCCATCACTTCCTCAAAGATATCCGGATCCCAGAATTCGACCCAGTCCAGCATACCGACGATGCATACCTTTTCGGTAAGTCCGGCAAATTTGCGGAGCTGCTCACCCAGCATGATGCGTCCCTGAGAATCCATCTCCACCTCAACGGCGGAAAAGGCCAGACGGCGGCGCGCCATATTGTCCTGCATACTGCTGTCACGCAGCTTGGTGAGCATATTTTCCCATTCGGTGAGGTTGTAGGCGCGGATGCAGCGGCAGTCGATGCTTCGGCAGATAAAGAAACGCTGACCAAGCTCCTGTCTGAGCTTGGAGGGGACGAACACCCGCCCCTTGGCGTCTATATTGTGCGTGTAGTTGCCGACAAACATCTCTTTACGCACCCTCTCGCCGGCCTCTCGGCGTGTCTGTTGTCGGACAGCCAGCGTCAAAGCCCTACTTTTCACCACTTCGGTAATTTGGCGGTGGAAAAGCTCGCCACTTCGCTCCACCCGACCATATTATAATTCCACTTCGCTGATAATGCAATACCTAATTTTCTCTTGCGAGCAGTTTAATTTACCAAATTTTTTCGCTATTTTTTGCCATTTTTTCGAGTTTTTCTGTATCTTGTGGGTTGTTTCGAGAAACACACAAGATATGGGTTTGTTGTGCTGTTCCCAAAATTGTGAATATTTTGTATCCTGACACGTGCCGGCAGCCGACCCTCCGATCCGCTGCCGGCGCTCCTTATCCGACTCAAAAAAGCCGTCCCTTTTTCCGAGGGGCGGCTTTTTTGTTGCTTCTGCATAAATTTTAGCCATTGAATTGTGATATTTATCAAAATGGAGCGTGATTCAACCTCCACGCTACGGATTTTCAACCTCCATTCTACGTCCGTTGAATGGGTGGTGCAACGCCGGGCAACAGAGGTGGAGCAAAGTGGAGTAAAATCCGGAAAAGCCCTCCGGAGCGGCTGCCCGCGCATTATTTCCCCGCCACTTTTCCCCACCCGACCCTCCGGCGGAGCCTCCGGAAGGGTTTGTGGAGCGATGTGGTGGGCTCGGGTGGAGCGATGTGGAGCAGTCTGAGGATCGGCGTCGTGGAGGAAAGTGGAGTATTGAGGGATTTTTCGCTATAGGGAGACTGTGGAGCGGAGCCAAATCGCCCCTTTTTCGGCATTCTCACGAAATTGCGGCTATGGAGCGGGAGTGCAGTGAGATGGCGTGGCGGTGCAATGTCCGGCACATGGCGGGCGCGGCGGTGGAGTGGTGTGGTGAGAGGTGCATGGATGCGCCGTGGAGGGAAGTGGAGTATTGAGGGATTTTTCGCTATAGGGAGACTGTGGAGCGAAGCCAAATCGTCCCTTTTTCGGCATTCTCACGAAATTGCGGCTATGGAGCGTGAGTGCAGTGGGATGGCGTGGCGGTGCAATGTCCGGCACATGGCGGGTGCGGTGGTGGAGTGGTGTGGTGAGAGGTGCATGGCTGTGCCGTGGAGGGAAGTGGAGTAATGAGGGATTTTTCGCTGAACGTAAAAACCGCCCCGCGGCCTTTGCGGCGCGGGGCGGTCGAAGTATTGCGGAAGCTTATTTGATGCCGAGCTCCTCGGCGGTGACACCTCTCATGCCGTGTGCCTGAAGCAGGTTGGCAAACTTGCTGCCGGAGGATACACGGAACACCATGTAGGCGGTGCCCACCTTCTTGGTGAACAGGGAGTACATATAGTCGATGGAGATGTCGCTGCGGGCGATGATGGACAGCAGGTTGGAAAGTCCGCCGGGCTGATCCTCAACGGCCACAACGGTGACCTGATTCATGGAGATGATGTGGCCATTCTCCAGCAGGACGGCCGAGGCGCTGTCGGCGTCGTCGGTAATCATGCGGAGCACGCCGTAGTCAGAGGTCTCGGCGATGGATATGGCTCTGAGGTCGATATTGTTGTCGGCGAGCAGGCCGGTGATCTCGGCAAGCTGACCGGTTCTGTTTTCAAGAAATACGGATATCTGTTTAATGCTCATGGTTTCCATTCCTTTCTGTGAAAAAATACTTTCTTAGAATGTGTCAGTATGATTTCAGCGCTCAGATCTTGCGGTTGTCGATGATGCGCACGGCCTTGCCCTCGCTGCGGGTGATGGTCTTGGGAGCGACCAGCTTGACCTTGGCGTGCAGGCCCAGCATGGACTTGAGCTCGGCAACCAGCAGCTTCTCCTTGGCGGTGATGTCGCCAAGGGAGTCGGAGAAGTTCTCCGGGGTCATTTCTACCAGAACCTCGAGGGTATCGGAGTTGTTCACGCGGTCAACGATGATCTGGTAGTTGGCGGGATAGCCCTGCTGGAGCAGGACGGTCTCGATCTGAGAGGGGAACACATTGACGCCGCGGATGATGAGCATATCATCGCTGCGGCCCATGGGCTTGGACATCTTGACGTGGGTACGTCCGCAGGGGCACGGCTCCCGGGTCAGCACGCAGATGTCACGGGTGCGGTAGCGGAGCAGAGGGAAGGCTTTTTTGGTGATGCAGGTGAATACCAGCTCGCCCTTGGTGCCTTCGGGCAGGACTTCGCCGGTGTCGGGATCGATGATCTCGGCGATGAAGTGGTCCTCGTTGATGTGCATTCCGGTCTGAGCCTCGCACTCGAAGGAAACACCGGGGCCGGATATCTCGGTCAGTCCGTAGATGTCATAGGCCTTGAGACCCAGCTTCTGCTCGATGTCACGGCGCATATTCTCGCTCCATGCCTCGGCGCCGAAGATGCCGGCCTTGAGGTGGATCTTGTCCTGCAGGCCGCGCTCGTGAATGGACTCGGCCAGATAAGCGGCATAGGAGGGAGTGCAGCAGATGATGGTGGAGCCAAGATCCTCCATGAACTGCAGCTGACGGTCGGTGTTGCCCGAGGACATGGGCAGAGTCAGGCAGCCCACCTTGTGGGAGCCGCCGTGGAGGCCGGCGCCGCCGGTGAACAGGCCGTAGCCATAGGAAACATGGCACACATCCTCCTTGGTGCCGCCGACGGCCACGATGGCGCGGGCGCAGCAATCCTCCCACAGGTCGATGTCGCCCTGGGTGTAGAAGGCCACCACGCGCTTGCCGGTGGTGCCGGAGGTGGACTGGATGCGGACACATTCCTCAACGGGAACGCCCATCAGGCCGTAGGGATAGGCCTCGCGCAGGTCGGCCTTGGTCAGGAAGGGGAGCTTGTGCAGGTCGTCAACGCTCTTGATGTCGTCGGGAGTGACGCCCTTTTCTTCCATCTTGGCGCGGTAGTAGGGCACGTTGTCCCAAACATGGCGCACCTGCTGCACAAGGCGCTCGTCCTGCCACTGGCGGATCTGCTCCCGCGACGCGGTCTCGATCTCCGGCTGATAATACTTGCTCATTTTCAATTCGCTCCTTTATTCAGGAAATTTTGTGGCGATGTGTCTGAAGCCCGCGCGAACGGGTCACCGGTCTTCAACGACACATCAAAAGAGCGGATTGAAGACCTGAATCATCTAAAGAAGACTACTCCGAAGCCTTGCGCCCGAGGGCGAAGGCTTTCTGGTTGAGTTCCTTGAAGCGGGCGGGAACGCCGGTCTCGATGACCTCGTCCCACACCGATTCTTCGATATCGAGGTGCTTGGACAGCACGCCCAGCAGCACCACATTGACCGCCTTGACGCTGCCTGCCTCCTCGGCGAGGGACAGAGCGTCCACGGCGATGACCTTGGCGCCCTTGGCAGTCAGCTTGTCGGTGATGGCCTCGGGATAGACCGCCGCGCCGGTGATGACCGGCATGGGATCGATGCGCTGGGTATTGGTGACGATAGTACCGCCCTCCTTGAGGTAGGACAGATAGCGGGCAGCCTCAAGCTGCTCGAAGGAAAGAATGACATCGGCCTCGCCGGCGTCGATGATGGGCGAGGCGACCTTTTCGCCGTTCTCGCCGTAGCGCACATAGGTGATGACCGAGCCGCCGCGCTGGCTCATGCCGTGAACCTCGCTGACCTTGACATCGAGGCCCTTGGCCACGAGAGCGGCGCCCAGCAGCTTGGAGGCCAGCAGGGTACCCTGACCGCCCACGCCTACAATAAGTATGCTTTTAACACTCATCGCGGATCATTCTCCTTTCTCTATGGCGTTAAGTCTGCACAGCTGGGTACACACGCCGCAGCCGACGCAGAGGGTATTGTCGATGGCAGCCTTGCCGTCGCGGATGCTGATGGAGGGGCATCCCATGCCCATGCACACCTTGCAGCCCACGCACTTGTCGGCGTTGACCTTCACCGGAGGCTTGGCCTTGACGCTCTTGAGCAGCACGCAGGGACGGCGGCTGATGATAACAGAGGGCTGGTCGCTGGCCAGCTCCTCCTTGATGGTGGCTTCCAGAGCAGCAAGATCGTAGGGATCGACCACCCTGACGCGGGTGATGCCGATGGCCTCGCACAGCTTCTCCAGAGACACAGCGGCGGTGATGTCGCCCTTGAGGGTGACGCCGGTGGTGGGATTCTGCTGGTGGCCGGTCATGCCGGTGATGGAGTTGTCGAGGATGATGACAACGGAGGCGGAGCGGTTGTAGGCGATGTCCACAAGGGAATTTACGCCCGAGTGCATGAAGGTGGAGTCACCGATGACGGCGACCGACTTGCACTCGCTCTCGGCTCCGCGAGCCTTATTGAAGCCGTGGAGGGCGGACACCGAGGCACCCATGCACACGCACCAGTCCATGGCTCCCAGAGGAGCGGCGGCGCCGAGGGTGTAGCAGCCGATGTCGCCGGACACGGTCAGCTTGAGCTTCTTGAGGGTGTAGAAAACACCTCTGTGGGGGCAGCCGCTGCACATTGCGGGAGGACGGGCGGGGATCTCATCCTCCAGCCTGACGGAAACGGCCTCCTCGCCCAGAACCAGCTTCTTCACGAGGCTCTGGGAGAACTCGCCGCACATGGGGAACAGATCCTTGCCGATGACCTCGACGCCCATGGCTCTGCAGTGGTTTTCGATGATGGGATCAAGCTCCTCGATGACATACAGCTTCTTTACCTTGGCGGCAAAGTCCTTGATGAGCTTGGTGGGCAGGGGATTGACGATGCCCAGCTTGAGGTAGCTGGCCTTGTCGCCCAGCGCCTCTTTTGCGTAGCAGTAAGAGATACCGGCGGCGATGACGCCGATCTCGTCGGAATTCATTTCGACCCGGTTGAGCTGGCAGTCCTCGGCGTACTCGATCTGCTCAAGGGTGCGCTGCTCGACGATCACGTGCTTGCCCCGGGCAAAGGCGGGCAGCATGACATGGGCGGCGGGATCCTTCTCGTAGCCCTTCAGCTCGTCGCCGGAGCGCTCGCCGGTCTCCACGATGGAGCGGCTGTGGGCCACGCGGGTGCACATTCTGAGCATGACGGGAGTGTTGAACTTCTCGCTCAGCTCATAGGCCTTCTTTGTAAACTCCAGAGCCTCGGCGGAATCGGAGGGCTCCAGCATCATTATCTTGGAGGCGATGGCGTGATGGCGGCTGTCCTGCTCGTTCTGGCTGGAGTGCATACCGGGATCGTCGGCCACGCCGATGACCAGACCGGCATTGACGCCGGTGTAGCTGGCGGTGAACACCGGGTCGGCGGCCACGTTCAGACCGACATGCTTCATGCCGCAGAAGGAGCGGGCTCCGCCCAGAGAGGCTCCGATGGCCACCTCGGCGGCCACCTTCTCGTTGGGTGCCCACTCGGCATAGATATCGTCATAGGTAGCGGCGTATTCGGTGATCTCGGTGCTGGGTGTGCCGGGATAGCTGGACACCACGCGCACTCCGGCCTCGTAAAGACCGCGAGCCACCGCTTCGTTGCCTAAAAACAGCTTTTTCATTTATAATACCGTGCCTTTCGCTTTGGTTGATGATTCAGTATATCACACTGGGCGATGAATTACAACAAAATAGCCATTATTTCGCTGTTGAGGGTAATTTTATCACTTTAAAGCAGAGATTGCAACTGTAAATTTCGCAAGCTCATAAAAAAATCCAAAAAACGACCGCCCCGGCCATCCGGAGCGGTCGCTGAAGCGTGTGCGCGTTTTATTCAATGTATAACGGACGGCCTATAACGTACGGCCATATAATCGCGAAGAGAAGCACCAGAGCCTGCGCCGCGGCGAGCACAGCCGCGATTATTCCCACCACCTTGCGGGCGACACGCGCGGATTTGGACATCTCTTTCTCCCGGCCGTATCGCATCCACGAAATTACTCCCGCCACGATGCCGGCCACGGGCACCAGCGCCAGCAGAACCATGCTCAGATTGTAGCCGATGGCGTAGTCCCACAGTGGGGTATCCTGGACAAGCAGAGACAAGGCGAGCATGAGGTATTCCGCGACAGCCGCACTGCCCACTGCCCTTGTCAGTTTTCTTCCCCGTTCTTTTCCATTCGGTTTCTTGCCGAAGTATATACATATTCCCGTTATCAGACCCACAGCTGTCACGGTAAAAAGGAGCAGCCAGAACCCGTCGGACACCTCCGCGGCGTCTCCGCCAAACTGCCGGATTATCTCCGCCGCGCCCAGCATGAAGGCCAGACACGCCGTCCCAAAGAGCACCATCAGCCACAGACTGCGGAATACATTTCCCACCGCCGAGGCGATGCTCTTCCACACGGAAACGGGCTGTTCGGCTGTTTCGAGGGTGCTGTTGTTTTCGAGGGTGGATTTGTCAGTCATGGTGGCGCCTCCTATTGTTAATGATTTGTTCATATTTTAGCATGGGAGGGTGAGGTTGTCAATATGGGAGCGGGAGGTAATGGAAATGCCCGGAGCGGTGGGTGCTCCGGGCGGGTTTGGTTGGTTTTGGAATGTTGGGTTATTCGATGACCCAGGTGACGCCGCCGTTGGGATAGTAGCCGTAGTAGGAGGGGACGTGGGGAGCGCGGACGGTTATGATGCAGCCGTAGAATGCGAAGCCTCCAATGCTCGTCACGCTGTCGGGGATGGTTATGGAGGTTAGACTTGTGCAGCCGTAGAATGCGAAGCCTCCAATGCTCGTCACGCTGTCGGGGATGGTTATGGAGGTCAGGCTTGTGCAGTCGGAAAAAGCATTGCTGCCAATTCTCTCCACGCTGTCAGGAATGGTTATGGAAGTCAGACTTTCGCAGCCGGCAAACGCAGAGTAACCAATGCTCGTCACGCTGTCGGGGATGGTTATGGAGGTCAGGTTTGAGCAGTTCAGAAACGCGCTGCTTCCAATACTCGTCACGCTGTCGGGGATGGTTATGGAGGTCAGATTTGTGCAGCCGGAAAACGCTTCGACGCCAATGCTCTTCACGCCGTCGGGGATGGTTATGGAGGTCAGGCTTGTGCAGCCAGAAAACACGTAGCTGCCAATACTTGTCACGCTGTCGGGAATGGTTATGGATGTCAGGCTTGTGCAGTCGTAAAAAGCCCATCCATCAATGGCAACCACCGGTTCTCCATTGTACTCCGACGGCAGTGTCAGCTCCTTGGCATCTCCTTTGTAATCCTTAATTTCATATCCGCCCTCCACCGGCGCAAAATCATAAATCTCATCCAGAGCGCGGCTGTCTTCCTGCTCCCGCAGGTCATCCGCCATGCTCTCTATCGCCTCCTGGCGCTCATCCATGGTGGGGCCATCTGTCGGCTTGCGGTTGGCTATAGCAATACCGCCAGCCACCGCGCCGATAATCAGCACCACGGCAAGCACTGCGGCAATAATTTTCCCATTCTTCCCTATTCCGGCCCTCTTCTCAGCCTTTTTCGGCGTGGGAGTGGGAGCGACCTTGACCTTTACTCGCGAGGCTCTGCGCTTGGCGTAATCTTCAAAGTTGCCAAGGTAGCGCAGGTCGGAGATGAAGTCGCTGTCCGAGTACTTGTCGGTGGAGCTTTCCGGAGCCTCAACCATGGGTGGCAGATTCTCCATGGGGAAGCGTTCCACATAATCGTCCTCTGGAGCAGGTGCAGGTGCCGGAGTTTCCTGCGGCTTGCGATCGGCCGGCTTCTGCGGGTCGCGGCACTCGGCGATGGCCTGACACAGCTTGCCGTAAAACTCGCTGGGTTCGGCATTGATGGATATATACTGGGTACTGGACGGCAGATGATATCCCCACGCAGCGGGCAGCGAAGAATCGTCGATATTGACACGCACTACCTTTTTATCGAAACTCAAAGCATTACGAATCTCTTTATCCACATCTTTCGACTTGACCGACCATTCGGATACGAACAGCAGCACCGCAGCGCAGTCTCTTATCCTATAATAAAGAGTTTCAGCATAGTCCACCACCAGCGGAATGCCCTCGTCGTACCAGATGTTATAGCCCATTTCATTCAGGGCACTGATGATAGGATACACCTTGTCGCTGTCCTTGTGGGCGTAGCTTACGAAAACGAATTTTCCATTGCCGTTGTATGCAGGGAATTTTGCCGCCATTTCGGTTCTCCTCCAATACACAGAATTTCGTTTATATGATACCACAGCTTTGTTTTCGTTGCAATACATAAAACCGCCCGGAGCGGTGGGTGCTCCGGGCGGGTGAGGTTGTGAGGTTATTCTACGACCCAGGTGACACCTTCATCGGGTTCGTAGCCGTAGTAGGATGGATAACATGGAGCGTAGACGGTTATGGTGCAGCCGTAGAATGCGTCGCTGCCGATTTTCGTCACGCTTTCGGGAATGGTTATCCCGGTCAGGTTGTCGCAGTAACAGAACGCGCCGGTTTCAATGCTTGTCACGCTGTCGGGGATGGTCACAGAGGTCAGATTCGAGCATTCCCTGAACGCCCATTGGGAAATGCTCGTCAGGCCGTCCGGGATAGTTACGGAGGTCAGGCTCGAGCACCCGGAAAAGGCGAAGGAGCCGATGTCGGTCACACTGTTTGGAATAGTGACGGAGGTCAGAGCCGAGCAGCCGAAAAAGGCGGAGCCGCCAATGGTGGTCACGCTGTCGGGTATGGTTACGGAAGTCAGGCTTGTGCAGTCCCGGAACGCGTGGTCGCCAATGCTCGTAACGCTGTCAGGGATGGTTATGGAAGTCAGGCTCGTACATCCCAGAAAGGCGCGCTCGCCGATGCTCACCACCGGTTCTCCGCTGTATTCCGACGGCAGGGTCAGCGTGTTGGCGGTTCCGGTATAATAGGTGATCTCAAAACCGCCCTCCGCCCGCTTAAAGCTGTAAGCCTTGTCGAGGGCATGGTCTCCCTCCGTATTCGGGCCGCACGCCGTCAGAGCGCCGCACATCACTGTCGCCAGCGTCAGCACTGCGGCCAGAATCGCCCGCAGGCGGATTTTTCCGTTTCTGTTTGCCATATTCGCTCGCCTCCGTAACACGTTATGCTTGGTTGGTTTTCTGTATGGTACCACAGTTTTTCTTGATTTGCAACAAGGCAGAACGCCCGGAGCATCCTCAGACACCCCGGGCGGCATATCATTTTCGCTTTTCTTACTTTCTCTTCTTTGCCAGCTTGCGCAGACCCTTGAAGGGCTTGCCCTGTGCGATGAGTACGAGGCCGTCGGCCTGATCTCGGGTCATGCTGGACATGGTGGCGGCGCGGATGGGCATATCGCAGATGGAGGCCTCCATCATGCGGTCGATGTCCATGTTGGGGTCAAAGCCCTTGGCGGCGCGCTTCTTTGCGGCGCGGAAGACGATGCCGCCCACGAAGGTGTCGGCCAGAGCGGACATGGGCGAATCGGCGTTGACCGGGCGCTTGGCGGCGCGGTCGGGCAGGGTGACGCCCGGCAGGGCGGCGAACTGGCTGTCCTCAGGCTTGAGGGGAGCGGAGGCCACGCTGTAGTAGCAGGCGGCGCTTTCGGTCAGGTCGGCCACGGGCTGCTCGGCGGTGGTCAGGGTCAGGGTCACGCTCAGACCCTCGGCGGCGGCGTTGGGCGCGGCGATGAGCTGATAGTCACCCGGCTCGGCGTACCACGAGGCGGTCTCGGTGTTATAGACAGCCAGACTGTCGGCGGTGATCTCCAGCTCCACCGGCTTGCTCTCGCCCGGCTGCAGCTCCACCTTGGCAAAGGCCTTGAGCTCCTTCTTCGGGCGGAAGAATTTTGATTCTCCCTTTGCGGCGAAGAGCATGACGGTCTCCTTGCCGGCCACGGAGCCGGTGTTGGTGACGGTGACGGTCACCTTGGCGGTGTCGCCCTCGCCCATCCGGGTCTTGTCTATGGAAATATCGGAGTATTCAAAGGTGGTGTAGGAAAGGCCGCTGCCGAAGGGGAACAGAACCTTCTTGCCGGCGGTGTCGTAGTAGCGGTAGCCGGTGAAGATGCTCTCTCTGTATTCCACAAAGAAGCGGTCGTTGGCGAACCAGCCGTGGCAGGGAGTGTCCTCGATGGCCAGAGGGAAGGTCTCGGCCAGCTTGCCGCTGGGGTTGACCTTGCCGGTGAGCAGATTGACCGCCGCGGCGCCCATCTGACAGCCGCCCAGATACATGAGCAGCACGGCCTTGGCCTTGTCCAGCCACGGCATGGCAACGGGGCTGCCGCAGCTGAGCACCACCACCACGTTGGGATTGACGGCGGCGACCTCCTCGATGAGCTTTATGTGGCTCTGGGGCATATCGAGGTCATCACGGTCGTAGCCCTCGGATTCGATGCTGGCGGGCAGGCCTGCGAAGATGAACACGATATCCTTGCCCTTGGCGGCCTTGACGGCTTCTTTGATGCGCTTCTTGTTGGGAACAAGCTCCTCGTCGGCGTAACCGTCGGCGTAGTCGTATTTGATGCCGGCCTTGTCGAAGGCCTCGCAGGGATTATCCAGAATTATGGGATTGATGTGGCTGCTGCCGCCGCCCTGATAGCGGGGACGCTTGGCCATGCTGCCGATGACCGCCACGCTGCCGCCGGTGAAGGGCAGGATGCCGTCGTTCTTGAGCAGAACGGCACTCTGCTCGGTGGCCTGACGGGCGATGTCGAAATGCCGCTCCATGTCGCAGGTGTATTCGCTCTGCTCGCCCTCCTGAGAGCGGAAGATCAGCTCGAGGACGGTCTGAGCCGCTCGCTCAAAGGATTCTCTGGGCAGGGAGCCGTCGGCAAGGCAGTTGAGGATGACGCGGTCGGTGCCGCTGTCGCTGCCGGGCATTTCCAGATCAAGGCCGGCCTTGTAGCTTTCAGCCACGTTGTCCATGGCGCCCCAGTCGGTCATGATGAGGCCGTCAAAGCCCCATTCCTCCCGGGCGATGTCGGTCATGAGCTTTTTGTTCTCGGTGCTGTGGGTGCCGTTTACCTTATTATAGGCAGCCATGATGGTCCAGGGATGGCTCTTTTTGATGGCGGTCTCAAAGCCGCGCAGGTATATCTCACGCATGGCGCGCTCGTCCACGATGCTGTCGGAGATGAAGCGGGCCTTCTCCTGAGAGTTGCAGGCAAAGTGCTTGATGGAGGTGCCCACGCCGCAGCTCTGGATGCCGTCGATGATGGCGGCGGCCAGCTCGCCGGTGACGCAGGGATCCTCGGATACATATTCAAAATTGCGGCCGCACAGAGGACTGCGCTTGTGGTTGACCGCCGGGCCGAGGACTACATTGACGCCCTGCTTGCGGGCCTCCTCGCCGATAGCCTTGCCCACCCGGGCCATCAGCTCCGGGTCAAAGGAACATGCGGTGGTGCCTCCCGCAGGGAAGCAGGTGCTCTTGACAGTGCCGTTGACCACGTCATCGCCGGTGCGTTCCACCATCTGACGCAGACCGTGAGGGCCGTCGCTGAGCATGATCTCGGGAATGCCGATCTCTTTGTTGCTGTAAAGATGCCAGAAATCCACACCGGACAGCAGCCGTGCCTTCTGCTCGTCGGTGAGCTTTGCGGCCAGCTGCTTTGCCTTATCCACAATTTTGCGATCCATAAAGTGTTCCTCCGTAATCGTTATTATCGCGGTCCGTACCCGTGTCGTTCCGTGCAGAGGGACGCATTTATTGCATTTTACCATATTATCTGCCCGGTTACAATCCCTTTGCGTTAAAAATACCGTGCCAAGTTGTTCGTCCCTGCAAGTTATTCCGACCCAAAAGAATATTCATGGTTGACAAGCGACGGTTTATCGTGTATTATAACATCATCAATCACTTTTATGCACAAAAGCATAAAAGCATAAAAGTGTTAAAGCGTACGGAGGTAAACACTTATGACAAAGGAAATGACCCTGTGGCTGGTCATCGCTGCCTATGCGGTGTTCATGCTCGTCATCGGAATTATCAACCACAGCCGTTCCAAGAACATGACCGAATTCACCGTCGGCTCACGTAACTCCAAGGGCTGGCTTTCGGCTCTGTCCTACGGCACCGCCTATTTCTCTGCCGTTATGTTCATCGGCTACGCCGGCAAGACCGGCTGGGGCTTCGGCGCATGGGCCGTGCTGCCCGGCATCGGCAACGCCATCTTCGGCTCACTGCTTGCATGGATCGTGCTGGCCAATCGCACCCGCGAGACCACCCGCCGTCTCAAGATCAAGTCCATGCCCCAGTTCTTCGATGCCCGCTATCAGTCCAAGGCCATGAAGCTGTTCTGCGCTCTGGTCATTTTCGTGTTCCTCGTTCCCTATTCCGCCAGCGTTTACAAGGGACTGACCAGCGTCTGCTCCGTCCTGCTCGGCATCCCCGAGAATGTGTGCATGATCATCATCGCCGTTGCTTCCGCTCTTATCATCGTGCTCTCCGGCTACGTTGGCGCACTCAAGGCTGACGGCGTTCAGGGACTTATCATGATGGTCGGTGTTGCTCTGATGATCTTCTTTGTCATCCGCAGCGACGCCATGGGCGGACTGAAGGCCGGCATGGAGAGCCTCGCCGCCGAGACCGCAGCCCTCAACCTCACTCCCAAGAGCCACATCGCCCTGTGGGGCACCGTGCTCATGACCAGCTTCGGTACCTGGGGTCTGCCTCAGATGATCCACAAGTACTACGGCATCAAGGATAAGAAGGAAGTCAGAACCGGTACCATCATCTGCACCATCTTCAGCATCCTTATCGGTGTGGGCGGCTACTTTGTCGGTTCTCTCGGCCACGTGTTCCTTGATAAGCTGCCCGAGGGCGGCGTGGACTATGTCGTTCCCCATATACTGGTCGCAGCCAAGCTGCCCGACATCCTGCTGGGTGTCATACTGATGCTACTCATCTCCGCTTCCGTTTCCACCCTTTCCGCCATTACTCTTACCGCCTGCTCCACCCTTACCATGGATGTCATCGCGGATAATTCCAAGAAAGAGCTTTCCAAGACCACTCAGGCAGCCATCACCAAGGTGCTGTGCATCGTCTTCGTCGTGGTCAGCTACGTTATCGCCAATTCCGACACCCTCATCCTCGACATGATGAGCTACTCCTGGGGCATCATCTCCGGCTCCTTCCTTGCTCCCTACGCCATCGCCCTCTACTGGCGCGGACTCAACAAGGCGGGCGCGTGGGCCGGTATGCTGGGCGGCTTTGTCACCGCTCTGC
>JAZSQO010000023.1:0-9763 GCA_045538015.1 Acutalibacteraceae bacterium | reverse complement strand
AGCACGATCTTGCTTGCATCTTTTCCGCCATACTTTACAAAAATGCTCGCCAATACATAGAGTATTGCCTCCGCTTTTTGTTGCGTCTGACGAAAAATCTGACTGCGCAATATCGCACTTAGAATTATGCGGTATTGCCTTTACTTCTCTATCCAGATTATCCGGCCGCCGTGAGATGCCTCGGCCACGCCCATGCACTCCTCGATACTGCTCCACATCGAATCGCCTTCCACCTCAAACCGGTGGTCACAGCTGAAAAGGTAAAAGCTGTCGGAGCCGGGATAACGGCATATGGCAAGATAGCGGATGGAAAAGGCCGGCTCTCCGCTGTCCCACATTATCTGTCCGAAATCGTCCTCCGGGGTATGATACAGCACCTGAGCGCCGTCGAGGGTGTCCGGAAACATCTTCCTCGCCTCCTGAAAATTATTTTGCCCGGTGCGGGTGGATCGCCGCCCGGCCGCCGCCATTATACCACACCTCGCCCTCCGAGGCAAAACCGTTGTTGAAAATCCATGAGAAAAGCAATATAATATTCCCAACCTCAGATTTCAAAGGAGACCCGCTATGAAAAAGAATGCCCCTTATCTTTCCCATGTCTTCGGTGCCGCGGCGGCGCTTGTGGTGCTGGCCATCGGCTTTTTCGGCATCTGCGTTCCCCTGAACATCCACACGCCCGGACTGTGGGTGCTGGCCGCCTTTGCCTCCCTTGCCTATGTGTGCGTGGAGCTGCTGGTCAGAGTGGGTGCCGACCTTGAGTGGAGCGCCACGGCCAAGACCATCGTCATCGGCTGCGGAAGAAGAGGCGAAGGCTCCGCCAAGGGCTTTATTGTCCCGGCGGCCATTCTCATAATCGCCGCCCTCGGCGGAATTTTCGGCGGTACCATGTTCAACGCCGGCAAGTACGCGGATATACTCACAGTCAGCACCAGCGACTTTGCCTCCGACCTTGCCGAGACCGTGGACACCGACTCCATCGCCCTGATGGACACCGCCTCCGCCCGCAAGCTGGGCGACCGCGAGATCGGCGCCCTGTCCGATGTGGTCAGCCAGTTCAATGTCTCCTATGATTACACCCAGATCGACTTCAACGGAAAGCCCGTAAAGGTGGCGGCGCTGGAATACGCCGGCTTCTTCAAGTGGCTGAGCAACAAGGACGAGGGAATCAAGGGCTATGTCTCCGTTGACCCGGTGTCCATGTCGGCCTCCTTCGAGCGGTCGGAGGGAATGAAATATGTCCCCTCGGCGTGGTTCTTTGAGAACGCGGCCAGACACCTCTGGCTCAAGCATCCCACTCTTATTCTGGAAAACCTCCACTTCGAGATCGACGAGAGCGGCAAGCCCTACTACGTCGCCTCGATCGTGGAAAAGACCGTCGGCCTCTTCGGCGGCAGAACGGTCAGCGGCTGCATCGTGCTCGACCCGGTCACCGGCGAGACCACCCGGTATGCTCTTGCCGACATTCCCCGCTGGGTGGATGTGGTGTTCGACGGCGACCTCATCTGCGAGCAGTATAACTGGCTGGGTCTTTACAGCAACGGCTTCTTCAACAGCCTCTTTGCCAAGAAGGACTGCAAGCAGGTCACGACCTACTACGGCAGCGAGGACGACGAGGATTACTCCGCCGGCTCCGACTACGGCTATGTGGCCAAGGACGGCGACATCTGGATATACACCGGCATAACCTCCGTCAACGGCGACAGCTCCAACATCGGCTTCCTGCTGGCCAACGAGCGCACCGGTGAGAGCCGATACTATCCCATCGCCGGTGCCGACGAGAAGTCGGCCATGATGGCCGCCGAGGGCGAGGTTCAGGAAAAGGGCTATCAGGCTTCCTTCCCCTCGCTGATAAATGTGGACGGCCATCCCACCTACATCATGGTGCTCAAGGACTCCGGCGGACTGGTCAAGCTGTACGCCGCCGTCAATGTGGAGCAGTATAACCTCGTGACCACCGCCGCCACCCAGAGCGAGTGCATCTCCGGCTACAAGGCCATGCTGGGCATCAGCGGCGCCGAGGTGTCCGAGGGAGAATCGGCCGAGGTCACCGTGACCATCGCCTCCGTAAGAGACATCGTCATCGACGGCAACACTTACATCTACCTCATCGACATCGAGGACAACATCTACAAGGCCAGAGTTTCCGCCCACGAGGATCTGCTCCTGCTCAGCGAGGGCGACCGTGTGGTGCTCACCTGCTCGGGCCCGATGATAACCCAGTGGAGATGGGCTGAGTAAATTTATATATCGACCGCAGACGCAAGGGCTGCCGCGCAAGCAACGCGGCAGCCCTTGCTGCATATTGTTATTTGTTTTTGCCGGCCTTCTTCGCCGCCTTGTCCATGCGGGCGAACATTTTCTTGTAGGGAGCCAGCATTCCCTCGTTCATCCTGCTGCCCATTTTGGCAACGACCTTCTCGTTGGCCAGCAGCGCGCCCACCAGATACATCTTCCACGAGGACATCCGC
Source organism: Acutalibacteraceae bacterium (assembly GCA_045538015.1). Taxonomy (GTDB): domain Bacteria; phylum Bacillota; class Clostridia; order Oscillospirales; family Acutalibacteraceae; genus SIG598. The sequence goes on along the minus strand of JAZSQO010000023.1, from coordinate 7,295 downwards.
TCCTTCTGAGGGAAGTCGTAAATGCCCTGCTTTTTGTAGAACTTGTGGTCGGCACGCATCATGCCGCGCATCTTGTAGATAAGGTCGCGGAAAATCTTCATTCCGCCCACGCCCCAGAAATTCTGCGGCGCGGTGTGCCCGGTCTCAAGGGCGAAGGTCAGGCTCCGGGCAAGGGTATCCACCTGCCGGTCGGTGTCCCGGCAGTCGCAGGCCACGCCGGCGAGGAAGTTGCCGCCGGTCTCGCTCCGGGCTTCGACCACCGTGCGCACATTCTCCTCCGAGGGATAATCGCCGCTGACAATATAGCCCACCGGCATACCCACGGTGACGGTGCGGTGGCCGTTGCAGAAGTTGCGGTCGTCGTACATCTTGAACCGGGAGCCCATGGAGTGGTCGGTCAGGGTGAAGGCGTAGACGATGGCGTCGGCGGTCTGGATGTTCTCTCTCAGGAAGGTGTCAAAGCCATCCTTGTAGACGCACTTTTCCGAAACGGCGCAGCGGAAGCAGCCGAGGCATCCTCCGGCAAGGGGATATTCGGAAATGTTGACCACACGGGTCCTGTAGGGGAACACCTCCCGGAACCGGGCGACCATGGCGTCGAGATTGGAGGCCGGGTCGGTGCTGTCGGTGATGATGACGATGTCCTTGTCTTCCTTCTTTTCTCCGCTTGATGAGGCGGGCAGAGTAGCGGCGACGGGAGTATAGTCCGGCTTTGCCTGAGGAGCCTCCTCGAATATTCCCTCGCCTGCCGACCAGAGGAAGCGGTCAAAGAACTTTTCCGCTTCGGTCTTGCCCTTGTCGGTGAGCAGATCCTCCATGTCGGCCGAGAGGCCGCGGATGTATTTCATGCCCATGTCCAGACAGTTTTCTTCTATGTAGCGGTGGGCGGTGATGTCGTAGAAATGCTTGGAGGTGGAGATCTGGGTGGCGTATTTTCCGCTCAGGTCAACGCCCCTTGCCTTGACCAGCTCGATAAAGCGGTGCAGCTGAGAGGGCGCGAGGAAGGTGTAAACGGGGTAGGAGAACAGCACCGCGTCGGAGCCTTCAAGCAAAGCCCTCGCCTCGGAAAAGTCCTTTTCAAGGCCGCGTATCCGCTGGCCGGCGTTGAGAACGGCAAAGCTGTGGTCGGGATATTTGCGCTCAAGATAATGAACAGTCTGCAGGGTGATGCTGTAGTCGCCTTTGGGACTGCCGTTGATAACAGCGATTTTCATTTTTGCTTTTTCCTCCGGGGAATTTTAGGCAATACCGCATAATTCTAAGTGCGATATTGCGCAGTCAGATTTTTCGTCAGACGCAACAAAAAGCGGAGGCAATACTCTATGTATTGGCGAGCATTTTTGTAAAGTATGGCGGAAAAGATGCAAGCAAGATCGTGCTTAAGTTCTAAAACGGGAATTGTGCGGTGTTGCCTAAAGAAAGGGGCGGCTTCGGGGACGGAACCGTCCGCCCTTTTTTTCGGCGGAAATTTTCTGTGTAAGTTTTTCCTCTGTTTATCGTCTTATAGGACGAAGGATCCTTTGACCGCCTGAAAGGAGGCTCGCAATGAACGATTCCCAGATCATAGAGCTCTACTGGAACAAGAACACCAACGCAATCTCCGCTTCGATGGAAAAATACGGCTCATACTGTTTTACGATCGCGAACGGTATCCTGGATAACACTCAGGATTCCGAGGAATGCGTGAATGACACCTGGCTCAGGGCGTGGAACGCCATACCGCCCGCCAGACCGGCCATACTTAAAGTGTTTTTCGCAAAGATCACCCGCCACCTGTCCTTTGACCGGTATAAAGCGGCAAAGACCCAAAAGCGCGGCGGAGGCGATATGCCCCTCGTGCTTGAAGAGCTGGCCGAATGTATCGTGTCCGAGTCGGACGTGGAGGGTCAGGTCAGCGCAAATGAGCTTGGCCGGGTCGTCAATCAGTTTGTCGTTTTTCTGCCGGAGCGCGAGCGCAATCTGTTTGTCAGAAGATATTTCTTTTCTGAACCGATAAAAGTGATAGCCCAGCGCTATGATATGAGCGAAAACTCCGTGAATGTGACACTCAGCCGGATTCGCAAACGGTTAAGAGAACACCTTTCCAAGGAGGGATATTTTGATGAATAGAAACGATTTGTTTGGTGCCATTGAATTCATTGATGATAAGATCATAGAAAGCAGCGAGGACGAAAGGACAATGAAAAACAAAAGAAGATTCAGCAAAAAGGTCATCACGCTCGTGGCCGCGGCGTGTTTTCTCACAGCTCTTGCCACCACCGCTTTTGCCACAAGGCTGTTCGGCCTGAGAGACGCCCTTGTGGACAGCCCCGCCTCTGCATCCGACACCGATATCGTAACCGAGATGACCCTTTCCGGCTTCACCGGCAGCAGGGAGTATATGGCTGCCGCGGAGTGGAAGGCATTTACGGAGAGCTACGACCCCGACGGCTCGATACTTGCCGCGTTGGGCAACGGCGCGATTCCCGTTGAGACAAAGTACGAGCAGTGCGGAGCATACTCTCAGGAGATGGCGGACAAGATCGACGAGATCACCGCGAAATACGGCTTATCCCTCCACAGCGGCTTTGAAACCGTGCTGTACGAAGACCTGATCGCGGCGGTGGGCGAGTTTGTTGTCAACGACTATACGGAGTTTTCCGACAGCGCGTACAACACCGTATCAGCCGGATATATGTATGACGACGGCACATTCAGATATGACGGAATATTTGACGCGCCCGCCGGCCGTCTGTCGGTGGATTATCAGTTCAGCCGCTCCGCAAAGGGCGTGTTCGACCCGATTTTCCTCAACATCGGGAATATCGCCGACTATCAGGAGCAGACGATCGTGACCGATTCCGGCGTTGAGCTCGCCGCGGCAATGTCCGAGTATAAGTCGGTGCTTATCACGGAATTTGATTCCTGCTTTGTGTGCGTCAATGTCATGGGCGGAACCGGTATGGGCATGACCTTCTCCGATCTCGAGGCGCTGGCCGGCACCTTTGATTTTTCGGTGCTTGAGATAAAATAAGATATAATAAGACACAAATAAGGGAGCCGGTGCTGTGGTTGATAACAGCACCGGCTCCCGGTTGTTTGTCACATTATCCGCCGAAAGTTACTCCCACAGATACACCCTCGTCTCGTAGGGCTTGAGCGTCCTCAGGTCGGTGTCGGCGTAGTTCTGGAGGATGAGCTTTGCCTTCTTGAGATTGAAGCCGGCGGGGATCCTCAGCTTTGTATTTTTCCCGGTGAAGGAGCACACCACCAGCAGCTTCTGGCCCTTCATTTTCCGGCTGTAGACATACAGCTTGGAGCTTGCGCGGAAGTGCTCACGGTAGCTGCCAAGGCGCACCACCTCGAGGGACTTGCGCAGGGCGATGGCCTTGCGGTAGAAGTTTAGCAGGGAATCGGGATCGCTCTCCTGAGCGGCCACATTGATCTCCCGGTAGTTTTCGTTGACATAGAACCAGGGCTTGCCGGTGGTGAAGCCGGCGTTTTCGCTGTCGTCCCACTGCACGGGCGTGCGGGCGGAGTCTCTGGAGGAGCGCCACATCTTTTTCAGCCGCGCCTCGGGAGATTTTTTCAGATTGCTGTGCTCGTAGTTGTAGCGGGTCTGCACATCCTCGTACATATCCGCCGACTCCGGGCGCCAGTTGAGCATACCTATCTCCTGACCCTGATAGAGAAAGGGCGTGCCCTTCTGGAAAAGGTACATGGCCGCCAGCGTCTTGCCGCTCTCCTCCCGGAAGTCCTCGCTGCCGTAGCGGGAGATTATGCGTGGATGGTCGTGATTCTCAATGTAGAGCATATTCCACGCCTTGCCCTCAAGCTTGTACTGCCATGCGGAAAAAGCCCGCTTCATCTTGCGCAGGGAGAATTTCGTGGGCAGATAATCGGTAAAGAGGCAGTCGGCGGTCTGGCACTGGAACTGGATCATCATGTCCAGCTGTCCCTTCTGCTCGTCGATGTATTTCAGCGCCCGCTTGGGCCACACCAGCGGCGCTTCGGCAAGGGTGAAGCAGTCGTAGTGGTCGAGGACATCGCTCTTGAATTCGGCCAGATATTCGTGGATGTGGGGGCCGTGATTGTACTTGGGCATTCCCTTGTAGATGGGGAAAAGATGGTCGTCGGGCAGCCCTTCGGCCTTGGAGATGTAGGTGATGACATCCTCCCGGAAGCCGTCCACGCCCATGTCCAGCCAGAAGCGCAGTATCTTCTTGACCTCCTCCCGGACAAGGGGATTATCCATGTTCAGGTCGGGCTGCTTGACGGCGAAGAGATGGAGATAATATTCTCCCCGCACCTCGTCCCACGTCCATGCCTTGCCCACGAAGTTGCTGTCCCAGTTGTTGGGCAGCTTGCCATTTGGCTTGGCCGGGCGCCAGATGTAATAATCGGTGTAGGGCTCTATTCTCCGGCGGCTCTTCTGGAACCACTCGTGCTCGTCGCTGGTGTGGTTGACCACAAGATCCATGAGCAGCTTCATGCCCCGCTCGTGGACGCCGTCCAGCACCTGTCTGAAGGCCTCCATGCCGCCGAACTCCGGGGCGATGTCCATGTAGTCGGCGATGTCGTAGCCGCAGTCGGCACCGGGGGAAGGATATATGGGTGAGAACCAGATGCCGTCACAGCCAAGGGATTTTATATAATCGAGCTTTTCCAGCACGCCCCACAGATCGCCCATGCCGTCGCCGTCTCCGTCCTTGAAGCTGCGCGGCCATATCTGATAGAACACCATGTCCTTGTACCAGCGTTTGCGTTCCATAATGAGCCTCCTTGCTTTGGTTTGTTTGCGTAAAGCGTACATAAATCATAGCATAATCAGGCGTTTTTGTCTATATGTTATAAAAAATTACGGCCAGCCGGTAGTCCTTTCGGGAATCGGTTGGCCGTTGTTCATATAAATTGGTACTTCTTATCGTTCACCGATACATTGTTCGAACTTGCAGGCGACTATCGTCCTCTCGGACGATACAGGGGACCCCCGCCGAGGGTTCCCTACGCCAAAACAGTCCACCGGACTGTTTATGGCTACCCTCCTGCGGCCGGCGCACGATGCGCCGGATTTCCACCGAAGGAGAATTTCGCTCTCTGCGGAGAGCGACAAAAGGCTCTGCCTTTTGAAACCGCAAGCCTTTGAAAAGGCTTGAGCCAAACTTTGTGTTTCGCTCTTTTTTGCCGTGCCGTCACGCCGTCGCGCTGACGAACTGGCTGTTGTACAGCTCGGCGTACATTCCGTTTTTCGCCATGAGCTGCTCGTGGGTGCCGGTCTCCCGGATGTCGCCGTCCCGCATATAGATGATGAGGTCGGCGTCCCGGATGGTGGACAGCCGGTGGGCGATGACAAAGCTGGTGCGGTTTTCCGTCAGCTTATCCATGGCCTTCTGTATTTTCAGCTCGGTTCGGGTATCGACGGAGGAGGTGGCCTCGTCGAGGATGAGCATGGGCGCGTCCTCCACCATGGCCCGGGCGATGGTCAGCAGCTGCTTCTGGCCGGCGGAGATGGTCACCGTGTCGTCCAGAACCGTGTCCAGCCCGTGGGGCAGGGTGTCGATGAAATGGGTAAGACCGCACTGGGCGCAGATGTCCTCCAGCCGCTGGTCGGTGATCTCGTCGCGGCCATAGGTCAGGTTATCGCGCACGGTGCCCTGAAAGAGCCATGTATCCTGCAGAACCATACCGAAGATGCCGTGGACATTCTCCCTGGTGATGTCGGCAAGGGGCGTGCCGTCCACGGTGATGGAGCCGCGGTCAAGCTCATAGAAGCGCATGAGCAGGTTGACGATGGTTGTTTTGCCGGCGCCGGTGGGACCGACGATGGCCACCTTCTGGCCGGCCTTGATGTCGATGGAAAAGTCGTGGATGATGGTCTTTTCCGGGGTGTAGCCGAAGGCGATGCGGCTGAAGGAGACGTCGCCCTTCACGTCGGTGAGGGTTTCGGTCTTGCCGCTCTCGTCGCTCAGCTCCTTTTCCTCAAGGAACTCGGTGACCCGCTCGCTGGCGGCCGCCGCGGCCTGAATGCCGGAAAAGCCCTGAGCTATCTGGTTGAGGGGCGAGGTGAACATCCGCACATAGATCATGAAGGCCACCACCACCTCAAAGCCGATGATGCCGTCAAAGGCCAGCGCGGCGCCCACCACGCACACGGCCACGTAGCCGAAGTTGCCCACAAAGCCCATCAGCGGCATCATCATTCCGCTGAGAAATTCGGCCTTGAAGGTGTGCGCGCGGAGCTTTTCGTTGCTCTGCCGGAAGGCCTCAATGCCCTTTTCCTCGGCGTTGTACACACGCACGATGCTCTGGCCGGCGTAGTATTCCTCCACATGGCCGTTGACCTCGGCCAGACTCTGCTGGCGGGCGTTGAAGTGCTTCTGGGAACGGCTCATTATCATGCTCATCACCACAAAGCCGGCAAGGGAAGCGCCGATGGCCGTCAGAGCCATGCGCCATTCGGTGACGAACATCATTATCACGCAGCCCACAAGAGTGGTGACCGCCGACACCAGCGTTCCGATGCTCATGTGCAGGGACTGGGAGATGCTGTCCACGTCGTTGGTCACCCGGGAGAGGACATCTCCGAACTTGTGGCTGTCGAAGTAGCTCAGAGGGATGCGGTTGATCTTGGCGCTGATGTCCGAGCGCATGGTTCTGCCCACGCTGCAGGAGACGTTATTCATTATATACGTCTGGGTGTAGTGGAGTATCATGCTGGCGGCGTAGATGCAGATGAGGGTGGCCGCCACCCGGGCGATCTCCTTCATGTCGATGTTCACGCCGGTAAAGCTGATGCCCCGCTGGATAACGGCGGTGAGCTCGGAGATGTAATCGGGGCCGATGACGGCCAGCACCGAGCTGACTGCCGAGCAGAGGAGAGCTATGAGGATGATGGTGTGGTATTTCTTACAGTAGCCCACGAGGGAGGCAAGAGCCTTTTTCATGTCCTTGGCTCCGACAACGGGCATACCGCGGTTCATTCCGGGTCCGGGTCTAGGCATTCTTCAATTCCTCCTCACTCAGCTGGCTCTGGGCAATCTCGCGGTAGGCGGCGCAGCTGTCGAGCAGCTGGCTGTGGGTGCCCTGCCCCACTACCCGCCCGTCCTCCAGCACGAGGATGAGGTCGGCATCCATGATGGTGCCGATGCGCTGGGCGACTATAAGGCAGGTGCAGTCGGCCATCTCCTCCTTCAGCGCGCGGCGGAGCTGGCGGTCGGTTTTGTAATCGAGGGCGGAGAAGGTGTCGTCAAAGATGTATATTTCCGCTTCTCTGGCAAGGGCACGGGCGATGGAAAGGCGCTGCTTCTGGCCGCCGG
>JAZSQO010000105.1:0-7047 GCA_045538015.1 Acutalibacteraceae bacterium | reverse complement strand
AGTGAGTTCGAGTCTCGCCGGGGGTGCCAAAAAACAGAGTCCGAAAGGACTCTGTTTTTGCATCAACGGCAGACTCGAAAGTTTTAATCGCAACATGCCGACTGCTTGTTGCTGCCACCAGTTCAAAAACTGGTGGCTACTTTAACCCGCGCACATCCCCGTGCGCGGATGCAACCGAGTCTCGCCGGGGGTGCCATATAAAAAACCTCTTTTGTCTACCAGACAAAAGAGGTTTTTTACAATGATATCCGTTCCTGCCGGAACGGGTGATATACCTTCGGTATGATATCGCACTTCGTGCGATGATATATGCCTTCGGCATATGGAGGAACGGATATTATATCATGCTTGCGAAGCAAGTATATCATACGGCGTAAGCCGTATATCATATCGCGTCAGCGATATATCATTAAAAGGTTCAACTTCATTGAACAACCCGGAAGTTTAAGCATAATCAACGCAGCAAGCTTGAACATTTGCTTAAAATATGCTACAATGCAGAAAAGTCTGCAAGCGAGGTTATCTTATGTTTAATCCAATCTAAGATAGGTGCAATTTTTTTAGCGCTATGGCATAGCGCTGTTTTGTTGTGCTTAAAATTAGAAAGGATTATACTATGAACGGAAAAAAGAATATCTATCTTATGTATGCCATTGCATTGCTGCAGGGCATGGTTTTCTATGGTCCGATAGCCACACTCTATCGCCAGGCGAGTGGGGTGTCGGTTTTACAGATCACACTTATCGAGAGTATTTCTTATCTGCTGTGTATTTTGTTTGAAATACCTTGGGGAATTGTGGCTGACAAAATCGGTTACAAAAGAACAATGTGCTTCTGCTGTTGCCTTTATTTTGTTTCCAAGCTGGTGTTTTGGAAAGCTGATGGGTTTGCGGGTTTTTTGCTGGAGCGTATAATGCTCAGCATTGTGATTGCCGGATTGACCGGTGTGGATACAAGTGTTCTTTACCTTTCCTGCAACCAAGGAGAAAGCCAAAAGATCTTCGGCATATATAACAGCCTGGGAACAGTTGGAATGATCACAGCTTCCTTTGTTTTTTCTGTTTTTGTCGGTGATAATTACAGAACCGCAGCGTTTCTCACGGTAATCAGTTATGGCCTGGCGGCAATGCTGTCGTGTTTTCTGTCCGAGGTCAAAAGTGAAGAAAAGAACAGTATCTGTTTGCGTGAATTTCGGAATATTTTTATACGAACAGTCCAAAACAAGTCACTCATCGTATTCCTGATTGCGGTTGCCATAATGACTCAGACGAACCAGACGATTACGGTTTTTCTGAATCAGCTTCAATACGAGAAATGCGGCTTGTCCGCGTCAGAAATTGGGGTTGTTTATATTGCGGCCACATTAATAGGCATGCTTGGTGTGTTTTCAGACGCGATTACCCGAAAATACGGAGTGAAACGCACAGGAGCTGCTTTTTACATGGTCGCTCTTTTATCGTGTATCGTTCTTGGCTTTACAAACAGCGCCATACTTTCGGTCTGCGGGGTACTGATGCTTAATTTAACCGATAGTCTCTTTCAGCCGCTCCAAGCAGAACAGCAAAACAAGCAGGTGCTGTCAAATAACCGTGCTACCGAGCTCAGTATCTATGCAATAATTGTTGACAGCATATGCGCTGGCACAAGTGTGGTATTTGGTGCGTTGGCAAAGGTCGCTGTAGAGTCGGCTTTTTTGTTTGGCTCTGTATTGTCTCTTATTGGCCTTGCGCTGTTTATGATTTGGTTTAAAAGCCGAAAAACACTAGCAAAAACAACGGTCAGCTAAGGAAGAAAAGTGGTCTCATTTCTTCTCAGGGCGGTGTGAATTGCGCTGGAATAATACATCGCATTTACATTGTTTGTCTTGGTTTCTCTGCATTTGTCTATTCTTAAACGCCAAGTCCCTCTCTTTTGTCCACACGGACAAAAGAGAGGGACTTTTCATTAGCAATAAACCGGTCAGATAACATACACGGCTATGCAGATAAACTGCATCACACTGCCGGCCACCACGAACAGGTGGAACACCGAGTGCATATACCGGTGCTTCACGCCAAGGCCGTAGAGAACAGCGCCGAGGGTGTAGGATATGCCGCCGGCCAGCAGCCAGGCAAATCCCGCCCGGGGCATGGCCTCAATGGTTGTTTCGGCGGCCAGGAGAATGCACCAGCCCATGCCGATGTAGCATATCATGGAGAATACATTGTACTTCTTCAGGTCGATGGCGGTGAAGACGGTGGCGATAATGGCAAGTCCCCACACAATGCCGAAAATCGTCCAGCACCATGCCGGAGACACCCGGCGGATGGAGCACAGCAGGATGGGAGTGTAGGTGCCTGCAATGAGGAAGTAAATGACGCAGTGGTCGATCACCTGCATCACCTTTTTCGCCGTGCCGGGCCTCAGGGCGTGGTATACGCTGGAGGTGGTGTACAGCAGCACCAGCGTAAATCCGTATATCGCACTGCCGACAATGGCCCACGGGTTGCCTCTGAGGGCAGAGAGCAGCACGCATACGGTAAGGGCTGATATGCCGAAGGCCGCTCCCACAATGTGGGAAACATAGTTGAATATTTCCTCGCCCATGGTGTAGTCGGGAAGCTGGCGGTCGCAAAGCTTGGTTCGGGTCATAGAAGTCTCGCTTTCTGAGTTATTTCAGTCGGATATCCTCGTCGCCTTCAAAGAACAGAGCCAGAGCGCCGGGGCCGATGTGGGAGCCGGTGACCGGCTCGTGGGGAGCGAGAACGATCTCGCGGCCGGGCGCGCAGCCGCGCTCACGGAGCAGCTCGATAAGGTGCTTGGCGTCCTCCTCGCAGTCGGCGTGGGAGATGGCGATTCTGCCGGTTCCGCGGGCGTAGGAGGCGAATTTGTCGGCCATGGCGGTGATGGCGTTCTTGCGGCCGCGGTGCTTTTCAAAGGCCACGATCTTGCCGTTTTCGTTGCCCTTGAGCAGGGGCTTGATGCCCAGCACCGATCCGACGATGGCGCTGATGTTGGAGAGTCTGCCGGTGCGGCGCAGGTGCATGAGGTCGTCAACGATAAACACCTGATAAAGGCGCTTTACACGCTCGTCGAGCAGGTCGGCGGCACTGTCGGCGTCCAGTCCCTCGTCCCGGTAGTCAGCGGCGGCAAGGGAAAGAAGTCCAACGCCCAGACCGGCGCCCAGAGAGTCGATCAGGCGGATCCGGCGCTGAGGATACTTCTCCAGCAGCATCTGACGGGCGATGCCGGCGGAGGCAAAGGTGCCGCTTATGCCCGAGGACATACATATAAAGATAATATCGCTGCCGCCCTCAAGGATGGGAGCGAAGTAGTCGACAAAGCTCTGAGGATTGACCTGAGAGGTGGTAACGGTCATGCCCTCGCGGATGCGGTCGTAATATTCGTGGTAGTTGAACTGAGCGGTGTCGGTGCAGGTGTACTCCTTGCCGTCCACAAAATAATAAAAGGGAATAACGGAGATGCTTCGCTGTTCGGCCATTCTGGTGTCCAGATTGGCAGCGGTGTCGGTGATAACAGTAAATGACATATTTTCTCTCCTTGCGTTTTGTGATGCGCGAATGCTTCGGCGCGCTTCTGTGATTATTATGTGCCAATCACGGCAATTGCGCAACCTACTGACGGCCAATGGCACTATATCCCCAGCGAATGGACAGTAGAGTCATAACTCTATCGCTCTACGGAGGGTGGAGTTGGCATAACGGCAGGCTTTTTTGCCTCTGAGGCAAAATGCTCCGGAAAAGGAAAAGGGCACACATCCGGCCGGTGATACTGGCGGATATGTGCCCGTAAAGGTGATCTGGTTGCCGCTGAGTTTACTTGAGGAAGCCCTCGATAATGACCGATTCGGCCTCCAGCTCGGTCATGCCGAAGGTCTGGAGCTTGATGAGCTGGTCGTTGTTGATGCGTCCGATGGCCGCTTCGTGGATGATCTCAGCGTCGGCATGGGTGGCCACGATCTCCGGGATGGAGCTGATCTTGGCCTCGTCCATAATGATGGAGTCGCACTGCACATGGGCGTGGCAGGGAGCGTTGCCCACGGCGATGGGATGGAAGATCTGCACGGAATTGTCTCTGGCTACGGAGCGGGAAATGATCTGCACCGAAGCGCCCTCTCCGTCAAGGTCGGTTCTCATATCCGACTGAGCCAGCTGGTTTCCGTGGGTCATCAGCCGCTCGATGACCTGCATCTTGGCGTTGGCGGCAAGATGGGCGTTGGTGGTGCGCACGGTGGAATCCACGCCCTTTATCTGCACCATCTCCATCTCGCACACCGAGCCTTCCTCCTGAAAGACCTCGGTGACCGGGTTGAGGATCCGGGCGCCGCTGCCGTCGCCGTCGCCGTAGTGCTTTTCAACATAGCGGATGCGGGCGTTGCGGCCGATGTGGAAGGTGTGGATGCCGTTGTGGGTGCTGTCCTGATCGCCGCAGTTGTGAATGCCGCAGCCGGCCACGATGAGCACATCGGCATCCTCTCCGATGAAGAAGTCGTTGTATACGCAGTCGGTGACGCCGGCCTCGGTGATGATGACCGGGATGTGTACGCTCTTGTTCTTTACGCCCGGCTTGACGATGATGTCAATGCCCGGCTTGTCGGTCTTGGTGACGATCTCGATGTCCTCGGTGGAGCGGCGGGAAAAGCCCTCGCCGTTGCGGCGGATGTTGTAGGCTCCTTCGGGAATCTCGTGGAGATCGGCAATGGCCTCCAGCATGGAGCGGTCTATGCTGTTGAAATCACTCATGCCTTGGCACCTCCTCCAAAGTCACAGCCCTCGTTGAGCTGTCCGATTATTTCGTTGAATACCTCGTCCCTGGGACCCTGACGGGCGACCCTGCCGCCGTTGAGCACCACGATCTCGTCAGCCAGAGACATGATGCGCTCCTGATGGGAGATGATGATGACGCTGTTGTGACGGTTCTTGCTCATGGAGCGGAAGCTGTTGACCAGCATGGCGAAGCTCCAAAGGTCGATGCCGGCCTCCGGCTCGTCGTAGATGGCCAGCTTGAGCTGGCGGGCCATCAGGGTGGCGATCTCGATGCGCTTCAGCTCGCCGCCGGAAAGGGAGGCGTCCACCTCGCGGTTGAGGTAGTCCTTGGAGCACAGGCCCACCGATGTAAGATAGGAGCAGCATTCGTCCTCGGGCAGATCGCTGCCGTGGGCGAGGCTGAGCAGCCGGCGCACGGTCAGACCCTTGAAGCGGGGCGGCTGCTGGAAGGCATAGCCGATGCCCAGCTTGGCCCGCTCGGTGATGGACATATCGGTGATGTCCTGACCGTCAAAGATGATGGAGCCGGAGGTGGGGCGCTCGATGCCCATGATGAGGCGGGCGATGGTGGACTTGCCGCCGCCGTTCTGGCCGGTGATGACGATGAACTTGCCGTCGTCGATGGTGAGGTTTACATCCTTTATGATATCAGCGCGTCCCTCCGCGTCGTCCACGCGGAAAGAGCAGTTTCTAAGCTCAAGCATGATTTTACCTTTCCTTGAAATTGATAATCATTTAACACATTATAGCATTCTCCCGCCCGATTGGCAATATGCGCCGGTCGGAATTTGTCGGGTATGTGATTCTCTCCAATGGAGCGGCGGAGCGTCGGCAAAAAAGTGTGGCATTTGCGTAGAGTATATGATATAATATTCTGACACAGCGCGAACTGGAGGGATAACATGGGCAAAATGGTGATAATCGGCCTGACCGGCCCCACCGGAGCGGGGAAGTCGGCTCTGTGTGAAGTCGCTGCCCGGTTCGGCTGCCGCGGCGCTGACTGCGATGTTCTTGCCCGGCGGGCTGTAGAGCCCGGAATGCCCGCGCTGGAAAAGCTGGCCGAGGCCTTCGGCAGTGACATCATCAAAGCGGACGGCACCCTTGACCGGGGCGAGCTGGCGAGGCGGGCCTTTCCCACTCAGGAGGGAAGAGAGCGGCTCAATTCCATCGTCCACCCGGCTGTGTTCGACCTGCTGGAGGAGTTTATCCTCAGGAGCGGGGAAGAAGGAGCCGCCGGTGTTATCGTGGACGCTCCGCTGCTGCTTGAGTCGGGGCTGGACAAGCGCTGCGACACGGTCATCGCGGTGGTCGCGCCCGATGACTTCAGGCTGAAGCGCATAATGGCCCGGGACGGCATAGACGCCGAAGCGGCCCGGCTGCGCATGGAGGCTCAGCATCCCTGTGAATATTACTCGGAGCGGGCGGAATATACTATTATAAACGACGGTACCCTGAGTCAGCTCCATCAGCGGGCGGAGGCTGTGCTTCGGGATATATTCAAAGGAGAGCGTCTGTGAGTTACCGGAACAGCGAAAAGAAAAAATCAGGCCTTGCCGGAGGGCTGCTGCTCATACTGACCGGCGTGCTGGCGGCGATCATCTGCCTGCGCGCCCTGTATCCCATGGAGTACAGCGGCACGGTGGAGCGCTACTGCCAGCGCTTCGGCGTGGACAGCGACCTTGTGTATGCCGTTATCCACACCGAGAGCGGCTTCGATCCCAACGCCCGCTCGGAGGTGGGAGCCATCGGCCTGATGCAGATAATGCCCGAGACCTTCGAGTGGCTTCAGGGTCACCTTGAGCCGGAAGCCGATCTGCCGCCGGAAGCCCTCTACGACCCGGAGGTCAATATCCGCTACGGCGTCTACTTCCTCTCGAGGCTGGAGGAGCTGTTCGGCGACGAGGTGCTGACCGTGGCCGCCTATCACGCCGGCCAGAACCGAGTCAAGGAATGGCTGAGGGATCAGACCATCCCCAGTCAGGAATGCACCGCCGACGACATTCCCTCCTCGGCCACCGGCCACTATGTGCGCAAGGTGGAGCGGGCGAAAGCTGTATACAGCAAGCTCTACGGTTAATCAATGGAGGATAATCCATACCAAATATTATAGGCAACACCGCACAATTCCCGTTTTAGAACTTAAGCACGATCTTGCTTGCATCTTTTCCGTCATACTTCACAAAAATGCTCACCAATACACAAAGTATTGGTTCCGCTTTTTGTATCGTCTGACAAAAAATCTGACTGCGCAATATCGCACTTAGAATTATGCGGTATTGCC
>JAZSQO010000028.1:0-3238 GCA_045538015.1 Acutalibacteraceae bacterium | reverse complement strand
AGGAGAACGTACAGCCCGCCAAGAAGCAGAAGCTTCCCAAAGACGTGCGCACCAGCCTTATTTTCATCCTGCTTTCCGTGGCGCTGTGGTACATTGCCTACAACGGCGTTGAGACCGCCTACTCCCGCTTTGCCATAAGCGAATGGGGCATCGACGAGGGCACCGCCTCCACCATGATGATAATCGCCATGCTGGTGGCCACCGTCAGCTACATTCCCGTGGGACATCTCTCCAGCCGCATAGGCCGCAAGAAGGTCATCATCGGCGGCGTTGTGATAATGGGTCTTGCCTTCGCGGCGGCCTGCTTCATCCACTCCTACAGTTGGCTGGCCTATGTTATCATGTGCGTCATAGGCGTGGGCTGGGCTTCCATCAACGTCAACTCCTATCCCATGGTGGTGGAGATGAGCAAGGGCAGCGATGTGGGCAAATACACCGGCTATTACTACGCCTTCTCCATGGCCGCCCAGATCATCACCCCGATCCTCTCCGGCTATCTGTTTGATTACTTCGGCAGCTATGATGTGCTGTTCCCCTACGCTCTGTTCTTCTCCGCGCTGGCGGTGGTGACCATGCTGTTTGTGCGCCACGGCGACAACAAGCCCCAGACCTCCGGCAGCGTTATCGAGGCCTTTGATGTGGAGGACTGACGGCAATTGAAAGGGTTTATTATTGTTCTTATAATCGTTCTTCTGCTGGCGGCGACATACGCCTTTCTCATCATGCCCCGCCGCAGACATCCCGCCGTTCTTGACGGGCTTATCGGCGGACGCACCGCCCACCGCGGTCTCCACGACGCGGCCGCGGGCGTGCCGGAAAACACCCTGCTGGCCTTCGGGCGGGCGGCGGAGAAGGGGTACGGCATGGAGTTCGATGTGCGCTTCACCGCCGACGGACAGCTGGTGGTCATGCACGACGACGATCTTGAGCGCATGACCGGCTATGAGGGCAAGGTCAGCCGCACCGACCTCGCTCAGCTGGAAGCTCTCCGGGTGGGCGGCACCGACCAGACCATTCCACGCTTTGAGCAGGTGCTGGAGCTGGTGGACGGCCGGGTTCCGCTGATAATCGAGCTGAAGGTATGCGGCAACGACTACGCCCGGCTGGCCGAGGAGGTCTGCCGTGTGCTGGACGGCTACCGCGGCCCCTTTGTTATCGAATCCTTTGACCCGCGGCTGGTTCGCTGGCTGAGAAAGAACCGGCCGGACATCGCCCGGGGACAGCTGATGGAATACTACCGCCGCCACGGCAGCAAGGATTTCCCCGTGGTGCTGGATTTCATCATTCACAGCCAGATCATCAACTGCTACAGCCGGCCGGACTTTGTGGCCATCAATCACGAGGATCGGGACAGCCTGCCCATGCGGCTCTCCCGCCGACTGTTCCACACCCCGGAATTCGACTGGACGGTGCGCACCCAGCAGCAGGCCGACGCCAGCCGCGCGGACGGCTCGGCCTGTATATTTGAAAACTTCATCCCATCATAACAAACAAAACACATTTCGGCGGCTCCGGGAGGAAACGATTACCATCCCGCAGCCGCCTTTTCTCGCGCCTATATCTTTATTTATCTAACCATGCCCCTTTTCTGGCTAATAAATATGGCAACAACACCGAAATTGCTCCAAGGCCGTCGGGAGGAAGCGAAAACCATTGACAAACTCCACAAACGGGAAGTATAATTTCTGTGTTCTTTAGCGAATCCCAAGGCGAATCTTCTTCCAAAGGGAGTTTTTATATGGATATCAGCAGCAAGATCCACGAGGAATGCGGTGTATTCGGAATATACTGCCAGAAGGCCGAAAATGTGGCCGCTTCGGTCTACTACGGTCTGTTCGCTTTGCAGCACAGAGGTCAGGAGGGCTGCGGCATCGTGGTCAACGATGACGGCGTCTTCACTACCTACAAGGATCTGGGACTTGTGAACGATGTTTTCACCCCGGATGTCATCGCCGGGCTGGGCCTTGGCAACATGGCTGTGGGTCACTGCAGCTACGGCGCCGCCGGCCAGAATACCCGCGAAAACTGCCAGCCCGCCGTGGTCAACCACATCAAGGGCCGCATGGCTCTCGCCCACAACGGCGCGCTGACCAATGCCTTCGAGCTGCGCAGCGAGCTGGAGCTCAAGGGCTCCATCTTCCACACCACCAGCGACACCGAGATCATCTCCTATCTCATCACTCAGGAGCGTCTGACCTCCGGCTCCATCGAGGCCGCCATCGCCCGGGCCATGCCCCGGCTCCAGGGAGCATATTCTCTGGTGGTCATGTCGCCCTCCAAGCTCATTGCCGTCCGTGACCCCCACGGCTTCCGTCCCCTCTGCTACGGCAAGACCGAGGATGGCCGCTGGGTCATAGCCTCCGAGTCCTGCGCCCTTGAGGCCGTGAGCGCCACCTTCGTGCGCGACGTCCTCCCCGGCGAGATCGTTGTGTTCTCCGAGAACGGCGTCACCTCCATCAAAGACAACTGCGGCACCGCGGAGCCTTCTCTGTGCGTGTTTGAGTACATTTACTTCGCCCGTCCCGACTCGGTAATCGACGGCGTGCCCGTACACAAGGCTCACAAGATCGCCGGCGCCTGCCTCGCCGACTCCCATCCGGTGGATGCCGACGTGGTCATCGGCGTGCCCGACTCGGGCATCGACGCCGCCCTTGGCTATGCCGAGCGTTCCGGCATTCCCTACGGCATCGGCTTCATCAAGAACAAGTACATCGGCCGCACCTTCATCGCTCCCGGCCAGAACAACCGCGAGGACAAGGTGCGCATCAAGCTCAACCCCGTGACCGAAACGGTAAAGGGCAAGCGCGTGGTCATGATCGACGACTCCATCGTCCGCGGCACCACCAGCGCCCGCATCGTCAAGCTGCTGCGTGAGGCAGGAGCCACCGAGGTGCATATGCGCGTGTCCGCTCCTCCCTTTATAGCTCCCTGCTACTACGGCACCGACGTGGACTCCAAGGACAACCTCATTGCCTGCCGCCTGACCCACGAGGAGATCGAAAAGACCATCGGCGTTGACAGCCTCGGCTTCCTTTCCATCGACGACCTGCCCAAGATCACCTGCTCGGACAAGTGCAGGCACTGCACCGCCTGCTTTGACGAGAAATACCCCACCGCCATTCCCGACAAATCCCTCAAGCGCCGCTACGACCGCAAGCTGTCCGAGCGCGACGAGAAACAATAAAAGCACAAAGAAAAGAGCCAAGCCGTGGGAAAGCTCCGCGGCGCTCGTTTCTCT
>JAZSQO010000024.1:0-5177 GCA_045538015.1 Acutalibacteraceae bacterium | reverse complement strand
GCCCAGTCCCAGCAATGCAGAACGTGTGCGGGCGCGATAGGTCAGACCGCCGCCGTCATTGAAGCTTTCGGAAAGACGCTGCTGTTTCTCGATAAGTGCCGCGTCACCTCCGCTGTGCTCCACCTCGTCGTGGAGCTGCTCGAGCTGCACCTCCATCTCCATCAGGTGGGTGAACACGGTCAGAGCTTCATCATACACGCTCAGGTTGCCGCGCAGGGTCATCTGCTCCATGTAGCCGATGGTGGTGTTTCTCGAGGTGACGATCTCGCCCTCATCGGGTGTAAGCTCGCCGGTTATCATCTTGAAAAGCGAGGTCTTGCCGCAGCCGTTGACGCCGATGAGCGCCATGCGGGACTTTTCCTCCACGGAAAAATTGACTCCGCTCATTATTTCACGCTCGCCGAACCACAGCGAGACATTCTGCGCAGTTAAAAGTGCCATGTTTCCTCCGATATCAGAACGCCGGAAAGGCGCGGATTATTCGATGTTATCCCTTTGCCGAGGGGCAGATGTCCCCAAGGGAGCAAGCCTCGCATTTAGGCGAGCGGGCGGTGCACACATTCCGGCCGAACAGCACAAAGCGGTGGCAGAGGTCATTGCCCTCGCTGGGCTCCACGATCTGCCTGAGCTGCTTTTCCACCTTGAGAGGATCCTTGGAATCCACAAGGCCGAGGCGGCCGGAAATGCGTATGCAGTGAGTGTCGGTAACAATGGCGGGCTGGCCGTATATGTCGCCCAGCACCAGATTGGCCGTTTTGCGTCCCACTCCGGGCAGGCTGAGCAGCTCGTCCATTGTATCAGGCACTCTGCCGCCGAATCGGTCGCGTATCTGATGGCACATCCCACTGATGTCCTTTGCTTTGGTATGGAAAAGGCCGCAGGGCTTGACTATTTCCTCTATTTCTTCAACGCTGGCGGTGCAAAGAGCGTCAAGGTCGGGAAAGGCCTCGAAGAGCACCGGCGTCACCAGATTCACCCGGGCATCGGTACACTGGGCCGATAGCCGCACGGCGATGAGCAGCCGCAGAGGGTCACGTTCCACAAGAGAGCAGACTGCGTCGGGGTAGAGAGCCTTGAGCCGTTCCACAACAGCGGCACATTGTGTTTTTTTATTCATCATGTTCACCTTTCGGCCATTGACATATCATTCTCGGTTATGTATACTGAATTATTAGGATAAATACGGAAACGTATTTCAAGCTATAAGCAAGGGAGCAAAAAATTGTCTAATCTCGATATAGGCATTGATGTGGGCATTGATCTTGGCACATCAGCCGTAAAAATATACACGCCGGGCCGGGGCATCGTGCTCAACGAGCCGGCGGTGGTCGCGGTGGATCGCGACACAGATGACATCCTCGCCATAGGCAGTGAGGCGTACAAGATGCTGGGCAGAACTTCCGACCGCATCGCGGCAGTCTACCCGCTGCGGGACGGAGTCATATCCAACTATGACCTCACCGAGGCCATGATGACCACCTTCGTGAAGATGGTATGCGGCAACAAGATGATAATGCCGCGAGTGGTCGTCTGCGTGCCCATCGGCGTCACCGAGGTGGAGAAGCGCGCTGTGGTCGACGCTCTTCGCGCGGCGGGTGCCCGCAAGGTGTGTCTGATTGACGAGGCCATTGCCGCCGCTCTCGGAGCCGGGCTTGAGATCGCTCAGCCCTATGGCACCATGGTGTGCGACATCGGCGGCGGTACCACCGACATCGGTGTCATGTGCCTCAACGGCCTTGCAGTCTCCGACTCCATCAAGGTGGCCGGAAACACCTTTGACGCGGCCATAATCAAGCAGATCAAGCAGGCTCACAACCTGCTCATCGGCCCGCGTACCGCCGAGAATATCAAAAAGGAGATCGGCTGTGTGTATCCCCGGGATCGCCTGCTGACCGGCATAGTAAAGGGAAGAGACGCTACCACCGGAATGCCCCGGCAGGTAGAGATAACCTCCGACGAGCTGCTGGAGACTCTGGAGGAGCCCAGCATACTCATCTGCCGCGCTGTGCAGGGCGTTCTGGAACGCACGCCGCCCGAGCTGATCGGTGACCTTTATGAAAAGGGCATGATCCTTACCGGCGGCGGCTCCATGCTGTACGGCATGGACAAGCTGCTGGCCAAAAAGACCAAGCTGCGCGTGCTGCTGGCCTTCGAGCCGGAGCTGTGCGTGGTGCAGGGAACCGGCGCCGCCATCAGCTTTATCGACGCCCAGACCGATGTGGAGCACGCCACATCACCGCTGGATATTTACAGCTACTGATATGAACAAATCAAACGAGGTAACGGCGCGGAGCCGTTGCCTCGTTTTTTGTGTGATTCTATTGCTGGGTGCTCTCCAGTACATCGGTGATCCGGTAGCACAGGGTGAGCAGGCTGTCGGTGAGATGAACATTCTCAACTATCGCGTCGGGATACTTCATGGTAATGTCATAGTGGCTGAAATTCCAGAAGCACCGCACTCCGCAGGCGTAGAGCGTTTCGGTGACAGCCTCCGCGCCCTCGTCGGGAATGCACAGAAAGGCCGCGGTGGGTTTTCTGTCGGAGCAGAAGTCGCCGATAGTGTCGGAGTCCAGCACCGGAAGCCCCTGAATGCTGGCTCCGATGAGCATGGGATTCTTGTCGAACGCCGCGGTCAGGCGGAAGGCATCCGAGGAGTTGAGCAGATGGATGGCCACGGCGCGGCCCAGATTTCCGCAGCCCACAAGAACCGCGTCGTACCGGTTGCCTACGCCGAGGATATGTCCCAGCTCCTCGTAGAGCTTTTCAACATCATAGCCGTAGCCCTGCTGTCCGAAGCCGCCGAAGCAGTTGAGATCCTGCCGTATCTGAGAAGCGGTCAGGCCCATGCGCTCGGCAAGCTCACGGGAGGATATGCGTGTTATACCGTTTGCCAGCAGATCGGAAAGATAGCGGTAATACCGCGGTACCCTTCGGATGACCGACATGGAGATGTTGCTTCGCTTTGCCATTTTTATTTCAGCCCCTCAACGGTCTGCATCACATAGTCGCCGAACTGCTCACAAGTGCAGCCGGTATCACGGCCGGTGATGGTCAGCTTCTTTTCTTCAAACATACAGATGTCCAGAGCTCTTTCCAGCTTGTCAGCAGCCTCCTGACGGCCGATGTGGGAAAGCATCATAACGGTGGCGCGCAGCATGGAGCAGGGATCGGCGTAGATGCCGCGTCCCTCGGCCATCATGCGGGGAGCCGAGCCGTGGATGGCTTCGAACATGGAATAGCGCTTGCCGTAGTTGGCGCTGCCGGCAGTGCCAACGCCGCCCTGGAACTCGGCAGCCTCGTCGGTGATGATGTCGCCGTACAGATTGGGGAGAATGAACACGCGGAAGTCGCGGCGGCGCTTCTCGTCAATCAGCTTGGCGGTGGTGATGTCGATGTACCAGTCGTCGGTCACGATCTCGGGATACTCCTTGCCGATCTCCTGGCACAGACGCAGGAACTTGCCGTCGGTGGCCTTGACCACGTTGGCCTTGGTTATGATGGAAACTCTGCCCTTGTTGTTCTTGCGGGCGTATTCATAGGCAAGGCGGGCGATACGCTCGGTGCCCTGAGTGGTGGTAACGGTGAAGTCAACGGCCAGATCCTCGCTGACATTGCAGCCGCAGGAGCCGAGAGTGTAGGCGCCCTCGGTGTTCTCACGGAAGAAGGTCCAGTCGATGCCCTGCTCGGGAACCTTGACCGGGCGAACATTGGCGAACAGGTCAAGCTCTTTTCTCATGGCAACATTGGCGCTCTCGATGTTGGGCCAGGGATCGCCGGCGCGGGGAGTGGTGGTGGGGCCCTTGAGGATGACATGGCACTCCTTGAGCTGTGCCAGAACATCGTCGGGAATGGCCTTCATGCAGGCAACGCGGTTCTCAATGGTCAGACCGTCTATGTAGCGGATCTCGACCTTGCCGGAGGCCACATCGTCGGCCAGCAGATATTCGGTGACGCGGGCAGCCTCATTGGTGATGACCGGGCCGATGCCGTCGCCGCCGCACACGCCGATGATGATCTTGTCCAGCTTTTCAAAATCGACGAAATCTCCGTCGTTCTTCATGCGGTCGACGCGCTCCAGCTGAGCGGCCATGACCTTTTCAAACTGCGCTACCGCAGCGGTAAGTCTCTCATCCATGATAATGTTCCTCCTATTAAGAGCGGATCGGTGTCCGCCCGGAATTGATAAAAATGTTCAGCGTGAACCAGATAGCAAATCCGAATTACTGCGCGACAGTTTCTCTGGTGTAATTGAGCAGACCGCCGGCCAGCAGAATGTCCTTCTGTCTGCCGGAAACCTGACACAGAGCGGTAAAGGTCTTGCCGGTGGTCTTGTTGACCACGGTCACCTTGCCGCCGTCCAGCTCGGCGCGCAGATTGGGCAGAGCCAGCTCGTCCATCTGGGAAACGGTGTCGTAATCGGCTTCGTTCTCAAAGACCAGAGGAACGATACCGGCGTTGACCAGATTGGCAAGATGGATGCGGGCAAAGGACTTGACGATGACCGCCTTGACGCCCAGATAGAGGGGAACCAGAGCGGCGTGCTCGCGGGAGGAGCCCTGACCGTAGTTGCTGCCGCCGATCACAATGCCCTTGCCTTCAGCCTTGCAGCGGTCGGGGAATTCCTTGTCGCACACGCCGAAGCAGAACTGGGAAAGGTAAGGAATGTTGGAGCGGTAGGGCAGGATCTTGGCACCGGGCGGCATGATGTGGTCGGTGGTGATATTGTCGCCCACCTTGAGCAGAGCCTTGGCCTCAACGGCCTCGGGCAGAGCCTCGGTGACGGGGAAGGGCTTGATGTTGGGGCCGCGGAGGATCTCCACGGAATCCATTTCCTCGGCGGGAACGGGAGCGGCCACCATGTTGTCATTGATGAGGAAGCTGTTGGGCATTTCGATGGAGACAGCGTCGCCCAGATCACGGGGATCGGTGAACACACCGGCAATGGCGGAAGCTGCCGCGGTTTCCGGGCTGACCAGATAGATCTGGCCGTCGGCGGTGCCGCTGCGGCCTTCAAAGTTGCGGTTGAAGGTACGTAGGGAAATGCCGCCGGAGTTGGGAGACTGACCCATGCCGATGCAGGGGCCGCAGGCGCACTCCAGCACACGGGCACCGGAGGCGATGATGTCGGCCAGCGCGCCGTTGGCGGCCAGCATATTGTAGACCTGCTTGGAGCCGGG
>JAZSQO010000065.1:0-20598 GCA_045538015.1 Acutalibacteraceae bacterium | reverse complement strand
CATGATTATTAACAACGCTTCGCTCAAGAATATACTTGACTTGGTAATCGCTACATCCAAAGAGATTTTCGGAGCGCATCTGGAGAGCGTCGTGCTTTATGGCTCTTATGCTCGCGGAGATAACGACGAGCAATCAGATGTTGATATCATGATTATCGCTGATGTTCCTGCCTGCGATATTTCAAAACTGTCTGCACCTCTCCGCGAACTATGCGGCGAGCTTCTGTTTGAATACGACACGGTTGTTTCGATCTGTATTCAGGACAGTGCAACATTTCATCGGTTTTCTAATACCCTGCCTTTCTTTATGAACATAGAAAGAGAGGGTGTAAAGTATGCTTGATGCAGAAAAACGAGAATTATCCCTCCTGAGAATGGAACACGCACGGCAGTGTCTGGCTGATGCCGAATTGATGCGCACTGCTGAAAGTTATAAATCCTCCGCGAATATGGTTGGTGCTTATCTGGATTCTGTTTTCTCTGCTTCGTAATATTGAGCCGTAACAGAAAACACTCTCTGAAGAAGATATCAAAATCAACTTAAAGGCAACCAGCGAGGACCGTAACCCTTTCGGGCGCTTTCCTTGCTGGTTTCTTTTTTGTCTTCGTATTGCAGGAGCCTTATATGATCTACTGTACCGGCGTTGACCACCGGTATGATGTCAATATTCATCGTCGGTCACTTCACTTTCTTCTGAGTCTGAAATATCAATATTGTGCTTCGTCTTGCAGTTCTTGATGGTCGCCAGGGCTATGATCTCCACGCCCCAGAAAGAGAACCACGCCGTGGTCAGCGTCGGGGACAGCTCAATACCCGTGGCGAAATGGGCAATTATAGCGACAGTGGCGTACCCCACTACCGCAGTGACGGCAGCGATGAGCACAATGTTGCTCACCTTCTTCAGCTTCTTTTTCATGGCTATTCCTCCGTCAGATGGTCGGCGGCCTGCTCGTTGAGGAATTGGAGATATGCCGCCTTTGCGTTGCTGTATTCCTCCTTGGCCTCTTTCAGCTCGCCGTTGGTCTTTCCTCGCTCGATGGCCACGGCTATGGCGTAGGACAGCTTGCTGACCGCCATGGTCATCTGCAGATCAAGCAGGCTTATCAACCTTTGAACCACTACATACGAAGAGGACGACTCTTCATCGATCAGTGTCGATGCGGAATCGCCCTCTTTTTTTCATTCTTTCGTCTGCTTTAATTGTCTATCTGACAAGCGGAAGATCAATCGCACAAGCTCATCGTTATAAGAAATCAGGTTGGTATCAAGCACAAAATAATAATTTCCTCCGGAAGCTCCTGTCGCCCCACAAGCCGAAAGTGCACGCATGAAGAACGCTGTAATTACAGTCAGCAGGCGACGTGCGGTGTGTTTCTTCACCGGACGATCTCCTCCTATGCACGCAGAATCTCTTACTTTATCTGTGACAGTATGCTCGGATCCTTGATCTTCTTATCCTCGGCAAATAGCACGATCTTGCTCATCACCTCGGCGGTTTTGGGATCGTCGTCAACAAAGGGCAGGAACAGCCGTCCCCGGTGCTGGGAATGGACTGGCAGCACAGCTATCTGTGCGCCACCGCTCTGATGGATGATGCCACTGCCAAGATGGATGCTGTACTCTGCGCGCTGACCCTTGATAATGGCGTGGTGGTCAGTAAGGGTAACATTATTCAGGCCGAACAGAGGCAGATTGAACTCAACAACGGCTTTGCGCAGCTCGATGGTGGAATGACTGACTTCGGGATCAACGCCACCCGCGTGAGCAACACTGACCGCAAGATCCACATCGCGCATGACCTCACTGAAAATTATATCAGGGATATCGTCTATCTTCACCGGCTTTCCGGTCTTCCGGTGGGAAAACTCCACCCATTCAAGAGTGGGTGCTTCTATGTCGGCAGGTGAAAACCAGTCGGCAAGGGCGTATATGCGCGCCACAAGATTTTCTTCATAGAATATCTTCTGCAGCCCTTCCTCGTAGTCGGCGACCCAGCGACGGGATCTTAGCGCACCCACAGTACGCTTGGGCTGTATCTGATTGCCGGCATAGCGCAGAGAATGGAACTGATCCCGCTCATCCTCGGTCTTGATGTACAGCTCGCGGAACACCTGCTTGAAGGGCTGTTTAATCTGCCGCTCAAACAGCAAAGACTGCATCTCACGCCACTTACCCGATTTATAGAGGTCGAACGGGTGAGCAATGCGCACGGGCAGCTTGTTTTCCGGCACTCCGTCTGCTATCAGACCCACATCATCACCGCAAATATACACCAGTGCAGCGAGAATCGGACCTGCCACGGGATTGGCAAGCATTCCCTTTATTTCGGCTGCAGTGTAGGTTGTGCTGTCCTCCATTGCCTGCTCGAACATACCGCGCGAACGGGAGTACTGCTCGGTCAGCGCCTTGTGCGTTTCTTTCAGTTCGTTCAGATAGTGGTCTTTTTTCAGAGCGGCAGGTGCGTTTTTCAGCGGCTTGCCGTTCTTTTCGTATTGGATGGAGCTGCGACCGGTTTCGTCTACAACGATTCGTGCGCGGATATCACTGATATCGTGCCACTCAAAATAAGCAGCCATCTCTCCGGTCAGCTCGGTCTCCATGGCGAGCGTAAGGCGCATGGTGTCGGAATAGCCGCTATTCGTAGCAAGATTGCGCAGAGCCATTTCGCAGGCCTTTCCCTCGCTCTGTCTGCGCTGGGCACCAAAGGCCTTTGATTGCTTTAGGAAAGTCTGTATAAAGCGGTACCGGCGCAGTGTGTCAGCTGTGTCAGACAAAGGTATCAGCGCGTATGCCATTAGCAGGTCTTTGTTCCTCTTGGCGACAATTTCTTTCTCCGTGTCATCAATATTCATTCTTCCAAGAGCGGCATCGGTATATTTCCGGGCTCTTGAGTGCCACGCTCCGTCTGCTATGTATTTTGAAGCATCGTACAGCTGAGAAATGTACTTTTCTCCAAGAGCCTCGCTGCACTCTTTGAACCAGTTGATGTCAAACGCGCCCCAGTAGAGCTCCTCTGGGTTCAATGGAGTATAGCGTGCGACTATTGCATTGCGCCGTTCATCCTTAAGACCGATACGCATATGCGCAATGAAGTAGTAGCATCCCGATGTAAAACCATTTCGCTCCAGAACACGCTCAATGAGCGGTATCCAGTCGGGAGAATACATTGCCGCCTCTACTATTCTGCGCTCAGAAATACGGTGCTTCTTGAGAAGCGCAGACAGCACATCCGGAGTGTCATCTTCAGCCGGAGAACACACCTTGAGCAGATGGCTCAGTGAATGGCGCTTGGAAAAATCATTTGACCACACCCAATCCGAACGGTCAAGTGTGTCCTTGCCAAGAGCGGCGAGAATACGCACAAAGGTCTGCGCGCCGGAAACGCTGTGAATGAAACGGATATAGGGAGAGAACACCGTCTGAGTATCGCCTCGTCCCAATTCCACGGGCAGAATAACACCAATAAGCCGGTTATATATATCCGATGCTGCTTTACGGTATGCAGATGACGGCTCCATCTTACTCTGTGCATAGTCGGGAGTACCTATTTCGTTGCTGTACCATTGGGGTGTTTTTTCTCCGGCACTTACCAGCGAGCTGAGCGCCTTTATTGAATTGCCGGTATCAACACGGGTAAACAGCGCAGCGTAAAAGTCATTTAATGTAATAATCCCCGTAGAATATGCTAACAGATATTCGGAAACTTCAAGTACCGGAGAGGATTCACACAGGGGATCTTCCATGCCCAGCTGCGCAGAGGCAAGGTGCTGGCGGAGAGCGAGCAGCAGTGTCAGCGACTCCTTTGCCTGCCGGTCGTCCCATCGTACCCTGACATTGTTGAGGAAATACCTGAACGCGCGCTGGGTGACAAAAGCAGTCTTGGAAAGGCTATTATCCTTTGATGATTTGCAGTCGTGATAAAGCTTTTCCGGCTGAACACGGAGCAGCGTACCGACAAAAGCCTTGCCCGCGGCATAGCGTATCTCATCCGATACAAGGCGTTCGGACATTATCTTGATGACTGATGTTACTGTGTTGTGATTTTTCACCTGAGGAAACAGCGAAAGGATGTCAATATCCCGGAAAACCTCTCTAACGGATTCATGCGGCGCGGTATTTTTGTATATAGAAAAGTATCCGGCAGGTGCTGTTCCGGTGTAAAAGCAGACGGAAAGATCCATCAGCAGCAACAGTCTCTCATCCTTTACCTGCTCTTCAAAAAATGAACGCCATAATTCAGGGAAGGGATAATCGTCGAGGCAGCCTTTTCCCGAAAAAGTGCCACTGGTGCGGTAAAATCTATTGCCAAGAAGCTCGGTGCCGCCAAAGATGGATTTATACTCCCGATTTTTATTTTCCTCGATCAGATCGTCCAGCTTGCGTATGGTGTCTGTACAGCGCTCACTGCACGAGGCAAAGAAGTCGCAAATATCCTCATCAATGCTGGCATTTACCATGGTAAATGGTATTGATGGATCGTAAAGTCCATAGCCGTCCTTGTCCAGTATTTCGCCCGACCGGTCATCCTCACCGGTGATCTGACCGATGAGTATTTTTTCGCGCTCGGTCGGAGCTTTGATAAGAGAAATACTTTCCTTTATTCCATCAAAGCAAGACTTCCGCGACTCATCCCTTGACAAAGTGAGCAGCATGTCAAGGCCACCGGTGCGCACTTCCTCGTCAGCGGCACTCAGAAGCCTTCCTATGCTTTCCGCAAGCTCGCTGTCGTCCTGACGAAGAAGCAGCTCACAAATATTCGCCCGGGTGTCGGTATACTTATACTTCATCAGCTTTTCAAGAGTACGATAGTCACATGGGCGCAGTTCCGTATCACGGATAAGCTCATAGGCCGACTTCCTCATATAGGTAGCACGGTTCCCGAGAGCAGCGGTGATGGTATCCCTTTGGATATCAGAGGACGGGAACCGGCATACCAGTTCAAGGCAACGGTGTCGGGTATCGCTGTCGGCATCCTCGATAAAGCCGCAGCATTCATCCTTCAGACCGTTGTCATCGAGCAGCCACGCAATGGCACAAAGCAGGTAGACCATGCCGGAACGCACAAGAAAGCACGAATGCCACGGGAATATACACTGCTTCCATTCGAGTTTCTTTTTGGGCGTAAGCATGATTATCTCTTTGATTCGTGCGTAATGAGTTCGAGCCTCATGCTCGTCAATGAAAGTTTCATGCAGTATTTTTAATCTGACCCGGTCAACCTCGTTTTTGCCTTTTTTCTCACGCTGCTGAGGAATAAAAGAAAGCTGTCCCAGTTGTCCGAAGATATTGCCAAGCCCTTTCAGATAGCTATCCTCAATACAGGCAACAAGCCGCAGATCATCGCCGCAGGCAAGTATCATCCGGCGTGCAATGGCATCTGCCCATTTCCGGTATCCGATATGATTAATATAGTACGACATGGCACACATACGCCGCCGGTCGCCGGAGTCGATTATTTTGTTCATGGCCTGCATTGCATCACCGATTTCATAGAATCCCATTGCCCACAGCGCCATATTCAGTTCAAGATTGTCCTCGCTATCAAGTGCCCTGCAGCGAGCTTTTTCATCGCGAAGATATACACCCATAAGCTCGAGCTGACGTTTGCATATACGCTCATCGTCGACCATTATGCCCGTCCATGTGCCGATGGCGCGGCGCACTGCAGAGAACCGGACAAGATTATGCTCTGCTACGGTATCGCAGATGCTCATAAAACCGCTGATGGATCCACAGTCGGCGCTTTCACAGATTGCCTGTCTGAGTCCTTCCTGCAGCCTTGCAGCTATCAGCAGCGCGCAGAGCCCTTCGTGAAGCCTTGCGCTTGTACTTTTTATTGCCGCCCGTATGATGGTATGAGTTACCGTAAAGGGGCTGGTTTCCGACATGAACAGCTCATATATTCTGTCCTCAAGCTCACGGTCACCTCTGTCCAGCCGTGCCGCTATCAAGTTTTCCACAAGCGGACTGCGCTTTAATGCGTAATCGTGATCCAGGGCGTTCCTGATGCTGCTGTCGGCTGTATTCCACACCGCCAGATCGAACAGCGACATACCATAGCAGTCCAGCCGCTGGAGAGTACCGAGCATTCCAAAAATCACAGCCCAGCAGGGTATGTAAGACTTCGACCGCACAGAGCGTCGATCCCAGCCTCTGGAATACTGATACTTATTGAGCAATGTCACGGCACAAAGGAAGTCCTGTTTGTATTCTGCCGGACAGAACTCGTCAAGCACCGCGGCAAAATCCGGATCATCGAAGATCATGGCAGGATCATCCAGCTTCCCGTCCCTGTAAGCCAGAAGAGTGCTGTATATATTCGGAGTGGTTTCTGCGTTTATTTCGTTCTTTGTGATCTCCTTGCAAATGTCCTGCGCTCTCTGACTGAGTTTCTGGCTGCGGTCGAAAAAAACCTTGAGCAGACTACGCTGTACGTTTGTATCAAGTACGATAGCCATTACCATAACCTCCCTGCAAGCATTGTCAGGCGCACAAATGTAAGCTGTGAATTATCATTGAGTGTCAGTTTTTCATCAAGCGCTTCAAGCGGTTTATCGTTGAGGAAAATGCGGTAGATGCCATCCTCAAAGCATTGTACAGCGTTGGCTTGGGCTTTTAGTATATCTACCTCTGCTTCGCCGTTTACCGCGCCGAATGATATCTTACCTGACTGTGCCCGGTCAGCAATATCCGACTCAGTCATGACTGAGAGAACCTCACTGTTTGCCGCCCGCTCCATGAACCGTTCCACACAGACAGCCACCATCCCGGTTATCAATTCGCGGACATCGGCGGGCGTGTCTGCCAGCTCAAAGGGTATCTGTTCCACTGAGGCTTTTATGCGCCCCAGCGACTTTACATTGACAAATATCTTCACTTTGGTTACCTCTCTGATTGTCAGCACATTGCTTTATGATCCAATAATATCACCGCACGAGTATTATTTCAATAATCTGCGCTGTTAATTCCTGTTCATAATCTGTACGGTATATATTTACATTATGGTATAGATTTCTCAGCCAAATAATGATAGGATGGTATATGTCACGATGGTGCCTTAA
The DNA here is from genome assembly GCA_045538015.1 of Acutalibacteraceae bacterium. GTDB lineage: Bacteria > Bacillota > Clostridia > Oscillospirales > Acutalibacteraceae > SIG598. The sequence goes on along the minus strand of JAZSQO010000065.1, from coordinate 13,536 downwards.
TATCTGTCAGAAGGCACCGTTGAAGATGTATCTGATTACCAAGGTAGACCGGCACTGACGGAGGCTTACAGCGGAAAGGAATGATAATATGGCGGAAGAACACAGAAACATCCCCGAGCAGGAAATTCAGATCAATACTACCGACGCAGCAGACGCAAAAGCCAGTGACGCAAAAGGCACAAAATATGTTCTGGTGTTTATGGCAGTTTTGCTGGCCTTTATTGGATGCGTAATCGCGCTGTACGGTCTGAGCTATGTGGTAATGTGCGGGTACACCACCGGAAAGATTCTGCACTGTGCCGCCGTCGGCGACCCAGATGCGCCGGTGGTGAGCTGCGCCGATTTTCCGATAACCGTTACATACGAGCATGACGGTGAGATCAAAACCGTCCACGATACTTTGGTGTGCCAATTTGACGGTTATGTCTGGGAGTCCTCGGACTTTCTCACCCACCGCAAGTGGTCGTTCCATCTTGAGGGAGGAAGATTCATCCCCTTATTTCAGGGAAACGCAAACTACGGCGCCGTGCTTTCCGTGGACTGCTCTGCCGCATGGATGATGGGCGACGAGGAGGAAGCCCCGGTAGCGGGCGGTGAACCGTGCTATCAAATTGGTGTCAAATTCGCGGATTCTGAGAAATTCCATCCCTGCGACGAGGACGAAATATACCGGGACATGGGTATAAGGGTGCTCAGCTTCGAGGTGGCTCCACCGATAGAAAACACCTTTGTTCCGGCGGAATGAAACAATCAGAAGGCAAAAAATGAAACGAGCCATTACCGCTCTTCTTGCGGCATTGCTGCTGTTCACCATGTCCGGCTGCACAGGCCGGGAAATTACAAGGATATTTGAAGAATCATAGTTCCCATGGAGAAATAATATGCTCAGATACATACTCAGATTATCAATAATCATCCTGATATTCGCGCCCGTGTACATTCTGCTGCGCAAGCCGTGGCGAAGGGATAAAAAACGCGAACTGCTGCTTATGCTCTTCTGGCTGTTCAACGCTGCTCTGCTGACACTGGCACTTGAGGGCAATTATCGTATGCCAGTCGACATGGTGACGGACGCCATCCGGCGTGTGGCTTCGGGGGACAGCATAAATATCGTGCCCTTCCGCACCATCGCAGGCTTCTTCCGCAATTTCGATGCCGAGCGGTTCCTTGTGAATATCGTTGGCAATATCGTCATGTTCATGCCATGGGGCTTCGGTCTTGTTCTGCTGTGGGAACGCAACCGCAGACCGCTGCGAATTGCAGGTCTATCCTTTGCTATTACCGCATTCATCGAGTTCTGCCAGCTATTTATTGATCGAGCGGTGGATGTGGATGACATGATCCTCAACTTTACCGGCAGTATGCTCGGTGCGCTGATATGGTACGTTCTGCGAAATACGAAGCCGCTGGTCTGGTTTTCTGAGCCAATAACAAAAGATGATAGTTTTGAGCGCACTGATGCGGAAAACCGGGCCGAAACACGGCGCACACTGAAAAGAACCTGCGGCTGTGTGGCGTTCGGGTTGTTTATTTCATTCGCGCTTCCCTTTGGCTGCTATTCCGCATGTTCAGCCTGCGTTGGCGATCCCGAGGGCGACGGAGTAGGTCATTATGCCATAGACGAAGATATAGACCGCCTGCTCGTTCTGCCCTTTGATTATTTCACTCCCGATGAAACAAGGTGCCTGATGATCGACAGTAAGGGCAGCATTCGCTCGTGGAAGAACTCTCACAAATGGACGGATTCTTACGCCATCTGCTGTGACGAAGACACAACTCACGAAATAATAGCTTTCAACGGCTTTGATGAGGTCAGAGACACATCATACAGCAGCTATAAAATGTACAGCAATCTTGAGTTCAATCTTATGCAGTCGATCTTGGTTTCCAGAATGGAAACAAGCGCCGAGCCTCACTGGCAGTACGGAATGATCGCTCCGGAGAACATAGATTTCGAAGCTCTTCGGGATATGCTGTACGAGCAGGAGGGTTGGTTTGCCTATGACTCTTACTGCCGCGACGGAGAGTTGAGTTTTCGACTTGTGACGCCATCGAGACTCGGCGATAGCGAGAGACAGGCCGCTTCGGATAAGTATGGCTTTGTGTTTGCTTTGGACATATCGGAGTGATTACGCAACTTAATCAAATATATTCACTCTGCTATTTACTGAGATAAATCTCAGTGGTATAATTAATACACTGCATTACCTGCCATGGAACCATCCAAATTCGGCATATGCCGACTATGATAGTGAGCACATGGAGAAATAGAAAAACAACAGTTTAATAAACATCACTCACCGAATCAGACATCACCCTATCTGATTCCCGAACAAGTAAAAAACAGAGAGAAACGCATTCGCGCCCGCGGCGAACCCAGCGCAGACCGCTTTTAAGACTTTGCGGGCAGCCGGTCTGTGTACGGTTTGGTATTGCTTAATGCAATGTTAAATTGTTTTCTCTCTGTTTTTTCTTTTATATGGAGCTTATTATGAACATTCTTGAGCGTCTCGCTTCTCCCGTGGAATGGGAATTGTATTACGAACACAAGCTTAGTCAGGGAAATCTCTCCGACCGGGAGGCCGAGGAGCTGCGCGGCTTTATCCACGGCCAGGAGTATATGCCGGCAGTTAAGCGCATACAGTCCGGCGAAACTTTCCCGCCGCCGGTAAAAAAGCTGATCGGCAAATCCGGAAGCACGAAGAAGCGCGCGGTGTACTCCTTCGGCCGGGAGGAAAATTACATACTCAAGCTCATCGCCTTCATGCTGCGTGATTACGACGGTCTTTTCGCTCCGAATCTTTATTCCTTCCGGAAGGATGTGGGCGTCAGGACGGCCATGAACAAGCTGCTCGGGACGAAAAATCTCAGCAGCTATTACGCCTACAAAGCGGACATCAGCGACTATTTCGGCTCCGTTGACATCGGGCTGCTCCTGCCCGAGCTGAAGGAAGCTCTGAGCGATGACCCGAGGCTGTTTGAATTCATACGCGGTCTGCTCGAGTGCCCCTTTGTACTGTGGAAAGACGAGCTTGTCCGGGAGAGCAAAGGGATAATGGCGGGCGTTCCCATATCGGGATTTCTGGCCGATCTGTATCTGTGCGAGCTTGATTTCTACTTTCACGAGCGCGGTATTCCCTACATGAGATATTCCGACGACATTATCCTTTTCGCCGATTCAATGGAGGAGCTTAACGGCCACATCGGATACATCGCCGATGCTCTCGCCCGCCGCGGTCTGCGGATAAACACAGCAAAGGAGAGCGTCACCCGTCCCAGAGAGCAGTGGTCCTTTCTCGGTTTTTCCTACAAGGAGGGCGTGGTGGATATCTGCCCCGTGTCCCTGAGAAAGCTCAAGGCGAAAATGCGCCGCAAGACCCGGGCACTTTCCCGGTGGGCGGCACGGAAGGGAGTATGCGGAACAGTGGCCGCCCGGGCATTTGTAAAGCGATTCAATTCAAAGCTCTACGACAATCCGGTGTACAGTGAGCTTACATGGAGCCGGTGGTTCTTCCCGGTCATCAACACCGATCGCTCCCTTCGACTGATCGACGCCTATATGCAGGAGTGCATACGATATCTCGCCACCGGGAAGCGTACCAAGGCACGGTTTGATTTCCGTTACGAGGACATCAAGGCGCTGGGATACCGAAGTCTGGTCAATGAGTATTACAAGTGGAAGGATATGGATTGACGCTTTCAGGCTATTAGCCGTCTGACAAAAATAAGAATAACAACCTCTTTTCTCCGCCCGCCGGATATGTTATACTTTAAGCGTTCCTGTCGACGGGCAGTGAATAGCGGCGGCGTTTTATCGCCGCGCGGCCTTTATTCAGAGTAAATTAATACGGGAGTTGAAAATTATGAAACGATGCTCTAACTGCGGCCTTGTTGTCAAAAAATCCGATGTGAGCTACTGCCCCGCCTGCGGTCAGGAAATGGCCGCCGTCAAATCTGAGGCTATCGCTCAGAGCGGGCAGGGCTACTGTATGTTCTGCGGCGTTCCCTTCAATGAATTCGGCATCTGCGCCAAGTGCGGCAACAGCCAGAACGACCAGATCAAGGCCACCACAAAGAACGACCACTACTGGGACAAGCTCCTTTCCTGCGTCAGGGCGCTGTTCTCCTCTTCCCCGTTCAACGGGATCGAGAATGCCGGCAGAGAGACAGGCCACACCATCTGGCCCATCTGTCTGGCCGCCTTCTCGCTGTTCTCCTCCTTCGGCCTCGCCAACATTCTGCACCGTCAGGGCGCGGAAGGCTCACCCGAGGTCACTCTGGCGCAGATGTTCGGCATCTCCGGATCCTTCATGGGCATCGTGCTGAGAATGCTGCTGGCCGGCCTCATCAGTTTCTTTGTCTCCTCCGCCCTGCTCATCCTGCCGGTGCGCTTCAGCCGTTCAAAGCTGCCCTATGCCCAGCTGCTGAATGTGAACGCCTTCTCTCTTGTCCCCTTCTCCCTTTCTTCTCTGCTGGCTTTTATTGTCGCTTTCTTCAGCAGGGACATCGCTCTTCTCCTTCTGCCGATCGGCCTTTTCCTGAGCGTTATCATGCTTTACTACGCTCTCCAGAAGCTGGTTCGCTTCAATTCCAGCCCCTTCTGGGTCTTTGCCGGCGTTATAGCGGGCAACACCGCCGTCAGCGTGCTTTCCGTGCTGCTGGCCAACAAGCTGTTCGGCTGATCCGCCTGACCGATGAATGATAAAGGAGGATCAACGCATATGAATAACAAAAGCGTTTTCCGCCCCAAGGGCTTTGTGGGCGCTGTGTATATGCTGCTCTGCGTCCTTTCCGCCGTCGGGCTTATCGCGTACTTACTGACAACCCCGGAGGCGCCTGCCTCCCCGGCGCTTATCGCCGCGGCCGGACTTTCCAGCCTGCACGCTCTGGGCACGGTGATCGCCGTTCTGTGCCGCAAGAAAAGCGGAACATGGCTGATGAGCATTGCGCAGAGCCTTCTTTTGGTTCTTTCCCTGCTCTCGCTGATTATTTGCGCGGTGATGTTTACCGCCCTTTCCTCCAGCGGCGAGGCCGGCCTACTTGACACTGTGAACAAGCTACACGAGGCAGTGGGCGTCAGCCCGATATCCGCCGCCGCGCTGGCCGGAGCCGGAATTGACAGCACAGCGTTGCTCATCGCTGCCGGACTGTCTGCTTTTTCCATGATATACAGCACGACCGCTCTTATTACCCTTTCCTCCCTCAAGAGCTTTTACCGGGGAAAGAACAGAACAAGCGGCACAGTGCTGTTCGGTCTGCTTTCCCTTGTTTCAGCGGTCATTGCATTTCTCGGCTACGCCATGTACCTGCTTGGCTGCGAAGATATTTCCCGCCTTCCCGACGCCGTCGCCTCTGCTGACCTCGGCGCGCTGCCCGTGTGGAGCTTTCTCTGGGCTGCAGCTTCTGTTCTGGCTCAGATCGCCGTCGCCTTCTGCGCCTTCCGCGTCAGAAAGGTCATCCGCCGCAGAAAGGCCGCCGTGCTTGAGGAGACCTTTGCCGTACCGGCTCCGGCAGCGAGCATTCCCGTCTCCGATGACGCTCCCGAGGAGCACGATTATTTCGACGGCTTTGACGATCTGACTGACACAAACGGCACAAAGGAAACTCCCGCCGAAGCAGCCTCAGAAGCTTTCTTCTCTGAGCCGGAGACGCAGTGGACTGCCCCAGCGGAATCCGAGTCTGCGACAAACGAAGATGATCCCTTCTCTGTCCCTGAGGACGCGTTCATTCCCGATGAGGAGGAATATTTCCCCTCCGTCGACGAAAACAAGGCTGCTGAGCCGGCTCCCGCCTTTGACGACGAAACGGCTTCCATTGACGAGGAGTTCTCCGGATGCACCCTTCCTGCCACACCCACCGCAAAGCGCCGCACCCGCCGTCCCCGGATTGCCGCAAAGCCCCGGGTGGACGAGAATATAACCGACTACGGATATTCCGAGGACACAATCATCTGACATTGCGCAAACCAGCGCCGCCGAGGACAAACTGTTCCCCGGCGGCGTCTTTCTTTGCGCACCACGCCTTCCACGCCGGCATAATATGTGTTTGAAGGCGGCTCAGGAAGCAAATTCCATCCGCGAATACCGACCCTCAGAGGTGGCTATAATGATTGTAAACGGTTAATTACGCGGATGTTTTTATTGTACCTGCACACACATTTACTCACATTATATATATACTTTGTTTCATTTGCTGATTGATTAATTTTTTTCGTGTATAAATGCACAACTGGCGCACCTCAATTTTGCCTTTTAGTTGTACGCACACCCAAAAATCGTCAAATTGCGTTGACGCAACAATATCTTGTGGTATAATATTGCTTGTTCACGGATGTACTGCATATGGTGTTACAGCCGGAAATGATCGACACAAAAGACGTATATTTCATATCAGTCTTTTATACATTAGGAGGTCAATATCAATGTATGTCAACGAGGTAATGGTACAGAATCAGGTCGGTCTTCACGCCCGTCCCGCAACCTTCTTCATCCAGAAGGCCAATGAGTTCAGAAGCACCATCTGGGTCGAGAAGGATGAGCGCCGTGTAAACGCCAAGTCTCTGCTGGGCGTTCTTTCCCTCGGTATTGTTGGCGGCACCAGCATCCGTATTATCGCGGACGGTCCCGACGAGAACCTCGCCGTTGACAGTCTCGTCAAGCTCGTTCAGTCCGGTTTCTCCGAGTAATCCGGAAGGACTTTTCTTGACACGGCTGAAATAGCAAGCATTACGCGGTGCAGTTTGTCTGCACCGCTATATGTTTATCCTGACATTTTCATTATGGAGGAGCATCAATGATACGCCCCGATATAGAAAAACATCTGCTCAAGGTGCAGAAGCCGGGACGATACACCGGCGGCGAGCCCAACAGCGTGATAAAGGGCAAGAAGGATGTAAACATCCGCTTTGCCTTCTGCTTTCCGGACAGCTACGAGATCGGAATGTCCCATCTGGGAATAAAGATCCTCTATTCCCTCTACAACGAGATTCCCGATGTGTGGTGCGAGCGGGTCTTTGCCCCGTGGCCGGACATGGAGGCCATCATGCGTCAGCACTCCATTCCCCTCTACGGTCTTGAGAGCGGCGACGCCATCACCGACTTTGATTTCATCGGCTTCACCATGCAGTACGAGCTGAGCTATTCCAATATGCTCAACATGATGGAGCTGGCCAATGTGAAGCTGCTGGCAAGCGAGCGCGCCAACGACGACCCCATCGTTGTCTGCGGCGGCCCCTGCGTGTGCAACCCGGAGCCTCTGGCCGATTTTGTCGACATATTCAGCCTCGGCGAGGGCGAAGAGGTCAGCGTGGAGATGTTCGACCTCTACCGCAGATGCAAGGCCGAGGGCTTTGACCGAAAGAAGTTCCTCCGCATGGCGGCGGATATTCCCGGTCTTTACATCCCCTCCCTTTACGATGTGAGCTACAACGAGGACGGCACCATCGCTGCCTTTGTCCCCCGCGACGGCGCTCCGGAAAAGATTCAGAAGCGCATCGTGCAGGATTTCGACAAGGCCTATCGCCTTGAGAACATCATTGTACCCATGACCGAGATCGTCCACAACCGAATGGTCGGCGAGATATTCCGCGGCTGCATCCGCGGCTGCCGCTTCTGTCAGGCGGGATATATCTACCGTCCCGTCCGCGGGCGCCAGCCGGGCACCATCAACGATATGTGCCGCAGTCTGTGCGAAAACACCGGTTACGACGAGATATCCCTTTCCTCCCTGAGCACCAGCGACTACACTCAACTCTCCTCTCTGCTGGACAAGATGCTCGACTGGACGGAAAAGAGCAAGGTCAGCATCTCCGTGCCCTCCCTGCGAGTAGACGGCTTTTCCGCCGAGCTGACCGAAAAGCTGCAAAAGGTACGCCGCGGCGGTCTGACCTTCGCGCCCGAGGCCGGCACTCAGCGCCTGCGCGATGTCATCAACAAGAATGTCACCGAAAAAGAGCTTTACAACACCTGCCGCACCGCCTTCCTCGGCGGCTGGAGCAGCGTCAAGCTCTACTTCATGCTCGGCCTTCCCACCGAAACCGACGAGGATGTGGAAGGCATCGCCAAGCTGGCTCAGATGGTGGTGGACACCTACTACGAAAATCCCGACCGTCCCAAGGGAAAGGCCGTGAGTGTTTCCGCCAGCGCCTCCACCTTTGTTCCCAAGCCCTTCACCCCCTTCCAGTGGGAGCCTCAGATATCCATTGACGAGATCCACCGCCGACAGAAGGTACTGCAGCGCAGCGTGACCAGCCGGAAGATATCCCTCAGCTGGCACGACGCCAACACTAGTTTCCTCGAGGCAGTCTTTGCCCGGGGCGACCGCCGTCTTGGTGACGTACTGCTCAAGGCCCACGAGATGGGCTGCAAATTTGACAGCTGGGAAGAATTCTTCAGCCTTGACGTATGGCGCGAGGCCTTTGCCCGGTGCGGCGTTGACCCTGATTTCTACGCCAACCGCACCCGCTCCTACGAGGAGATTCTGCCCTGGGATCACATCGACTGCGGGATCACCAAGGCGTTCCTCATCAGCGAGCACAAAAAAGCTCTGCGCGCCGAAACAACACCCAACTGCCGGGAAAAATGTGCCGGCTGCGGTGCCGCCGCGCTGACGGGAGGTAAATGCAGTGTACTCGATTAGAATGTTTTTTGAAAAGAGCGGCTCTGCCATCTATATCTCTCACCTCGACCTGATGCGCTGCTTTGAGCGCTGCATCCGCCGTGCAGGTATTCCCCTCTGGTACACCGAGGGCTTCAATCCCCGTCCCTTCCTCACCTTCGCTCTTCCTCTCTCTCTGGGCATCACCGGTCTCAACGAATCGGTTGACCTCAAGCTGGTGGAGGATATGCCCCTTGAGGAGGTCAAGCGCCGCATAAACGAGTGTCTGCCCTCCGGGATCCGCATCAATTCCATAAGCGAGCCGGTGAAGAAGAACACTGCCATCGCCGCTTCGATATACGACATTACCCTGCGCGCTCCCGAAATGAGCCCTGATGAGCTTCGCGGACAGCTGGAGGCTTTCCTCTCCCGCGACAGCATTATCATCACCAAGCTCAACAAGAAGAAAAAGCAAGTGGAAAGCGACCTCAGGCCGCACATCAAGTGCTTCGGGCTGTCTTCCGATGGCGATTCTGTGCTGCTTAACATCACCCTTTCTTCAGGCTGCACCGAGAACTGCAATCCCACCCTTGTTCTTGACGCTTTCTCAAGCCAGTGCTCTGTCAATGAGCTTGAGTACTCAATCACCCGGCTTGACGTTCTGGACGCCGACGGCGCCTCCTTCAGATAATATAAAAAGAGAGTCCGCACGATTTGCACGGACTCTCTTTTTTTATTTTGTCAGGTTTTCTTTCTGATGTACCTTCCGCATTCTTCTCCGCCTTATGGACTCGTCAGACAGTCGGTTCACTATGCCGCCGATTATTATCACATTGCTGCAGGCAAACAGCCAGAGCATAAGGATGATTATGGATGTAAGCGACCCGTACACAAGGGAGTATCTTGTAGAAAGACCGATGAAGTAGGAGAAAATGATGCTGACGACCACCAGCATGGAGGATGAGAACAGCACTCCCGGAAATACAACGCCCTTGAACAGCACTCCGGGCTTGTCCACAGAGAACGGAAGAAATCTGTACAGCATATAAAGCACCAGCCACAGCAGCAGAAACAGCACCAGAAACCGCAGCCAGTTCCAGTCGAGAATAAAGCTACCGAGATCGAACTGATTGATGAGAAAATTGAGCAGCCAGCTGCCGGACACCATCAGGATCATACACACATACACGACCATCAGGAACAGAATCGAAGCCAGAAAGCTCAGCAGGAAGGATAGCACCGTTTCCCTTCTCCTCCGGTTATATATATCATTCAGTATTCCCTGCAGAGACCTCAGCGCCGCCGAGGCCGGCATGAGCATCATAAATATGCCGAGAAAAAGCGCCGTATTGCTCTGGTACCCGGAGATATATTCAATATATCCGCTTATTATCTCCACAGCCGAGACCGGGAGAAACTGAGCGAGAAACTCCAACGCCGTGTCAAAGCTGGTGTGCAAACGGCCTACCAGCCAGTTAATGCAAATCAGCATCGGGAACAGGGTGAGCACGATATTGAAGGAAAATTCCGATGCCGAACGCATGACCTTTTTGCCCATGAATATCCTAAAACCGTGGAGCAGTGTCCTTCCGAAGACCTTTATCCCCGCGACAACCGCGTTGAAGCACTTTGAGGAAGCTGTGCTGAGCCATTCCCAGGCCCTTCTGAGCCACTCCAGAGTCTTTGGCCACAGCGAGTCAAAACGGTCAGAGCACCATTTTCCGGCACGTCTCGCGTAAAACTTTATATTTTCCAGCAGTTGATTCACCCCTTTCTCAGCAGGCATATCTGATTTATAATTTTACAATGTTTGGCCGAGGCTGTCAACATACATAATCTTACAGCCAAGCAAAATGAGCAATTAATTCAAATAATGCTTGCTTTATTCCAGCGCAGGTGATATAATATTTAATGCTTTTGAGTACGTACGGTTTGGGAGCGGGTCTTGACCGCTTGCCTGATTGTGCGGGATGAAGTTTAATTGAATGAATCTGGTGGCGTAGCTCAGCTGGGAGCGCAAATGGTTCGGTTTTCGCCCATTTCGTTTCCTTTCTTGAGTATCGTCGTTTAATTGAAACTTAATTGAATATATCCGGGGGCGTAGCTCAGCTGGGAGAGCGTACGGTTCGCATCCGTAAGGTCGGGAGTTCGATCCTCCTCGTCTCCACCAATGCACCGCATAATCATGCTGATTATGCGGTGCTTCACTTTTTGTTATTGTGATTTTGGATGTGACTAACTTACCTGCGAACCGTTCACACCATGTGATATTATGATACTATTATGAAACAGCGGTTTCAGCAGACAAATTATCATCCTCAACCGCCCCGCAGAACTGGGCGTAGCTGATTCGGAAGCAGATATTCAGCTCGTAATCCCGTCCGACATCGATTCTTTCAATCAGTTTTGAGAGAATCATTTTCTTTGCTCCGGGCGAACTCTGGGCAAAGATTTTCGACCAGCTTATAAGTTCCTTGTGCTGCAGCTTGATTTGCGCCATCCTTGTGGTACAATCTTCAAGCGCAGTCTGTGCTTCGGCAAGTTGATTCTGATGCTCAGTCAGTTTGTTCTGTGCCTCGTCAAGCAGCTCACGGAGCAAATCTGCGTCCCATTTGCTTGTACCTCGCAGACATTTGCCAACCTCGGCTTTGTAGTTCTCTACCTCGCTCTGCGCTTCAGCAACCTGCGCGGTCAGCTTTTCGACCTTCGCTTTTGCCTGCTTTGTTTCTCTGGCATATCGGTCGTTGATGACCTTGGATGCTGAAACCTGCTTCATGTTCTCGAACATAGTAAGCACCGCTTTCTCAACAAGACTGTCAAGAATATGTACGGTAAATGCGGACTGATTGCCGCACTCATCGGGATGACGAATACGATGATGGCACTGGTATCTCATGCGTGGTTCTCTTCCCTTGCCGCCGCTGGATGACAGAATCATCCTTGTGCCGCAATGGGCGCAGTAAAGCAGCCCGGTAAGCAAAGCCTCGCCCTTAGTGCTGAGCGGAGTACCAGTCTTATGCTGCGTGCGGTCAGACATGATCTGAGCTGCACGACTGAACTTCTCCGGCGTTATAATTTGCAGATGAGGGAAGATTTCAGAGAGTGATTCACCACTACGGAGCACACCAGTATAGAGGATATTCTTGAGCATATGATTCAAGGTAGTGTTAGTAAAGCTCTTACCCTCGCGTGTAGAGATAACCTGCTCGGTCAGATATTTCGCCAGCCGCTGAGTACCGTAGCCCTCGTTCACATACTTGCTGAATATCATTCTGACAATTTCAGCCTCTACATCATCAACCTCTATGTCGTAAACCTCGTCATTGCGGCGGTTCTTCCGACCGTTTTTTACCAGCTTGTAGCCATAGGGACACTTGCCACCGCGAAACTTGCCCTCCTGCACAATCTGGCTCAGACGGGTCTTTGTGCGTATGGAGGTCTTTTTACTCTCACCGGAAGCCTGCTAGAACCGTAGAATATTGATGAGTTCGTCAGCGTCGTTTTCAAACTTCTGCTGACCCTCAACGGTGCTCCACACCTCTATTCCCTGCTCGACAAACCATTGAACGATGAACGGTGTCTCGTTAAGTTTGCGTCCGATTCGGTCGTACATAAACACCAGCAAGATGTCAAATTCGCGTCGTTCCGCAGCTGCCTTGATTTCGATTATTGCATCACGGTCACTTGCGGAAACCTTGAAGCCGGACACGCCTTTCTCGGCAAATTCCTTTACGATTTCCCACCCCATACGCTCGGCAAACTCGTGACATACCTGCTTCTGCATAGGGATATCGTTATTCTCTACCTGACCCTTGGTCGAAACACGATACAGGCAGTAAACTCTTTTGGGGTTGTTCATACACACCATTTCCTTTCTTGTTTCTCAAAAGGAAACGGCGTGCGGGTGGACTTGACATATTCTGTTTTCAAGGTACAGACAGCTTTTGCCGTTGACTCAATTATACTACACAGCTCGCTCATCTGCCACCCCTCCTTCAGAAAAAAGCTGAAGATTATGCGGATTTTCGAGAGTTCCAAGCAGAATGTCTTTTATCTCCTGCAACGCTTCATCATTGTTGTCAGGTGCAAAAGACATACGCACAGTATGACCGTCAATCAGCATTGCCTGAGTGAGAATTACAGCTTTGTTCATGGCCGCCACCTCACTTCATGTAGTTGAGCACAACTACATCGACGCGCTCAATCAGATGCGGTTCGACATCCAGCTGACCGTGCCCGAGATTATGACTGACAATAGCGAGCGCCGTGCGGTCGTACACCTCACCATACCGCTCCCCACGGCAGCGATACAAACCACGGTCAACGATAAGATGTTCCTGATTACGCATTACCTCATCGTAAAGCGACTTTGCATAATCACGGCGGTGCTGATGTAGCGGTTCACGCTCTGGGATTATGCGGTCGGGAAACACCTTTTTACATCCGTCAGAACGCAGCTCATTGCGCTGCCGGGCTTCTTCTATGACAGATACAACAAATCACGCTCATGTTCAAGCACTCGCGTCCATCGCTCCTTGCCGCCTTTCTCGTGGAGATGAATCAGTAACCTGCCATTTTCGTCCGTCTTGAGACAATCGTCAGTAAGCTTTTTAAGACCTCCACGGCGTGCGCTGGTTGCGGCAGCAAAGCGATGGATATACTGAGTATCCTCACGGAATTCGTGAATCGGAGGCGCATTTCTGGTGCGTTTGTTGTCGGCGCTTTTCCTGTTGGGCAACTTGACGCCAAAATCTTTTACATCACAATTAAACACACAGGCAAGCGCATACGCCCTTGTGTGAATCGTACTTGCTGAGAGATTGCGAGCAATATTGTCCTGCAGATATTCAGTCACATATTTCCGCGTCTGCTCAAGCGTTCTTACATTAGGGTAAGTCGGATCGTAGCCATGTCGTTCTGTGAGCCAAGGAGTTGTACAAA
>JAZSQO010000133.1:0-4401 GCA_045538015.1 Acutalibacteraceae bacterium | reverse complement strand
ACAGGACAGAGTGACGAGGTGTTCATTGAGGTAATCAATCGGATTAAAAGCAAAATACTCGCATTGGAGTATTGAATATTTGCTTCGGATTGTATATAAATAACACCATAACCACATCCACAGTGCGATTATTCCTGTTATCACCCCAGATAACAAAATGATAACAGGAGTATTAGAGTGCTGGATAATATAGGTAATGCAAAAAATCAGATTTGTTACAGATAATAGAAGTAAAATCCCCTAAACAAAGTTGTTTAACTTCTGTCGAGTGGGAATAAGGTCATCGCTTAAAGAAAGCGCATAACCATCAGGTTTATTGATTGCTGAAACCTTTCGTGGCAACGAAACTTCATTATTCAATAGCAAAGAGGCTGTCGCACAAAGTAAAATCTGCGGCAGCCTCTTTTTTGCTGTTATTTCTTCGGAGTTTTTCTTTTCGGTGCCGGAAGCTCATCATACATAGCAAGGATCAACTCAGAAAGGAACTCTCTGTTGTCGATGTCATCCACCAAAAGCATTTCTCTTGCTCCCTCGTACGGCAGCTCATATTCTGCCGATGGCATAAGCAAAAGGGCAGACGGAACAGGTTTTACAAGAAAACGGTCATCATAGATGCCGCCAATGATTTTATCTCGGAAGTAGAGAATGTATTCTTCCATCATTGCTCGATAGGAAATCCCCTCCAAACCTGATAATTGATCCAGTATAAAGTCTAAGTATTCTTTACTTGAAGCCATCACACACCTGCTTTACTCGTCGATATTAATTTATCCTTGAACGCTTCCACTGCCGCGTCACTCTGCTTCCGCGGCGGCAGTACCTCATCTTGCTCAGACAAAGTAAATTATTCCTGCTCCAGATATTCCTCTATATCCTCATACTCATCATTGGAAAGCTTTGTCATAAATTCAATGAATGAATCTTCTATTTTGGGCAGGCACCTTACGATGTTGTGGTAATTCAACGGTAAAATATCATCATCGACTTCTTCAAATATCTCCTCCGGAGCAATTCCTATTTCCACGCATTCACGGAATTCGTTATATGAGCAAAAGCCCGAATCAGCGATCAATACACTTGGATCACCTTCGCTGGAATTGTTAGAGTCAATACATATTACATTTCCGCCAACGGTCAGCGCAATTACATATACTCCATGCGCTGCCAGAAATCTTCCCGGCTCACCGACGGTATTCTCTTCTACTATTTTTTCTATATTCAGAAGAGACACATAGGAGTCTGTCATAGGCACATTATCAGGCTGATATCTGCCGAAAAAATCGATGACCACACTGCATTTATCTCCCATCAGAGCTTTTAAGCTTTCGAGCTGTGCCGGATCAGCCGGAATAAACGCATCCTCGTTTTTGAATAAATCAATAAAGTTTTTTATTATTTGCTCCATATTGCCACGCTCCATATTCGTAATGATATCACCTCTTGCCGCTTGCCTTTGGTTTTCCTTTCCATTGCGTTTCAAAATGAGCGTATCACATTTGACGACGAGCGTCAAGGATCATTACAGCATATTTATTTAACCATTACAGCATATTTATTTAACCTTCTCCCTCCTGGCGCATTGTACAAACTATCTGCCGTGCCGTAGGTAATACTTGCAAAAAATACCGCCGTAGGTTATAATACCCTCATGGCTCTCGGCTGCGCAAACCGGATTTCCCATACCGTCCGGATAATTGAAGCAGCACAACCGGCCTGACGCACATTTCGCGGGTATTATTTCAGCTTTTCCGGTTTTGGAGAACGTCAAAGCACGCACTGCCCATACACAATCAATATCCTGATTCTGAAGACCTTGGTCCTTGGCGACGATGACCAGGGTCTTGTTTTAAGCTGATATACTTTTATCAAAAGACTATCATTTCCTGTTCGGCAATAATTCTGCCGGGTAATTTCCGCTCATTGTATATATGGGCGCATTGCGTAAATTTTGCGGTAAATTTCGCGGCAGCACAGTTACCGCTTTGGGAGGAAACCATGTTAGAGATCATTACACGCATCAACCAAGCTCTGAACGATTTTATCTGGGGTGTTCCCGCCATGACCTGCATTCTTGGCGTAGGTCTGTATCTGGCTGTGCGAACCGGCTTCCTGCCCATTCGCAAATTCGGCTATGCCATGAAGAACACTCTGGGCCGGCTGTTCAAAAAAGAAAAGGCGGCAGAGGGTGCTCTGACCCCCTTTCAGGCGGTTTGCACCGCGCTGTCCGCGACCGTCGGCACCGGCAACATCGCCGGCGTGGCAGGTGCCATCGCCATCGGCGGCCCCGGCGCGGTATGCGGGATGTGGATCCCCGCTCTTCTGGGCATGGGCACCAAGTGCGCCGAAGTCACGCTTGCGGTTCACTTCCGTGAGCGCAACAAGAACGGCGACTATGTGGGCGGCCCTATGTACTACATAAAGAACGGTCTTGGCAAGAACTGGATGTGGCTGGCCTATCTGTACGCCTTCTTTGGCATATGCGCTGTGTTCGGCACAGGCAACGCCACTCAGGTCAACACCATCACCTCCGCCGTCAATACCGCACTGGTCAACTATAATATTCTCAGCGCCGACTCCGTCTTCGGCAGCAATCTTGCCATTGGCATTGCCATCTGCATTATCGTGGCGCTGATCCTCATCGGCGGCATGAAGCGGATAGGCAGTGTCTCCGAGAAGCTGGTGCCTGTGATGGCCGGTCTGTATATCGTGCTGGGTGTCGGTCTGATCGTGATGCGGTTTGACCAGGTTCCCGCTGTGTTCGCTGCTATCTTCAAGGGAGCGTTCAACCCCACCGCCTTTACCGGCGGTGTTGTGGGCAGCTTCATGGTCAGCCTGCAGAAGGGCGTGGCCAGAGGCATATTCTCCAACGAGGCCGGTCTGGGCACCGGCTCCATCGCCCACGCCTGCGCCGACACCAACGATCCCGCCAAGCAGGGTCTGTACGGCATCTTTGAAGTGTTCATGGACACCATCGTCATCTCCACCCTGACCGCTCTGATTATCCTCCACAGCGGTGTGGACGTTCCCTCCGGTCAGGCTGCCGGCGCGGAGCTGACCATCAACGGCTTTACCGCTGTTTACGGCAACTGGATCTCCATCTTCACCGCCGTGGCCATGTGCTGCTTTGCCTCCTCCACCATCATAGGCTGGGGACTGTACGGCGCGCGATGCGCCGAGTTCCTGCTCGGAAGCAAGATCCTGCTTCCCTTCAACATCGCCTACTGTCTTGTTTCCATTCTGGGCGCTACCACCGATCTTGGATTGATCTGGAGCATCAGCGAGACCTTCAACGGATTTATGACCGTGCCCAACCTGATCGGCGTTTTCCTGCTGACTCCCGTGGTTCTGCGGCTGATCAAGGAGCATTTCAGCAAGCAGCGCGAGCTGTCCGGCACCGCCCCGACTGAGTAAGCGTCGCTGCCGGAAGGTCTTTGCGCGCCATAACAAAGCTTCCAAGAGGCTTCCTCCACTCCGGCGGAAGTCTCTTTCCCTTTGCCGGGTAAACAGGCTCAGTCCATGGGTTTTCCATGCGGACGGGCGGTGATGCGCACTGATATTGCGGCAAAACACTTGCAGGATGTCGCTATATTGTCGCTATATTGTCGCTATATTACGGTCTTAGTCATTGACGCAAAAAGCAAAATATGATATATTAAGCAAGATATTGTGTATATACCATTATGGAGAAAACAAGGGATAGCCGGTTGACGAAGCGCGGTACCATTCTTTTGTTTTTTTCCGCAATACGCAACGGAAAAACCGAAAAGGAGATATCACGATGGAAATACAGCTAAAAGAACTCATCGACAAGATCAAGGAAGACGGCGTCAGAGCCGCGGAAAACGAGGCCGATTCAATTCTGAAGGCCGCAAAGGACGAGGCCGATAGAATAATCGCCGACGCTCAGGCTCAGGCCGATAAAATTCTGGCTAACGCAAAGAGCGAAAACGACCGCATGGTCATGTCCGGCGAAGCCGCCATCCGCAACGCGGGCCGGAACCTGCTTATCTCCTTCAGAGAGAGCGTCGCGCGAGAGCTCAAGGCCGTTGTAGGCGAAAAGGTTTCCGCGGTGTATTCCTCCGAGGCCTTCGCTCAGCTTATAGTAAATGTTGTGGAAAGCTGGGCCAACAAGCCCGAGGTCGATGACGTCGCGGTTATCCTCAACAGCGAGAGCCTGAAGTCCCTTGAGGACGCTGTTCTTGCCGGAGTCAAGGGCAGAATGCTGAACGGCGTTACCCTGAAGGCAAGCGACAGCTTTGACGGCGGCTTTCGCATTTCCGTAAACAACGGGAACGCGTACTACGATTACTCCACAGAGGCCGGAGTGGATATGCTGTCCAACTACCTCAGCCCCAGGATCACTGACCTTCTGTAAGAGGCAGAGTAATTATGGCCGGATAA
>JAZSQO010000109.1:0-2207 GCA_045538015.1 Acutalibacteraceae bacterium | reverse complement strand
GCCTTTGATCTTCTGGACACGGGAGTATACGCGCCGATATTTGAAAATATTCTGCAACTTGGGCTGGGCGAAGCGCAGCGCAAGGCATTAAACGAGAAGGAGTTGCATCTCGATGAGCAATCCGTTTGAAGTTCTGGGCATACCCAATTCCGCAAGCGATTCTGAGGTCAAAGACGCGTACAGAGCCCTTGCCAAGAAGTATCACCCGGATAATTACAACAACACGCCCGACATCGCCGAAGTCGCGGCCGAGAAGATGCGTGAGGTCAATGAGGCCTACAACACCATCATGAAGAGCCGCAAGAACGGTTCCAATCCCGCCGGCAGCACATCCTCTTCCAATTCCGGCAGCGCATCCTCCGAAAGCAGCGGCAAGTCCGGCTGGGGCTGGGGCGGTTTTGGCAAGCAGAGCGGCAAGGAACAGCAGAGTTCCGCCGGTCAGAGCCAGAATACCTACACCCAGAACAATGCCGGCGCGTCCTATAATTACGGGAATTCCGGCAGATACAGCACCACCACCGACTTCGGCAACGTCCGCGGTCTTATCATGGCCGGACACTACGACGATGCCGACGAGGTTCTCAACCTTGTTTCTGCCGATCGCCGCAGCGCCGAATGGTATTTCCTCAAGGGTACAGTGCTTTACAGCCGCGGCTGGCTTGAGCAGTCCTTCACCTATCTGCAGACCGCTGTGAATATGGATCCCAACAACAACGAGTACCGTGCCGCTTACAATCAGGCGTCCAAGATGCGCGGCGGCGGAGCGGGCGGATACAAGATCAGCGGCCGCGAGGGCGTTGGCTGCAACATCTGCTCCTCCTGCTGCAGTTTCATGTGTGCCGACCAGTGCTGCGAGTGCTGCGGCGGCGACCTTATCTCCTGCTGCTAAATGAGAAAACAGACCATGCGTATGGCGCTGTGCGGCATTCTCTGCGGACTTTCGGTCGTGGTGCTTGCCGCCTCCGCTCTTTTCCCAAGCCTTACTTATGTCATACCCATGGTGGCCGGAGCGCTCCTGCTTGTGCCTTCCATCGAGTACGGTACAGGCACGGCGCTGACTGCCTACGCGGCGGTCAGCATCATCGCCATGCTTCTCCTTCCGGAAAAGGAAGCACCGGTCATGTATATCTTCATTTTCGGCCTGTATCCCATAATAAAAAAATACTTCGAGCGCATCCCCAAACGGATTCCGGAATATCTGGCCAAGTTTGCCTACTTCAATCTGGCTGCGGCTGCCGCTGTGGCTATCGCTACCTTCGTTCTCGGCATTCCGCTGGACGACGGTTCTCTGGGCAAGTGGCTCATCCCGGCTCTGCTCGCGGCGGGGAATATTGCCTTTCTGGTGTACAATTACACCCTCACCCTTGCCGTCACTCTTTATGTGCGCCGGCTGCAAGGCCATCTCCGCAAAGCGCTCCATATCAAATAAGGACAAAAAAACCGGCCGTAAGGTCGGTTTTTTCTCTTGTCGGGGGAAAGGCAAAAGACTTGCAAAGAAACGGTGAATAAACTATTATAAATAGTGGAGTTTTGTACGCTCCGACAAGTTTGCACCCCTGTGGAGCAAAGACATTCGGAAAGAGAATCAACCAATGAATATAATCGTTATCGGAGCCGGGCCGGCGGGAATGATGGCCGCTATCAGCGCAGCCTCAGCCGGTGCGAAGGTCACCCTGCTGGAAAAGAACCGCCGGCAGGGACGCAAACTGATGATAACCGGCAAGGGACGCTGCAACATCACCAACGACTGCGACACCGACAAACTGATCGGGAACACCGCCGTCAACCCCAGGTTCCTGTACAGTGCCTTTTCAAAATTCGGCACTCAGGATACCATGGCTTTCTTTGAAAAGCAGGGTGTGCCCCTCAAAACCGAGCGTGGCGGACGGGTGTTTCCTGTGTCGGACAAAGCCATGGACATCAACGACGCCATGGTGGCCTGCTGCAGGAGCAAGGGTGTGCGCTACGTGGGCGAATGTCCCGTGGAGAGCCTCATAATTGAAGACGACCGGATAACCGGTGTGATTGCCGGAGGCAAAGAATGGCCCTGTGACGCCTGCATCATTGCCACCGGCGGCTGTTCCTACCCGCTGACCGGATCCACCGGCGACGGTTACCGTCTTGCGGAGCAGGCGGGACACACAATTATCCAGCCAAAACCCTCCCTCGTTCCGCTGGAAACGGTGGAAAAGGACTGCGGAAAGATG
>JAZSQO010000100.1:0-3051 GCA_045538015.1 Acutalibacteraceae bacterium | reverse complement strand
TTTTTCGACGGCTTCGGCGACCTCGGCGGTCTCTTCGGCGGCCTCTTCGACGACTTCGGCGGTCTCTTCGACGGTCTCGACCGTCTCTTCGACGGCTTCGGCAAGTCGGATCGTAGCCATGTCGTTCTGTGAGCCAAGGAGTTGTACAAAAGGATTGTCTTCCTAAGACCGCTTGGCCTCCGACTTTTTTTCGACGGCTTCGGCGACCTCGGCGGTCTCTTCGGCGGCCTCTTCGACGACTTCGGCGGTCTCTTCGACGGTCTCGACGGTCTCTTCGACGGCTTCGGCGACCTCGGCGGTCTCTTCGGCGGCCTCTTCGACGACTTCGGCGGTCTCTTCGACGGTCTCGACGGTCTCTTCGGCGGCTTCGGCGGTCTCTTCGACGACTTCAGCGGTCTCTTCGACAAGCTCGGCCTCTTCGGCGGCTGCGGCTACCGCTGCGGCTATGGCAGCCTCTTCGGCATCCTCGGCGGCTTCCAGCGCGGCGGTCTGCGCGTCTTCCTCGGAGATCTCCTCGACTGCCGCGGTCTCTTCGACGACGGCGGCTTCTTCGACAGCTGCGGCTTCTTCGACAGCTTCAGCCGCTTCGGCCTCTTCAAGCTCTTCCATGTCAAGATCCTCCGGCCTTCTGCGGATCAGGGTAAGCACGATGAGGAGCAGTCCCACGGGAATGCCAAGGGCCAAAAAGCCGATCTTGGACTGGAGAGGGTTGCCGAAGGCCCAGATGGAACCGGCGCCCATGGCGATCAGAATAGCGCCGAGGGAAATGCTCTTAATCACTTTCTTTGCGTAAGTGGGGTATCCGAGGGAGAGGATAAACCGACTGAGGCTATAGATGCCTATCAGAAGGAGAAGGCCGGCAAAGGCCCATGCTTTCTTGTCAGTCTCGCCGCTTTTGGCCTGAAGATAGGCGAAATATCCGCCTCCGCCAAGGCCGACGATCGTTCCCACTATGTTGGCAACTGCCCTCTGGAACGGTGTTTTGTTTCTTCTGCTGCTCATGTTTGATTGCTCCTTTCAAATTCGTACATTCGATACATTTTTCTTGCCGTGGTTCCGGCATAGATCCTTTGGAATATGCTCTTTTCCGTGCCCCGAAGCTGGGCTATCATGTCCGGCGGAGTCATTTCCCGCTCCGCCACAAAGCGCAGGCCGGTGCCCTTTTCCAGCTCCCGGGGATCGTCAAGGCCGTAGACCTTTGTCACGCCCACCTCGTTGATGGGATTTCTGTATTTGCTGGCCTTGGCGGCAAAGGTGGTGTAGCAGTCCACAAGCAGAGCCAAGCTTCCCGACCGCTCAGTGAGGGCGGACAGCAGAGCCGTCAGCTCCTCGGGCATGAGGTACATACTCACGCCTTCCATGACCACGATTACATCGCTGCCCTCGGGAACGGCCTCCAGCCATTCGGTCTGCCGGGCGTCGGAGGCGATCATGGTGTATTCCCCGGTTTCCTCATACCAGCGGCGGCGCTCGGCCATGACCTCGGGGAAGTCCACATCCAGCCAGCGGTGGCCGTTGGTTCCCACACGAAGGACGCGGCTGTCAAGGCCGCAGCCGATGTGGATGACCACTGCCCCGGGACGTTCCGCCATCTTCTCCTTGAGCCAGCGGTCAAAAACCGCCGAGCGCATTCCCATGTAATAGGCCAGCCACTTGGAGCGGGATTTGCCCTTGATGGGGATGTCCAGCCCCTCGGCCCGCCACATCTCCTCGGCCTTCGGGTCGCTGAGGATTATGCCCTTGGCGCTCACATGAGCCTTGCCGTAAAGGGGAATATACAGTGTTTTATTGACACCGGTCATCGTTTTCAGTCCTCCTCTGTGAAGTGAACATAATCATCATAGCATATTGGGGCGGAAAATGCAAATTTTTGTTGCTGGGAGGTTTGGTGAACATATTGTATATTTATTACGGATATAATATAAATAATAAATAAGAAAGCAGCAAGGACGCCTCCAACCTCTGGTTGGAAGCGGCCTTGTTTGTTAGCTTTGGATATTAGAGAGCAGCCCAGGCGCCCTTGACAGCGGCAACGTACAGAGCGTTGGCGCCCAGCTTGGCGGCCAGCTTCTCGATGGCGGCGTTGACGGCGTCAGCGCCCAGAGCGGCCTTCAGCTTCTGGCCCACAGCGACGATGGCGTCGGTGTTGGCACAGCAGGTGAGCAGAGCGGCGAGAACATCGATGACAGCCTCGTCAACGGTGTAATCGGCGGCAGCGGCGGGAGCGGCAGCCTCGGCGGGAGCCTCAGCGGGAGTGCCGGCCATGGCGGCGACCTCAGCGGCGAAGTCATCTTCGCGCTTCTGGATGCCTTCGCCCTTCTCGAAGCGGACGAACTTGACGATGGAGATGTCGGCGCCCAGCTCACGGCCAACCTTATCGGTGTAGTCCTGAACGCTCATGCTGTTGTCCTTGACGAAGGTCTGGTTGAGCAGGCAGATCTCTTCGTAGTACTTGCTCATCTTGCCCATAACGATCTTCTCGAGGATGTTGGCGGGCTTGTTGGAGTTCTTGGGATCGTTGCGGAGCTGCTCGATCTGGATGGCCTTCTCCTTCTCGATCTCGGACTCGGGAACCTCAGTGGGATCGAGGTAAGCGGGGTTGACAGCAGCGATCTGCATGGCAACGTCCTTGGCGTAGGCCTTGAAGCCCTCGGTAGCAGCGGTCTCGGCGTCGGTGTCGAACTGAACGAGAACACCGATCTTGCCGCCGCCGTGGACGTAAGAGGTGGTGACACCCTCGTAACGCTCGAAGCGACGGATGGTCATGTTTTCACCGATGGTGAGAACCTTGTCGGTCAGGGTAGCAGCGACAGTCTGGTCGCCGCCGCTGATGATGCCCTCGGACAGAGCTGCAACAGCGGCGGGAGCCTTCTCGGCAACGGTCTTGGCGCAGTCGTCAACGAACTTGACGAAATCAGCGTTCTTGGCAACGAAATCGGTCTCGGCGTTAACTTCGATAACAACGCCGCAGTTGTTGGCTTCGTCAACGTAAGCCTGAACCAGACCCTCGGCGGCGATTCTGCCGGCCTTCTTGGCCTGCTTGGCAAGACC
>JAZSQO010000125.1:0-3748 GCA_045538015.1 Acutalibacteraceae bacterium | reverse complement strand
TGGAGACACATGGTACGCGGCGCTGTTCTGTAATTTCATCCACTTTGACAGCGATACCCATTGCGAGTTCACCGAATTGTATCGCGTCTACGGCATAGAGAGTGCGGAGGACATCGCTTCCATCACCGAGGTTGATTGGAACAATGACAAGGTGGTTGGCAATCAGATTACAGACGTAAAGGAAATCTCAGAGTTTTACGATATCACCCTTGGTCTTATGCCCCACGGAAACGACAACTTCCAGAAGCTGATGTTCGGCGGTTTTGCGTCGGAGGAAGACCAGATGGTAAGGCACACACAATTTGCTGATGACCTCCACAGTCTTCGCATAGAAACGACTTCCGGGCTGCGATTCCATATCTCGGTCTATCCGACCTTTGATTGGATTTACGGCAACGGCGCGATGACCTATTATCAGATGGACGATTTGATGTGTGACTGGTTTGAGCGAAATATAGGATAAAAAGCAAGGCGCAGCTTCCGTTTGGAGGCTGCGCCTTGCTTTATGTCCAGGATATCTGGAAGACACTTGTCATCTTCTTAACCAACATAGTTTGTCGGGTTCTGAGCAGTTCCGTTGACGCGAATCTCAAAGTGCAGGTGTGGACCGTTGGAACGCCCTGTTGATCCGCAGTAGCCAACTGTTTGACCTCCGTTTACTTGCTGTCCTACGCTGACCAGACGAGTTCGTAAATGTCCGTACACAGTCATATATCCTCCGCCATGGTCGATTATGACGTAATTACCGTAACCACCTGAATCGAAGGAGCTGGTGACGACCTTGCCACCCTTTGACGCTACAATATTGGCTCCCATTGGTGCAGCAATGTCAATGCCCTTGTGGTAGCTGTTCGACCATGACCGCCATCCGAATTTGGAACTTATGCGCTTGTATCCCGGTGCAGGCCAGCGCCAGGCGCCCGGAACATGGTTCTTTTCATCAGACTCGGCTGTTTTGCGTGCAATAATGGCATCCAGTGCTTCTCTTGCTTTCCGCATCTCCTTGTCGATTTTTACCTGTTCCTGCTGAAGCACGGCCTTGTCTGCAGCGATCTGTGACAACAAAGCGTTGGCTTGTGCTTTCTGATCGTCAAGTTCTTCTTTCTTTGCTGACAATACCAGCTTTTCGGCTTCGATTTCTGCTCGCTTTTCCTCTACCAGAGCCTTCTGGGCATAGTAGCCTTCTTTATCCTCGGTCAGCGCGTTTACAACAGCATTGTCATGAGAAGCCATAATGTCAATGTAGGTCATGACCGAAAGAAAATCATCGAAATCCTTCGTGGAAAGCAGCAATTCAAGTCCGCCGGTTATATCGCCTGTAATATACATTGCTCGCATGCGGTCTTTGAAAGTGCTGTATGCCTCTGAGATCTGCGCTTCGGTCAGGTCAATCTCAGCCTGCAGTCCGGCAATCTCGTTTTCCTGAACAAGTATTTTCTGATTGACGGTGTCGATCTGTGATTCAAGATTATCAATCAACTCGTTTAGGGCGTTTACCTGCTCCTGCGCGTCTGCCTGATCTGTTTCCAGCCGGTTGATTTTTGATGTGATGGATGAATGCTGTGCTTCAAGTTCGGCCTGCTTTTTCTTTAGTTCAGACTCGGTTGCCGCGAAGGCAGTAAACTGCCCGGCGGTATATTGCACGCCTGTGATTTCCGGAAGGGCATTGCTCACAAAGAGAAACAACATCAAAATGCTCATAATCAGAGCGACTTTCTTTTTCATTGGTTCTCATCTCCTTTCGCGGATCCTGAAAAAAGACACAGAGCCTAAACCCGTGATCGGGTCGTAGGCTCTGTGTCTTTTACCGATTCCAAACAAATTAATCTGGCATCAGCTTGCATCCGACTCTGTGGTTATTTTCAGTTTTTTGATGCTGACGATGATCTCACGCCTGCATTTGGGGCAGAACAGAGGAAGTCGATATATCAGGGTATCTTCCCGGATCTTCAGCCGAGTTTTGCTTCCGCAGACCGGGCAGCGCACCCATTGGGATCCGGAAATGTCACTCATAGAAGCTCATTGGGTCGACGGCCTGATTGCTGATGTAAACATAGAAGGACAGGCAGGGGCCGGTAACCATTCCGGTGGCTCCTGCTGCGCCTATTTTGTCGCCCGCGGCCACGGTCTGTCCGACCGCAACGGAGGTCTCCTCAAGGTGTCCGTACAAAGTGCGGACATTATCATCTCCGCAGATGACAACATAATTGCCGTGCTCCGGAGCGAATGCGGCCTCGGTCACCTTGCCGCTGATGGCCGATACTACTGTGTCGCCGCGGTCGCAGGCGATGGTGATGTGGTCGCTGCTGCCTCTCAGAGGATTCTCCGAGGGACCGAATGCTCTGGTGATACGGTCACTGTTCACGGGCCAGACCCAGTTATTTACAGGTACAGATTCCGGGGCAGTGACGGCAGTATCCTCAGGTGAATCTTCATTCATAACAACAGTTGACTCCTCGGGAGAGGTCTCGACAATAACCGCACTCGCATCTGATGTGCTGATGAGCTCATCAATGTCAACTGCTGACACTGCTGTGGAATCTTCGGTGCGGTTATCCTGCTTTGCATAAGCGGTAGTGGCAAAGCCGAGGCAGACGGCCAGCACGATAGCCGCAGCCGCGAGCATTCGCGCGGCAGTGGGGCTTTTGATTTTCATAATGGCAACTATCCTTTCTTCAATAGCGTTCTTGTTGAAGCAGGTATACAGCGTGCCGGAGAGTGAGCGCTTCTCCTCCATGTCGATAAGTGCCATGGCGTAGGCTTTTCTTGAGCTGTGACCGGCTTGTGATACCACAGCCTCGTCGCAGGCAAGCTCAATGTCACGGTTGAAGATGATGAACATCACCCACACCAGCGGATTGAACCAATGCACACACACCGCGAGAATGGCCGCCAGCTTTTTCAGCAGGTCAAGTCTGCGGATGTGTGTCAGCTCGTGGCTGAGAACATAGTCCAGACGCCGAGTATCGCTCATGTCCATTCCGCCGGGCAGAACTATCACCGGACGGAAAAGGCCGTAGGTCAGCGGCGATGTGATGTCCGCGGATGACCTGACGGTGACGGATTTTCTGACGCTGTGGCTGTTCATCCATTGGTCGATCGCGGGATGAGAGATATCCTTTGCTTTGCTCAGCTTGCGGAAACAGACAGCATAGGCCGCGCCGAAGCCTGCAAGAGTAATGATAGCTCCAACTATCCAGACAACGGCGAGCACAGATATACCGCCTTCGCTGTCTGTCCGGATAAGCTGAGGCTGCATCTGCTGTATAACTTCCGACGCGGAGCCTGCCGCATCTGCGGTGCCCTCATAATTCCCGGCTGAAAGCCGGACTGTGCCATTTGTCGGGGCACTGTCGAAAAGCGAGTAGACGCTGAAAACCGACGGAACCGAAAAGGGAACCAGCAGCCTTACCAGCGCCGCCATCCAAAGGAGGATGAAGGTGGTTTTAGGCAGCCGGTTTATCCCAAGCGCGCGGATCAGAATGATAACAACGATCATTACCGCTCCGGCTATGCTCATCTGAATCAGGCTCACGGCGGTCACCTCACTCCAGTTCGTTGACGATCTGCTTCAAGCGTTCGATCTGATCGGACGACAGCTTTTTTCTTCCCAGCAGAGAGGCAAACAGCTTATCCACCGAGCCGTCAAACACTCTGTTTATCAGCTCGTCGGTTT
This sequence comes from Acutalibacteraceae bacterium, assembly GCA_045538015.1. Classification (GTDB taxonomy): domain Bacteria; phylum Bacillota; class Clostridia; order Oscillospirales; family Acutalibacteraceae; genus SIG598. Next base: position 72 of record JAZSQO010000125.1, on the reverse strand, counting down.
CGGCCATCTGCACCTCCTCCTTGGGTATGAGCGCGTGGCACATGAAATGCGGGTCGGTTCGCTGAATGGCGC
>JAZSQO010000108.1:0-19606 GCA_045538015.1 Acutalibacteraceae bacterium | reverse complement strand
CAATCTGGCCTCCTGCATCGAGGATCTGAAAAAGAAGAACATATGGGTATGCGCCGCTGACATGGGCGGCGACAGTTGGTGCGGAGCCGACATGACCGGCCCGCTGGCTGTGGTCATCGGCGGTGAGGACGGCGGCGTGAGCCGTCTGGTGAGGGAAAAGTGCGATTTCATCGTGTCCCTGCCCATGTACGGCAAAATCAACTCTCTCAACGCCTCCTGCGCCTGTGCGGTGGTGCTTTACGAAGCCGCCCGCCAGCGCAACGGCATCAAGGCGAGAAACCCGAAATAAACCCCGGAAAATCATTATTCCATCCGAAAGCGAGGTGACTGCATGAGCAAGTATACCGTATACTCCTTTGATAACCCTTATCTCGACAACGAGGACAGCGAAAACTTTTACAGCGCGGCAGTCATTATGGACGAGGCCCGCGAACGGTGGCGCACCGGCAACTGGCGCGCCAAGCGGGAGGCCTTTGACGTCAGCCGCAAGGATCTGACCGAAAAGTCCGGCGGCCCCAAGCCCTCTTCCGCCCGCTTCCGTCTGGATGTGCGCAAAGATCTGATGGGTGACACCATCTCCCTGAAGAAACTGAGCGAACTGAGTTATTCCCCTTCCTACCGCCCTCAGGGCAACCTTGACGAGCAGTTGGTCACCCCCATGAGTACCATGCAGCGCTATGACGTTCTGGCAGGTGATCTGGAAAGTCCTCCGGAGGATCTTTCCTTCCTGACCGACGCCGACAACCGTCTGCGCCGGGAACTGGAAAAGAGCGGCGAAAAGCGGGACGGCACTCTGCGCCGCGACACCCGCCGTCTGGATAAATCCCTCGCCGAGCGCAGAGCCGCGCTGATAGAGATGCTTCCCGACGCCGACACCGCCGAAGCCCGGCAGATCGTCCGGGAGAGCCGTCGCCGTCAGGAGCGCATGGACATAGAGATCGGCCGCCTGCCCAAGGATCCGGAAGAGGAAAAGAAGAAGAAAAAGCGCAACATATACGCCCTGCCGATCATTCACGAAGAGGAAACCATCGATCCGGTTCTCCTTTCGGCCTCCCGTCAGGAGCGAATGCCCCGCCAGTACGGTATGGACGGCGAACGGGCCGAACTGCCCGAGTTCCAGTCGGAAACACGCCACTGGAGCCGCATTACCTCGGAGAATCCCAGTTGGTCAGAGGTTCAGCGATACACCGAGCATGAAAGCCCCTCTGATCTCGAAGATGAACCCGAGTCCCGCCGCGCCCATTACGTGGACGACGTGGAATACGATCCCGACCGGCCCTTCCGCCCGGTGTACGGCATTGAGCCCCGGGAGCGTCTTTATTCCGACGAAGTGGGAAAGTTCGAGAATGAATACAACCGCCAGAACGGCATCTCACCGGACCGCATCCGGGAGATAATGGACAAAGAATACCGCGGACGATGGATCCCACCGGAATATTACGCCGACGACCGTCTGGTCAGCGCCTGGTTCAACGACCTGAACCGTGGCGTGCTGGAGGGCGAAGATTTCCTTGACTGGGCCTACCGCCGCCGTATGGAAGCGGCCAACGCCCGCCGAATGGCCGAAGAACAGCGCCGCCGCAACGAGGAGGCCATGCGCCGTCGCCGCCGCGGTCTGCCGCCGCCCCGTCCCAATCGCAGGGACGCCGACCGCCGCCGCTATGAACAGGCGAAGGTTATGGGCTACCGGCAGGGACAGCAGATGGCCGGCAGCGGCCGTCCTTCCCCCCGCGGGGAATACAGGGGTATGTACCCCGATCTGTTTGAGTCGGGTGACGGTTACCGCCGTGGCGCGCCTCCCCGCCGGGATGACTACGGCGAGTGGTACGAAGAACGCCGCGGTGACCGCAGACGCCCGCCATATTACGACGACTGATCCGGCGACCCTTTGCCGGCACCCATAATTCCGGAAAGGAGGCGGCGTCTCCCCGAGTGACGCCGAAACACACATGGGATTTGAACCAGAAGACAAGAAAATACAGGATAATTCCCTTGACATACAGTTTGAGGGCGGCGGAGCCGATGTGGACGGCAGCGATTTTGCTGATGCTCCCACCGTATCCGCTCCCCGCAGCCGCCGGCCGGTCAAGGCCCGGGCGGTTGCCCAGACAAACTTTTCCAACGACCCGGAGGAGCGGGCTGCCCGCCGGGCGGAAAACCACAATCCCCCGCCTGTGCGCCGCCCGATGATGCGGCCTTCCTCCGAGTTCGGCTATCTGTTCAGCGACGACGAGCCGGTGGATAACCACATGGATGACCAGTACTCCCGCCGACTGGACGCGCTGGCCTATGACGGACGCGCCCAGAGCGATGAGCAGTATTCCGCACTCATGGAAGGCGAGCAGCAGTCTATGGTGCGCCGTCCGGAAAACCGGATGAGCGCGGACAGTGCCCGCAGCCAGTCTGACGAAGGCACCGGCCGCAGACGTCAGCGTTTTGCCCGCCGGGAAAGGAACGACACCCCCGCTCAGGCCTTTGCTGATATAAGCCAGACCCCCGCCTCGGAACTCGCTGCCCGGGAAGAGCCGCCCGCCGAACCTGTTCCTGCGGAACCGGCTCCCATAGCCGCGCCCTTCCGCGCCCCTATGGAGGAGCCTCCCGCCGCTGCGGGAACGCCGCCCATGCACCCGGATTACCGCCGTCCCCGCAGAGACCCGTACAGGGATGACCGTTACCGCGGCCGCGCTCCTTATCCCTATGAGGATGACCGCCGTTACGCTGAACCGCCCGCCGGCTATGACGTCCCGCCCGACGCCTATCAGCCCTATGGCCCCTATCCGGGATATCCTCCCTACCCTTATCCCTACGGATATCCCTCCTATCCGGGTTACCCGCCCTATGGACAGTATCCCGGCTATCCCCCTTATCCCCCTGTGGCTTATCCGCCATACGGATATCCCGTTCCGGCGGCCATGTATCCCCCGGGAACCGTTCCCGCCGAACCCCAGGCAAATCTCCCTGCCGAACCCGCCCCGCTGCCGGCCGAGCCGGTGACTCCCATTGCGGAGCCTCCCGCTCCCGAGCCTGAACCCGCTCCCGAACCCGTCAAGGATGAGGTTCCCGACGTGGTTCTGCCCCATCCTCCTGCTCCTTCCGCCGGCCGTCACAGCCAGATTATCAACGAGCGCTTCGCCTCCCTTGATGATGAACCGGCCACGGAAGTCAGAACAGAGCCGGAGAAGAAGCCGGTGGAGAAACCCGCGCCCCGCTCCGTCGAGGCGGATGATTTCCCCGCCCGCACTTCGATAAATGAGGATGATTTCCCCGCCCGCACTACCATTGAACCTATGTCGGAAAGCGCCGGAAACGGTCGTTTCAAGCGTCGTTCCCGTTCCGGCTCCGGCCAGAATCAGACGGCGGAACAACCCCCGGCACGCCCCGCAGCCGCTGATTCCTCCAGCCCCAACGACTGGTTCGCCGATTCCGGCAAGCCCTCTTCGCCCCCTGCCGGATCCTCCGGTGATTCCGATGGCGGCGCTTCCCCCGGCGGACGTTCCTCCGCCCGTTTCAACCGCCGCTCCCGATAAGAACTGCTATTACATTACTATTACATTATATATAGCGCTCACTGCTTTTTCTGATATCAACCGGTGCTTCGGGCATCCGGCAGCGAGAAGGTGATTTTTGTCAGACCCAGACATTCGATATCCATCGGATACCGGCGCAGAAACGATCTGCCCGACCGTGAATACACTTCCATGCTTGTCATGCCCACCCCGGTGGCATGGGGCGGCACCACCCGTCCCGCCAGCCGCAAGGGTCATTTCCGCCTGGAAAAGGGCGAGATCCGGTTCGAGGTGCTTCACGCCCGCATCTTCCCCGAACGGCCTATCTATCAGAAGCCGGTGGAGGACAACGTCATCGGCCGGCTGGATCTCAGCGTCCGGCGGCCCATTCTTCCTCCCGAGGAGGAAAGTCCCGGGCTTGATCCACGTTTTCGCCCCGCCCCGGAGGAAAAAAAGCAGGAACCTGACCCCAACATCTTCCAGAGGCTTTATCACTGGTCCTATCATAAGTTCTTTCCTAAGCAATATGACGCCGCCATGGAGAGGAAAGAAGCACAGCGCAGGGCAGAGGAAATGCTGGCCCGTGAGCAGGGACCGCAGCCTGAGAATAATCAGCGAAAGAAAGAGATAGACGACTACGTCAGCCACCGGGACAGCGACGTCATCTACGGCGAACTGCTGGAACAGGTGCGTTCCCTGAATTTCCGGGTGCTGGCCGGAGCCATTGTCACTCTCTTCCTCGGGCTTATCGAACTGCTGCCCATGCTGGGCGTGACGCTGCCCGATATGTTCATGCCGGAAAAGGCACCTGTCATGTATCTGGCACTCAATCTCGGGCTGTGCGGTTTCTGTGTGATGCTGTGCTACCGGGTGATCGCCGGCGGTTTTGTTTCGCTGATAAAGAGGCCTGACAGCGACAGTATCATTGCCGTTGCCTGCACTGTGGCTCTGCTGCACATGGCCTCCGAACTGATCACTTATCTTTCCACCCGCCAGCCGGTCTGCCGGGTGTTCGGCGCTCCGGTGACGCTGGCTCTGCTGCTCAACGACATCGGACTGCTGATGATGGTTCGCCGTGTGGCCAGCAATTTCCGCTTTGTGGCGGTGCGGGGCGTTAAAAACGCTTCCCGTATGCTGGGCAACGACATGAATCTTGAGGAACTGCGCCACGCCGACCGGCAGCAGCGCACTTATATCTCCTACTGCGTAAAGGCAAAATTCCTGTCCGGCTATCTGCGTCACGCCTACGAAGAGGATTTCTGTGAGCAGATGTTCCGCCGGCTGTCCCCTTACATTCTGATTCCCGCCCTGCTGGCCGCGGTTGTGGGCGGCATGACCGGCGCGGCCGAATACGGCCTGTGGAGCGCGGTATACAGTTTCGCCGCCGTACTGGTGGTGGGTATGCCCGCCTGCCGTATGTTCTGTCTGAATCTTCCCATGAGCCGGGTAACCACCCGACTGCTCCGCCGGGGCGCCATGCTCAACGGCTGGGCCGGTGTGGACGAATTCGGACGTACCGACACCCTGGCCGTGTCCTCCGATATGCTCTTCCCCGCCGGTTCGGTGCGGCTGCTGTCTCTCAAGACCTTCGGCGAGGAACCTATTGAGCGATCCATACGCTACGCCGCGTCTGTGGTGCTTGCCGCGGGAGGCCCTCTGGCTCAGGTCTTTGAGCAGTTACTGGAAGGCCGCCGGGATCGTGTACTGCCCGCCGAGGGTATCGACTACGAAAACGAGATGGGCGTGTCCGGCTTTGTGGAAAGCCTGCCGGTGCTGGTGGGCAACCGCATGATGCTCAAGACCCACGGCTGCGCCATGCCCTCCAAGGATTACGAACACCTGCTGACCGGCGGCGACAACCGCAGTCTTGTGTACATCGCCATTTCCGGCGTGCCCTGCGCGGTGCTTCTGGTCAAATACTCCGCCGACGGCGACACTATCAATTCGGTGCAGCGCATGGTGGAGAGCGGCGTGAGTCTGGTGGTGTACACCTGCGACGCCAACGTCACCGCCAAGATGCTGTCCCGGATATACAACGTGCCTCAGCGGTATATATCCATGCTCAGCACCCGGGCCGGCTCCGAATACGACAAACTGACCCATGTCATCCGCGACAGTTCGCCGGCGGTACTTGCCTCCGACGGCTCGATGCGGGCGCTGGCCGACGCCATATCCGCCGCCCGGAGACTGCATATGCAGTTCCATTTCGCCTCGGTCATCCAGTTGGTGGCCTACGGCCTTATGCTCATGCTGACCACACTGCTCTGCTGTCTTTCCGGCCCCTCGGGAATCTCCCCCGCCCAGATAATGCTGCTGCAGATACTGTGCGCGGCGGCCGCGGCGGTCTCCACAGCAAAAAAAGTCCTCTAGGCAATACCTCAAGTAATATCAATCAAACAAAATACAAACGGGAGGCATACCCATGCTTAAATACCTGTTCCCTGACCACACTGAGGTCGTTTCCATCTTTGGCCTTATATCCATGTTCCTGGTGACATTCTTTTCCATCATATTCTTTTCCAGATTCCTCCCCCGGGACCTTGGCCGTGATTTCGCCTTTAACGGCAAAAAATCTCAGGGCAAGCCCCGCGGCGCCGGCATCATCTTTGTCACCGTCTTTTTCCTGATGTCCCTGCTCTTCTCCCGCTTCGTCTGGTCGGGGGTGGGTTTCAGTTGGGAAACCCTCATCTACCTGATTCTCATCATGCTGGGTATGCTGACCGGCTATCTCGATGACCGTTCGGACAGCCCATGGAGCGAGTATCTAAAGGGATTCCTTGATTTTGTCATCGCTCTGGGCGTGGCTCTGACCTACCTTATCAACAACCCCAAAACCATCTACATCGTCACTCTGGGCAAGGATATCGCCATCAACCCCTATGTGTTTGCCGTGCTGATTGTAATTCTGGTGTGGGTATCCATCAACGTGACCAACTGCACCGACGGCGTGGACGGTCTTTCCGGCTCCCTGAGCATCGTCACCCTGTCCACTATCTTCCTCATCGGCGTTTACAATGACGCTCAGGATCCCACTTCCTATCTGAGCCTTCTGTACGCGGTGGGTCTGCTGGCCTATCTGTGGTTCAACGCCTCCCCCAGCACGCTGATGATGGGCGATGCCGGCTCCCGCGCCACCGGCGTGCTTATCGCCATCGCCATCCTCAAGTCCGGCTCTCCCCTGCTCTACATCCCCGTGGCTCTGGTTATCATTCTGGACGGCGGTCTGGGTCTGGTCAAACTGTTCCTCGGCCGTTTCCTCAAGATCAAGATCCTCAAGAACGTGCGCACTCCTCTCCACGATCATTTCCGCAAAAATCGCGGCTGGTCGGACACCCAGACGGTGTTCCGATTCCTCATCGTGCAGATCGGACTGTGCGCCTGCACCGTCTGCTTCCTGGTCTGGCGTCGTGGCGAAGAGCCCAAGGAGGCCGCCGAATCCATCACTCACGCCTTCGAGGCCGTGTCCGCCATGCTTCCTCTGTGGCGCGGTTAAGGGCAAATTAATTGATTTACTTCTTTAAATAGTAAAAAATAGCCAAATTTGCACCAATTATTTCTACGGGCAACGCGATATATCTGTTGAATTTTCACTCGCTCTGCGTTATAATTGATTGAGTAGACTGCGAACAAGCAGGCACTACGCCGAAAATCATATACGAAGTCGCTGCCCGAATAAATGGGCATCGACCGAAAGGGGCAACATAACTTGAAACAGTATCCGGCAAATAAGATCAAAAACGTCGTTCTCGCCGGCCACGGCGGTTCCGGCAAGACCTCTCTGGCAGAGGCCATGCTCTGGCTCTCCGGCGCCGCAGACAGAATGGGTAAGACCGCTGACGGCAACACCGTCTGTGACTTCGATCCCGAAGAGATCAAGCGTAAGACTTCGGTCTCCACTGCCATCGCTCCCCTGGAGAGAAACGGCCTGAAAATCAATCTGCTGGACGCGCCCGGCCTGTTCGACTATGTCGGCGGCGTCAACGAAGGCTATCGCGCCGCTGAAACCGCCATCATCGTCGTCGCTGCCAAGGACGGCGTGGCTGTCGGTTCCGAAAAGGCCAACAAACTGGCTCTGACCACCGGCCGTTCCCGCGTTTTCTTCATCAACAAACTGGACACCGAAGGTGCCAACTTCTATAAAGCATACGAAGCCCTGCGCGAGGCCTTTGGCCCCAGCGTATGCCCGGTTGTCGTTCCCCACTACGAGGGCGACGCTCTGAAGTGCTACGTTGACCTGATCGAAATGAAGGCCTACACCTTCAACAACGGCAAGGTTGCCGAGTGCGCCATGCCCGCTCTTGAGAATCTGGAAGAACTCCAGAACCAGCTCAACGAAGCCATTGCCGAGACCGACGAGGAACTGATGATGAAGTTCTTCGACGGCGAAGCCTTCACCCACGACGAGACCGTCAAGGGTCTGGCTCTTGGTGTGGCCAACGGCTCCATCGCTCCCGTATACTGCGGTGCCGCTCTCAACGCTGAAGGTGTTGAACTGCTGCTCGCCGGTATCGAAAAGTACGCTCCCACTCCCTGTGACGTCGCTCCCGAAAAGGCTGAGGACGGCACCGAGATCAAGGTCAGCGAAAGCGATCCTACCGCCGCCATCCTGTTCAAGACCGTCGCTGACGCCTTCGTCGGCAAGATGAGTTTCTTCAAGGTTCTGGCCGGTAAGATTTCCGCCGATGCTCCCCTGGTAAATATGCGCACCGGCACCACCGAAAAGATCGGTAAGATCATCACCGTCCGCGGCAAGAAACAGGAAGACGCTTCCTGCATCCCCGCCGGTGACATCGGCGCCATCACCAAACTGGCCAACGCCAACACCGGTGATACCTTCTGCGCTTCCAGCCGTCAGGTCACTCTGAAGGGCGTTGATTATCCCAACCCCCTGCTTTCCAAGGCTATCCTGCCCGTCAAGAAGGGCGAGGAAGACAAGATCGCTTCCGGTGTTGCCAAACTGATCGATGAAGATCCCTCCATCAAGTTCGTCACCAACGCCGAGACCCATCAGATGGTTCTCTCCGGCCAGGGCGACCAGCACATCGACGTTATCGTGTCCAAACTGAAGTCCCGCTTCAACGTGGACGTTATCCTTGAGACTCCCCGCGTGCCCTATCGTGAGACCATCCGCAAGACGGTCGAGCAGCAGGGTCGTCATAAGAAGCAGTCCGGCGGCCACGGCCAGTTCGGTGATGTCTACATCCGCTTTGGTCCTTCCGAGGCCGAGGGTCTGGAATTCGTGGACGAAGTCGTCGGCGGTACTGTTCCCCGTCAGTTCATTCCCTCTGTTGAAAAGGGTCTGCTCAACTGCATCAAGAAGGGTGTTCTTGCCGGTTATCCCATGGTCGGTCTGAGAGCCGCTCTGTACTTCGGCTCCTCCCACCCGGTAGACTCCTCTGATATGGCCTTCCAGATGGCCGCTTCCATCGCCTATAAGGAGGGCGTTCCCAAGGCTGCTCCCACTCTGCTGGAGCCCATCGGAACCCTGAAGGCCATCATCCCCAACGACAACATGGGTGATGTCATGGGCGTGGTCAGCGTGCGCCGCTGCCGCGTTCTGGGTATGGATCCCGCCGAGGACGGTATGCAGGTTTTTTCTGCTGAGGTTCCCATGGCTGAAATGTGCGACTTCGCTACTTCCATGCGTCAGTGCGCTCAGGGCAGAGGCACCTTCACCTTCGAGTTCACCCGCTACGAGGACTGCCCGTCCCAGATCGCTCAGAAGGTCATCGAAGAGGCCAAGGAGCGCGGCGACATCGAGTAATCTCGCTTTCCGACTCCGTTCCCAATTATTAAGTTACCTCCCAAGAACTTAATATTTCTATGCGTAGTGCCCTCACCTTGCGGTGAGGGCACTTGGCTTTTAAAAGGAAGCCCGGCGATCATTCCGCAATGACCGCCGGGCTTCCTTTGTTTTTCGGCACTGAACTCCAGCGCCGTCAATCCTCATTGATATTGACCAGTCTTATTCCGGACACGCTGTTGAGACCTTCGAGAACACCTTTGATAGCCCTATCCCCACACTCCGGCTCAGCACCGCCGATATCCAGATACACAACGGCCTTTCCGTCCCGGCCGAAGATATCAAGATAGCCGAAATACTCGTCTTCGCTCTTGCCGCCAAGCCGTTCGGACACCGCCGCGCTCAGCTCCCGGAGCTTTTCCTCCGTAAGCTCATCCTCAAAATAAACACTGTAGAGGAAATTCTCCCCATCAATGCCCAGCATATGCACCTCATAGTAAAGGTTCAGCTTGTCAAAGCCCATCATGGCATCCAGTTCACTGCGCATACTATCGCCCTCCTTTTTTCCGATTATAAACCCGAGAAAACGGATTGTCAATCCGCTGTCTTTTTCTACGAAGTATAAGCAACCTTCCCTCTGCCCATACTCCACGCGTAAATCTCTGAGAGGGGGCTGTTTCATGGCCTGCGCTGTCCCGCAAAAGTGCGCTCCTCGCTTCCGGACGCTTCTTCGGCTTTATCTTTGTCTGCCGCTGGTTCTTTCCTCCGCCCTTCTGGTGCTGTGCCTTGCCTATTTCTCCCCGGTCTCTGCGTTCGTATCGGGCGTGGCCGTTGCTCTTTCCATTGTCGCCGTCGCCATCCTTCCCGGGATGTATTATGAACGCCGCTTCTACACCCGACACCGGAGATGGCTCAAGCTGGAGGGCGGGCTGTTTGTGCGAACCATCACCCTCATTCCCCGGGAGCAGATCGTGTGCACTCGTCTTCGCAGAGGCCCGCTGGAAAGAATACTCGGATTATACACCGTCGTGCTCGTCACCTCCGCGGGGCCGGTTTTTATGCCCGGACTGCTGCGCGAGGATGCTGCCCGACTGCGCGAGCTGATCGAGCAGCCATGAATATGCGGCGAAACACTATGAGAATGCCTGCCGGCGGATGGGAATTTACCCACCCCGCGCCCTCTCCCCGGCTGCGCGTAAACGCCGGACATTTCCCGCAAAGGGAAGCAGGCGGCGTCCGCAGACAGAGCCGCTGCCTGATAATATTTGCCGCGCTCAGAGTTCTGCCCGGCAGCGCGTCCTTGATTTCCTTTGTCTGGCTGACCCTCCGGAGGCTTATTCCCAGCCTTTCCCAGCACAACCGGATGTGCGGATCCCTTGTGGTGCTCTTTGCTCTGCTGCTGTCTGTGCTCTGGGGTGTTGCCGTCTGGCTGCGCGGCGACTGGGAGCTGACCGCCGACCGTATCCGCATCAGCAGGGGTATATTCCTGCGCCGGGAAAGCCTTATCAGCAAAAAAGCGGTCATATCCGCCCATTCGGAACGGACTATCCTTTCCGGGATAATGGGCTGCCGGTGGGTCACTGTCCGCACCGCCGACCGCCATCCTGACCGGCTTCTGCTTTCGGAGCAGGCGGCTTCCATGCTCACTGCCCAGCTGGTGCCCTCCCGCCCCGGACCTTGCCGCTCCTACCGCGCGCCCTCCTCAGCCTTGTGGCTCTCGGCTCTGGGAGGAGAGGGCTTCGCCGCCTTTTTCTCAGCCGTTGCCCCTCTATCCTCCCTTTTATGGGATATGGTCATAAAGCCGCTGCAGGCTCACTTCTCGCTCATAACCAACGGCCGTGATCTCGCCTTAGGCACGGCAGCGGTCTGGGGCGTAGTGTGGCTCTTCAAGATTCTCCACTCTCGAATATCCTCGGCAAGGGCTAATTTCAGCCTTGCCGACGGGCGGCTGAGGCTCTGCCGCGGCGTTATTTCTCTGCGCACAGACATGGTTTACTCCTCCCGTGTCTGTGCCGTGGAGACCCGTTCCTCTCTGCTTGGCTGTCTTCTGAAAAAGCAAAGCTGCTCTTTGCTTACTCCCGGCGAAAGGCGATATGCCCTGCTCCCGACCGAGGGAAGCCGACGCCTTCGGATCGAAACAGCCACTCTGTTTCCTCACGGAGACATGATCTGCGCGGTGCGACCGCTTTCCCTTGGGCTGTCCTATGCCTCCGGACGCTGGATGGCGTGCATAGCCGTGCTGCCGGCGCTGTCAATTCTCCGCGGGCTTTTCCCCGCTCTGAGCGTCACCATTCCGGTGGCGGGCTCTGTCGCGGCACTGCTTCTGGCCTGGCGCGCTCTTGCCTCCACCGTCAGCTCCGGCCGGGCCGGACTTACCCAGTTTGCCGACAGCGCGGAAATAACCGGCGTCAAAGGCCTCAGCATACGCACCCTGCGGGTGTTTCGCCCCTCCATCGGCATCATAAGAATTACCCAGTCGCCTCTGTCGCGTCAGCTCTCCCGCTGCTCCCTCCGGATAATCCCGCGAGGAAACAGGCGCTCCTCTGTAAAATGCGTCAAGCTGCCCTTTGAGCGAACGGTAAAGGTCTGCGAAAGAATGATGTAAAAGGACGCCGGAGCGAATCCGGCGTCCTTTGGCTTATATCCCATTGAAAAATTCTTCGATCTCCTCCCGGCGCGCCTCCGCGTCCATTCGGTTTTCCACCGAACACAGCATGAGTCTGCCTCGGCTCTCTATGCCAAGATGGCCGCAGAAGTGTTCGAGAGTTTCGGCTATCCGCTCGCACTCCCTCACTCCCGGCCCGGTGCGCAGCACCACCGAGCAGCCGGTTTTCCCTCCGCTCAGTGAGGCGTGAGGCTCATGGGTATCGCACCAGGGAGTGCATCGGTCGATAAAGGCCTTGAACTGTCCGGGCACATCTGCCCAGTAGGAGGGCGACACAGAAACGATCATATCCGCCCATTCGTATTGCTCCATCAGCTTGTCCGCGCCGTCGCTCTGCACGCAGACCGCCGTTGTGTGGCACACCCGGCATCCTTTGCAGTAAGCTATGCTGTAGTCGTCGATGCACACACTCCTTACCTCTCCCTTTTTGCCAAGATACTCCGCGGCCATCCGGCATATGGCGGCGGTGGCGCCGTCCCTGACCGGACTGCAGTTAATCACAAGATAATTCATACTCTGCCCTCCAAAAGATAATACCAAAGGCCGCCGCAGACTTCCCATCTGCGGCGGCCGGATTTGTTGTTTTACTGAACCTTTGCGGCCCACGCCTTGCGGATGACAACATCCTCAAGGGGCTTGTCGTTGGGGCCGGTCTCAACGGCGGCGATCTTGTCAACAACATCCATGCCGCTGTAAACCTGACCGAAAACAGTGTGGCCAAGGTAATTTGTCACGTGAGAGAAGCCGCCGTCCAGAGAGGGACAGCCGCCCTCCTTGCCGTAGGTATCGGCAGCCCAGCGGGGCCAGCCCTTGGCGATAAGGGAGGTGGGGCTGTTCTGGGCAGACTTGGCCTGAACAATGAAGAACTGAGAGCCGTTGGTGGTGGGCTGGCCGGTGTTGGCCATGGCCAGAGCGCCGCGGAAGTTGAACAGGTTGCGTCCAAACTCATCCTCGAAGGCTCCGCCCCAGATGCTGTGTCCGCCGGTGCCGTCGCCCTCGGGATCGCCGCCCTGAATCATAAAGCCGTTGATGACCCGGTGGAAGGTGATACCGTTATAAAAGTGCTTCTGGATAAGGCCGATGAAATTCTCGCAGGCAATGGGGCACTGCTCGGGGAACAGACGGATCTTGATGTCGCCCATTGTGGTCTCGAAGATGGCTACTGTATCTCCCGATTTGGGTCGCCTGGTCTGATCGTAATCTTCAGCTTTCTTGAATTCTGCCATGATTTATCCTCCGTTCAGTATTATCTTGCGGTAATATAATTATATGTATCCTGTTCTTTGGTGAACACCTCAAAAGACGCCGGTTTCCCGGCGTCTTTTGTATGGTCGTCTCGGTTGAGATTACTGGGCGTCAGCAGCGGAAGCCACATCAGCGCCGGAAACGGGCTGAGCGGAATAGCTCTCCAGATAGATTCTGTTGATAACGACATCCTCGAGGGGCTTATCGTTGGCGTCGGTGGCGACAAAGGCGATGGCGTCGATAACATCCATGCCGTCAAACACCTGACCGAAGACGGTGTGAGCAGCGTAGCCGGTCAGAGCCTTGACTTCGTAGTCGAGGGTGGGAGTGCCGCCGAACTGGCCGTAGAAGTGAGCAACGCCCTCTTCGTAGCCAAAGTTGTCAATCAGCTGCTGGGGAGTGTAGGTGGAAGCGATGGTTCCGGTCTCGTCCATGCCGGCGAAGACGCTGTCAGCCTGAACAATGAAGAACTGGCTGGAGCCGCTGTTGGGAGCGCCGGTGTTGGCCATGGACAGAGCGTATCTGAAGTGATAGAGGCCATTGTTGTTCTCGTCGGGAAGAGCAGCGCCGGAGAAGGTCTTGCCGCCGGTGCCGGTTCCGGTGGGATCACCGCCCTGAATCATGAAGCCGGGGATAACACGGTGGAAGGTGATGCCGTTGTAGTAGCCCTCGTTGATGAGGCCCTTGAAGTTAGCGACAGTCTGAGGAGCGTTCTCGGGGAACAGACGGATCTTAAAGGTTCCCTTGGAGGTCTCAACAACTGCGATCTCCTCGCCGTTTTCCGGCTTGAGGAGCTGATCGGTGTAGCCGGGCAGGTCACTCTCGGAGGTGACATCTTCGACAGCTTCCTCAGTGTTGCAGGCCTGAGCACACTCATAGCAGGCGCCGCCCTCGTTGCACATGGGAATGAGAACGACGGTCAGAGCCACGATGATGGCGATAACAATCAGAGTAATGAGCCACAGCCACTCGTCAAGAGTCTTCTTCCACTGGCTCTCCTCACGGACATTGACGTGCTCCTTGACTGTGGTGTGGGCAGTCTTCTTGCGCTTCTTGTAATTCTTTTTCTTGGATTCACTCATGATAATTCACCTTTCCGATCATGCTCTTTCTTTTTGCACGATCCATATGTATTATTCGTTTATTATACAACAACTTGTATTCTGTTTCAGCTTCAGGAAAGCAAATTACTTTCTGCCAAAGAGCTTCTTCTTGCCTTCTTCGTCCAGCTCGCTGGTGCAGTGAGGGCAGCGGGTGGCGTTGATATCGATCTCGCTCATGCAGAAGGGGCACTTCTTGGTAGTGGGAGCGGCGGGAGCTTCGGCTTCTGGCTTCTTGCCGAGGCCAGACAGCTTGTTGATGCCCTTGACCAGCAGGAAGATGACCAGAGCCATGATAATGAAGTTGATGACGGCGTTGATGAAGGAGCCGTACTTGAAAACGCCGGCGCCCTGAGCCTCAAGCTCAGCAAGGGTCATTCCGGCAGTCTGCATAACGACCTCTTCGCCTGCCTCGTTGACCACGGTGATCTCCTTGGAGAGGGGAATGAACAGTCCGGAGAAGTCCGCCTTCAGAACCAGACTGAGCAGCGGGTTGATGAGGTCATTGACGACCGAGTTGATGATGGCCTGGAAAGCGGCACCGATGATGACCGCTACCGACAGATCCAGAACATTGCCCTTAAGCGCGAACGCTTTGAATTCTTCCAGAAACTTTTTCATTGTCTTGTTACTCCCTTTCTGTTGGTTCGCGGCCTTTTTCCGCGATTATATTGTTAGTTATTATAACACATGGTGCATGGTTTTCAAACCTTTTTTGCTCATTTTAATGTGATAATTTAATATTTTTGCCGGCTCTCTCTCCTTATGTTTCAGCCTCTCTTTCCTCACTGCCCGCAGTCGCTCTCCGAAAGCGCCCGCACAAGCCCAAAACACGGTGCGATTTTCCGATTTCTCTTGACAAAACAAAGGCATATAGTTACAATTATGATGTCTGGAATTGTGTATGTTTGCCATTTTCCCGAGCATATTCGGATTCCGGCAAAGCCGATCCTCGACAGAAAATTATAATGAGGTGTAAACAATGCAGTACGGTCATTTTGACGATGCGGCGCGTGAGTATGTCATAACCACGCCGTTCACCCCGCTTCCCTGGATCAACTATCTGGGCAGCGAAGAGTTCTTCGGAATTATCTCCAACACCGGCGGCGGCTATACCTTCTACCGCGACGCCAAGCTCCAGAGAATCATCCGCTATCGCTACAACCAGCCCGGCGGAGATGTAGGCGGACGCTTTGTCTACATCAAGGAGAAGGATAAGGCAGCATGGAGCCCCTCCTATCTGCCCTGCAAGACCATGCTTGACAGCTATGAGTGCCGTCACGGTATGGGCTACACTGTTTTCAACAGCTCCAAGGACGGCCTTTCCGCCGTTGACACCCGCACCGTTCCCATGGGCGAGAACTGCGAGCTGTGGAACATCGTTCTGACCAACAATTCCGATCAGGCCAAGGAGCTGAGCCTGTATGGCGCCGTTGAATGGTGCCTGTGGAACGCCGTTGACGACAACTCCAACTTCCAGCGTAACCTCAACATCGCTGAGATGGAGATCGGCGACAGCATCATCTACCACAAGACCGAGTACCGCGAGCGCCGCGACCATTACGCTTACTTCGCCGTCAACACCAAGACCGACGGCTATGACACCGACCGCGACACCTTCCTGGGCCGCATGAACACCTGGACCACTCCCGTGTGCGTCGCCCACAACGAAAACGGCAATTCCCTTGCCCGCGGCTGGTTCCCCATCGCCTGCCACAGAATCGACATGGTTCTGCAGCCCGGCGAGAGCAAGGAAATGACCTTCATCCTCGGTTACGGCAAGAATCCCCGCGACCAGAAGTTCGTTTCCCCCGGCGTCATCCGCAAGACTGATGCCGAGCGCGTAACTGCCAAGTACGCCGACAACGCCGCCTTCGCCGCTGAGATGGACAAGCTGCGCGCCCATTGGGACGAGCTGCTGGGCATCTACACCGTGGAGAGCGACAAGCCCGAGATGAACCGCATGGTCAACATCTGGAACCAGTACCAGTGCATGGCCACCTTCTGCATGAGCCGCAGCGCCAGCTACTACGAGAGCGGCATGGGCCGCGGCATGGGCTTCCGTGACAGCTGCCAGGATCTGCTGGGCTTTGTCCATCTGATCCCCGCTTCTGCCCGCGAGCGCATCATCGACATCGCCTCCATCCAGTGGGAAAGCGGCAAGACCTATCATCAGTATCAGCCCCTCACCAAGCGCGGCAACAACGAGGCCGGTTCCGGCTTCAACGACGATCCCCTGTGGCTGATCGCCTGCACCTGCGCCTACATCCGTGAGACCGGCGACGACTCCATCCTGAACGCTCCCGTTCCCTTCGACAATGTCGAGGGCAGCGAAGTTCCCCTCATGGAGCATCTGCGTCGCTCCATCAACTACATCCTCACCAACCGTGGCCCTCACGGTCTGCCCCTCATCGGCCGCGCCGACTGGAACGACTGCCTGAACCTCAACTGCTTCTCCGAGGAGCCCGGCGAGAGCTTCCAGACCTGCGCCAACTTCGAGAGCGGCATCGCCGAGAGCGTTTTCATCGGCGGTATGTTCGTCAAGTATGCCCGTGAGTTCGCCGAGCTGTGCGAGCGCTACGGCGACGCTGCCGAAGGCGCCGAGGCCCGCAAGGCTGCCGATGAGATGGAAAAGGCCATCATCGAGCACGGTTGGGACGGCGAGTGGTTCCTGCGCGCCTATGACGCTTACGGAAACAAGGTCGGTTCCGAGGACTGCGACGAAGGCAAGATCTACATCGAGCCCCAGGGCTTCTGCTCTCTGGCCGGTGTCGGTAAGGATCAGGGCCTCGTAGAGAAGGCTCTGGATTCTGTCCGCGACAAGCTGGCCTTTGAGTTCGGTATCGAGCTCATCGCTCCCCGCTACACCGTCTATCACAAGGAACTGGGCGAGATCACCAGCTATCCTCCCGGATACAAGGAGAACGGCTCCGTCTTCTGCCACAACAATCCTTGGGTTTCCATCGCTGAGACCGTTATCGGCCGCGGCGACAACGCCTTTGATTACTACAAGCGCATCTGCCCCGCCTATCTGGAGAGCAAGAGCGACATTCACAAGACCGAGCCCTATGTCTACAGCCAGACTGTGGCCGGCCGTGACGCTGCTCTGCCCGGTGAGGCCAAGAACAGCTGGCTGACCGGTACTGCTGCATGGACCTTCGTCAACATCAGCCAGTACATCCTCGGCATCCAGCCCGACTTTGACGGCCTGCGCGTCAATCCCTGCATCCCCGCTGATCTCAAGACCTACACTGTCCGCCGTAAGTATCGCGGCTGCATGTATGAGATCACCGTGACCAACAACGGCGGCAAGGACGCCAAGGTCAAGGTCAACGGCGAAGCCATCGAAGGCAACCTGCTGCCCGTCTGCGCCGACGCTACCTGCAAGGTTGAGGTCGAGCTGTAAGTTTCAGCTGTAACTCATTTGTATGAATAGCGAGAGCCCCTGCGGATCAAATCCGCAGGGGCTCTTTTTCGCTTTAGTCATTCCACAGCTCAGCCGCAACCTGTGCAAGGTCTCCGCAAACGGAATATACTCCGTTTTCCAGCTTAGGCTCGTCAGAGCCGTTGCTTATGATTACCATGCCGTTGCCGGTATCCGGATTGAAGCACAGCAGAGAGTATACTCCCAGCAGGTTTCCGTTGTGGTAGTAGAGATTCTCACCGTTAAGCAGATCCTCCTTGTATCTGAGCACAAGGCACTGCTGATACTCCTCCAGAGTATAATAGGGTGTCAGCATCTGCTCAACTGACTGCTCGGAGAGGAAATAGATATTGTTATACTGGCCGTCACCGATGAGGATACACGCCATTCTGGCAAGATCCTTGGCGCTGATGGTCAGCCCGCCGGCATAGAGGTAATAATCATCCTCCGGTCCCCCGGAGTAGCTCATCTCCAGCAGATCATCCACGGTCATCGTTGTGGTGCCGTCGTTATATGTGGGCGAAATAAGATCGGTCTGCCTGATGTTTTTCGCGTGGAAAGAGGCATCGATGCTGAGGGGCTCAAAGAAGTATCCCCTTATATAGCGGTCGAAATTGCAGTTGGCGGCGTTGCCCGCAATGGCTCCGGCGGCGCATATGGCCGAGTTATTGTAGTCGTAGCACTTAATGTCGCCGGGGGCCGCATTCATATAGGATGTGTGCAGCTTGAGATTATTCTTCAGCGCCTCTGTGTTTCTCTTCTTGTATCCAAAGTCGAACAGCGAAGAGGTGTGCGTCATGATATTCCGGAAGGTGATCGGCGTCTCCGGGAAGTTGGGGTTCTTTATGTCCGAGTCCCAGTACTCACTGACATTCTTGTCAATGTCCACTATCTCCATGTCGTGCATGGACATGATTCCCATGGCCACCATAACCTTGGACACTGATGCCGCGCGAAGCTTGGTGTCCGGCGACATAGGCGCCTTGGTGCCGCGGTTGCCGTATCCGTATTCATATGTCCAGCTGATACGACCGTCGGTGATGACTGCTATCTGCACGCCAATGCAGTCGTGTTGATCGGCCACCTTGTCCAGACGCTTGGCCAGCTCCGTTCCGGATAGGCTCTGAGGCTCTGAGACGGTTGTGGCGGCCGTGTCATATTTCGTCGGTTCGCCCTCTAAGGTGAGAACATCTGCGGACATCCAGCCGACTGATGCTCCGTACCTGACCCGGCAGCGGTTTCCCTCGAGCTGGCAGATAATTACCTTTTCTCCCGCCGGAACCGACGCTTCTGCGGGCTGAGTCATTTCTCTGTCGGCGTATATAGCGGCTCCCTCGGCCGAAACAACAGCCTTCTGCCAACCGGTCCAGCTCACTGTCTGGTCATTGCCACTGTTTTCGTTAAGCCATACCTCCGGTTCGGTCGGGACAACCTCCGTCTGTGTCGGCAGCGTTTCCTCACTTGAGTCAGGCGAATCCTTGCCGCAGTTTACCGCGCCGATTACTCCATTTACTATTATGAGCAGCAGTATCACTGCAATAATCAGATATTCCTTCTTTCCCACGGTATCGCCTCCTTGTCTCATCATATTATAACACACAATTAATAAATAAAAAAGCGTCCGCAATCAGCGAACGCTTTGATTTCAGTGCCCTGAAAACCGAACAGCAATTGAATCGAGATAAGCGAAACAACAAGGTCAAGCCCTCGACCTATTAGTACTGCCAAGCTGAACACGTCACCGTGCTTACACCTGCAGCCTATCAACCTCATAGTCTATAAGGGGTCTTACTAGCTTATGCTATGGGAAATCTTATCTTGGAGCCGGCTTCACGCTTAGATGCTTTCAGCGTTTATCCGATCCGCACTTAGCTGCCCAGCTGTGCCACTGGCGTGACAACTGGTGCACCAGCGGTGCGTCCA
>JAZSQO010000083.1:0-9681 GCA_045538015.1 Acutalibacteraceae bacterium | reverse complement strand
CGTCGCCGATGTAATCATGCATGTACGTCTCGATCAGCAGCGTCAGGCCGGTCTCGCCGCGGATGTTGCGCTCCAGCAGCTCCATACGCTGGTCGTAGGATTCCTCCAGGGCGATCTCCACCATATAGGTGCGCAGGTTTTCGCACATGCCCAGCATGCTCTGGATGCGCCAGCGGTTGTCCCGCAGGGTGGTGGTGTTCTCCAGGCGGCGCAGCACCGCCACGGCGTCATCCAGCACGTCCATGGGCAGATCCTCCGCCGTAACGTCGCCCCGGGGACGGATCACATGGTTGTACATGCCGGAATCCAGCTGGGTCTTGAACTCCTGGTTGAAATCTGCGGCGGTATTGGCGCTCTGCAGTACGCCGGTATATTGGGTGTTGATGGACAGCAGCATCATGATCAGGATCACGATGATAGCGCCCATCACCGGCAGCACCGTCAGCAAAAGCCGCTTGATTTGCTGCTCGATGCTGCGGCTGGTGACATAGCGGTGGCTGGTGCCGTGGGCGCCGTAGCGGCGGATCTGATGCTTCTCATAATACTCATAGGGGATGGCAAACATATATGCCTCTTCGGGCATGGTGGAGTGGAAGGAGGTGTCGAAAACGACTACCTGAGGCACGTCCTTGCCGAATACATCCAGAGCGGCGCGGATGCCCTGAACGTGGGCGGGATTGTGGAGAGGAGCCAGAGTGCCCAGCATGGCGATGTCCTCGATGACCTTCTCGTTGACGAGGCAGGACTCCTTGAAGATGGCGCCGCCCTGCACCACGCGGTGACCGATGGCGGAGACCTCGGAGAGCTGGTCGATGACCTTGCCCTCGCCGGTGGTCAGGGCTTCCTTGACCAGCATGAAGGCCTCGGTGTGGTTGCTGATGGCGACTTCCTTCTTGGAAGTATAGCCATTGGGCAGCTTATGCATGATAAAGCTGCCGTCGATGGCGATACGCTCGCAGTTGCCCTTGGCGATGACCGACTCGTCGGCCATGTCGATGTGCTGATACTTGAGGGAGGAGCTGCCTGCGTTGATGACAAGAATCTTCATGTTTGCACATTCCTTTGTTTTGATGATTTTTGACGCAGCCTTTTCTGCGTTCTTTTTTCTGCGAAAGCACATGATTGGGTTACCTCCGAAAAAAGACAGCGGACGGTGCCGCGTGTAGTGACTATATATTACTACTTTCTCTCTTTTTTTTCAAGGGCTATATTAGCACTTGATCCATGGATGATCCGGATGTTCTTTGGTGGCTGTTAATAAATGAGAAAAAATAATATCACAATTTTGTAACAGGTCATTGACATTCAAATGACAAAGGTTTATCATGGTAAAGCAATCGGCCTTAAACAAAGAGGCCGCAAAAAGAAAGGAAAGAAGAAATTATGACCAAGAAGATCATCGCTGTTGTTTCCGCCGTTCTGCTGCTCGTCTGCGCCTTCGCAGGCTGCGCCGGCACCGCTGTTGACATGTCCACCGCCATTCTGGGCACCTGGGTCGGCGAAGAGGAAGGCCTCGAGGTTTCCTACACCTTCAACGCTGACGGCACCGGCAGCTCCGAAGCCATGGGCATGGAAGTTCCCATCACCTACACTCTGGACGGCGAGTCCATCACCATCGTTGCCGACGGCACCTCCGCCATCGAGGAGATGTTCGGCATGACCATCGAAGAGCTGCTGGCTATGGAAGCTCTGACTCAGGAAGATGTTGACGAGCTCATCGTCACCGAGACCACTACCGTTGAGATGGACGGCGAGAACCTGGTTCTAGGCGGCGTCACCCTGACCAAGACTGCTGAGTAATCCTCACGCAGACTGACATCGATAACCAATCAGGCAGGCACGGCGGCTCAGGCTGCTGTGCCTGTTTTGTTTATCAAGGCTTATCAAGGAGTAATAAAAGAATGGAGTTTATAAAGATAGGAGCCGAGCGGCTCAGAGGACTGGCGGAGCTGCACCGGGCCTACAAAGCCGAAATCGGAGAAAGCGCGCCCACCGGGGAACAGCTGGAAAGCCTCGGAAGAGCCATCGAAAAGGGCGATATCCTCTTTTTCGGCTGCGTGTGGGATGGCGAGCTGGTGGCCTGCTGCTCGGTGTGCGTCACCTATTCCACCTTCAACTACGGCAGGTCCGGCGTGTTTGAGGACTTTTACATTCTCCCGGAGTACCGTCACCGTGGCATTGCCCGCGGGCTGGCGGCTTTCGCTTATGAGCAGAGCGGCGCAGAATCCATGACGGTGGGCTGCGCCGACTGCGATGCGGAGATGTACAAGGCCATCGGCTTTGGGATCAAGCTGGGAAATATGCTGGCCTACTCGCAGTAAAAGTAATACAATACAGCTGTTGTTTTTGGGGACAGTAAAGTTCATAAGAAAAAAACGCCCGCCTCCAATCGGAAGCGGGCGGGGCAGTGCGTGCTGTCTGCGGGTATTTTCAAACGCCCGCCCTCAGAGCGCCAGCAGGGCGTCAAGGTCGCGCTCTGCCTGGGCGGCGTCGATGTAGGTCACCGAGCGGATGCCCAGAGCCTCGGCGGCCTCGGTGTTCACCGGACGGTCGTCCACGAAGGCGCATTCCTCCGCCTTCAGGCCGTATTTCTCCAGCAGAGTGTGGTATATGGCCGGGTCGGGTTTCATTATGTTTATATAGGAAGAGACCACGCGGCCGTCCACATAGGGAAGGAAGTCGTACACCTCCATGTGCCGCTCAAACATCCAGCGGGGATAATTGCTCAGCAGATAGACGCCATAGCCCCGCTCCTTCAGGCTGCTGAGCCACGGCACAGTCCTCGGACGGACGCGCACCATGCCCATTATCTGCCCGAAAAATTCGTCAATTTCCCCGGCATACTGAGGGGCGGCGGCCTTCATGTCGGCGATGACCTCGGTGTGAGGCCGGATGCCCATGTCAAGCTCGTCCCACAGAGGGTTTTCCACCATTGTGCGGGTCAGCGTGGCGATGCACTCCTCGGAAAAGCCGAGGTTTATCATGTGATCCTTCCAGCAGAAGTCGATCAGCACATTGCCGATATCGAATATTACATTTTTAATCTTGCTCATGTCTTTGATCACCCCGAAGTGAAGTTTACTTTAGGCAACACCGCGTAATTCACGTGCAAGCACTTAAGCACGATCTTGCTTGCATCTTTTCCGTCATACTTCACAAAAATGCTCACCAATACACAAAGTATTGGTTCCGCTTTTTGTTGCGTCTGACGAAAAATCTGACTGCGCAATATCGCACTTAGAATTATGCGGTATCGCCTTTATTATATTAGGAAAAGACGGAGAAGTCAACGGAGGGGAGATTCGCCGCCGGATTTTTCGCCGCGCACGGTTGTGCTGGCGGGAAATATATGGTATTATGAAACAAAAGGGAAGAGGAGATGATGAGATGGGTGAGTATTGGGGCTTTGATCCCTGCGAGGGCGGCGCTTTTTTTACCAGCTACAACAGCCTTGACTGGCGCAGAGTTGCGCCTGTTGCCTTGGAACTGCGCAAGCTGGGAGTGCCGGTGTGGTACGACTACGGCCTTGAGGCGGGAACAGTCACATGGCGGGAGCAGATTTCCATACATATCGACTGTGCCTGCGCCGTACTGCTGTTTGTCACAAAGGGGATATTTGACCGTCAGGAATCCTTTGCAATAAATGAATATGGGGAAGCAAAGAGAATCGGAAAAACGATTATTCCGGTGTTCCTTGATACCATAGAACTGATAAATGTCAAGCCTAAATACAGAAGCTATGTGCCGGAGTGGGAAGGGCTGCAGTGCGTGATGGGCGTCGGGCGGAGTGCCCGGGAGACAGCCGGACTTATAGCTGACGAAATCAGAAAGTCGGGGATCAAAGCTGTGGCTGCCGCGGCGCAGAATCCCGCAGTACAGCAGAGACCGACTGCTCAGCCCAAGATGCAGGTCTCGGGGAGCTCTGCGACGCGGCCAAGACCCTCTGTGGGCTCTCGCGTCACTTTCGGCCGCTATCCTCAGTCGAGCGATACTCCGGAGCCGATAGTCTGGCGTGTGCTGGATATAACTGACGGCAAGGCACTGATGATATCCGAGAGTCTGCTGGACTGCAAGAAATACAACGAGAGTTCTGAAAACGTCACATGGGAAACTTGCACTCTGCGCAGATGGCTGAACAGCGAGTTTTTGAACAGGGCGTTCAGCGCAGAGGAGCGCAACAAGCTGAACATGGCAAAGATACCTAACCCGGACAGCCCGAGGTACGGCACCATGGGCGGCAATCCGACGGAGGACTATGTATTCTGCCTCAGCATAGACGAAGCAAAGAAATATTTTGACGGCGACGAGGGCAGAAAAGCCAAGCCTACCGCCTACGCAAGGAAGAACGGATGTTATGTGAATTCCGATATTGGTACGGGCTGGTGGTGGCTTCGTTCGCCCGGCAGTGGTAGTAGTAACGCTGCGAATGTACTCACAAGTGGGAATATCTACGGCCACGGCCGCCATGTTCTTAGTATCGCTCATTGCGTCCGACCCGTAATCCTCGTCCAGCTTTGATCTGAAGTAGAAACTACCAAACCCGAACCCAACGCCAACCGGCGCCGTGGATTTTCACGGCACACGGTTGTGCTGGCGGAAAATATGTGGTATTATGAAACAAATTGGGAACAGGAGATGATGAGATGGGTGAGTATTGGGGCTTTGATCCCTGCGAGGGCGGCGCTTTTTTTACCAGCTACAACAGCCTTGACTGGCGCAGAGTTGCGCCAATTGCCCTTGAGCTGCGCAAAATGGGCTTCCCGGTGTGGTACGACTACGGCCTTGAGGCGGGAACAAGCACCTGGCGGGAGCAGATTTCCATACATATCGACTGTGCCCACGCCGTACTGCTGTTTGTGACAAAAGGGATATTTGAGCGCAAGGAATCGTATGTGATAAATGAATACGAGGAAGCAAAGGAAGTCGGAAAAGTAGTTGTTCCTGTGTTTCTTGATACTATAGAGCTGATAAATATTGACCCTAAATACAGAAGCTATGTGCCGGAATGGAAACGCCTGCAGTGCGTGATGGGCGTCGGATTGGATGCCGGTGCCATTGCACGGGCAATAGCGGGCAGAATCAATGAAAGCAAAGAAATAAAATTTGCGGCAAATACGGTGAAGGATCCCGCCGAACAGCAGAAACCGGCAGCTCAGCCCAAGACGCAAGTTCCGGTAAGCTCTGCGACGCGGCTAAGACCCTCTGTGGGTGACCGAGTCGCCTTCGGCAGTTATCCTCAGTCGAGCGATACTCCGGAGCCGATAGTCTGGCGTGTGCTGGATATAACTGACGGCAAGGCGATGATGATATCCGAGAATTTGCTGGATTGCAAAAAGTACCATGAGGTATCTGAAAATGTCACATGGGAAACCTGCACTCTGCGCAGGTGGCTGAACGGTGAGTTTATGAACAGGGCGTTCAGTGCCGATGAGCGCAATAAGCTGAGCCGGGTAAAAATTCCTAACCCTGATAATGCAAGTTATGGCACCAAGGGTGGAAATCCTACCGAGGACTATGTATTCTGTCTCAGCATAGACGAAGCGAACAAGTATTTCGGCGGCGACGAAGACAGAAAAGCCAAGCCGACAGCGGTCGCAAGGAAGAACGGATGTTATGTAAGTTCCGTTTTCGGCACGGGCTGGTGGTGGCTTCGCTCGCCCGGCGTCAATAGTAGTCGCGCGGCGAATGTCGACTCTGATGGTGGCATCGGTGGCCTCGGCAGCAGCGTCCACAATGACGACTTCGGTGTCCTTCCGGTCGTGCTGGCTCGGCTTTAACCTGAGTAAGAATACAAAAGCAAACCCGAACCCAACGCCAACCGGCGTCGGGTTCGGGTCTTTTTTTGCCTATTACCCACTAAAACAGCGAAACAAAAGACGAAACCGCCGCCAACACTCCGGGGGATGACCTGAGCACGACAGGGTCCGCCGGAGCCGGCAGCGGCTTCTGTGCCATAATAGCGAAAAAATCGCTTGCTGTCAAGGACGGCGGGAGTGACGGGGAACAGTATCATTTCCACTTTTCGCCGCCCGGCACGCGCACGACCTTTCCCCACGGCGGCGTGAAGCCGGAATTGTTTATCATCCACAGAACCGGGATCCCCATGGTTTCTGTCTGGTCGGGATATGGCCCGCAGCCGTCGGTGAATATGACCACGCTGGCAGGCGGCTGGCTCGCGCGGTGCCGGAGGTATTCAAAAATCACCCGGAAATCAGTGCCTCCGCCGCCGTAGGGAATGATGCGCAGCAGGTCGGAGACGCCGGAAAAGGGGATGGGAGGGATCACCTCCGCGTCAAAGAATCCCAGACTGCCGGTCAGCTTTCCGTTGAACTGCTCTATCGCGCCGCGTATCTCCGAATATACGGCGGCCAGCTCGTCGTCCGAGACCGAGCCGGAGGTGTCGGCCATGAAAAGTATATCCTTGGTCACGAAGTCCCTCTCGTTGAAATCGGGCAGAAAGAAGCCGGTGTCGGCAAAGCGCCGGTCGGGAGGGGAGAAGGAGTAGTCGCACACGCTCTCCTGCACGAAGTTGTGCAGCACCTTCTTCCAGTCAACGGTGGGCTCGCTCATTTTCTCTGTCATTCTCTTCACAAAGCCGGGGACATCGCCGATGCCGCGGCCCTTTTTGCCCGCGGAGTCCATCGCGCCGGCGGCACCGGCAGCGCCGCCGGCTCTGGCCTGCCATATGTGCCGCAGATCGATCTCGTCGTCGTCGGCAGCCGGTTCCCGTGATGAACCGGCGATCTCCGGAGGATCGAGGATCACCTCTCCCGACTCGCCGGAGTCGGTCTTTCTGTCCCACCAGAGCTCGCTGTCGGCGAGGAACCGGCTCCTCGTGCGCTCGTCCAGTGAATAAAGGCTGTAGGGCAGCAGCTTGTATATTTCCCCGGAAGTCATTTCCGAAACATTTGTGTTCCTGCTTGGTATGGAACGGTGGGTGTAGCCGAGATGGGAAAAGCCGTCCTTCAGGATGCCGGATTTTTCCAGATGAGAGTTGACCGCAATGTCGCAGGCGAAGTGGTAGTCGTCGCCCGCGAGGTCGAGGGGCCGCCAGATGTGGCCGTGAAGGATGTGCATGACCTGATGGCACAGAATGTAATCCAGCTCAGCGTAATGGAGCCGGTCGAGAAAATCCGGGGAGAAAAAGACGCAGCGCCCGTTGGTGGACATCTTCTTCATCCCGGGCACCGCGACGTATCCGAGGTACATGAGCAGCAGGGAGAAGAACGGGTGGCTTTCCATCAGGCGTCCCCGGGATTCCTGAATCTTCGTCCTGAGCCGTCTCTTTCTTTGCTCGGTCATCATAGACCGTAATCCTCCCAGTCTCTGCCGCTTCTCACAAACCAGTCGTCATAGGCGTAGATGCGTGACAGCTGCTTCCGGATGGATCTGATGTGCAGCAGGTCGGCAAAGATACGGTTTCGGAATTCCACCGGCAGCTTCAGGGCGTAAGCCACCACGTTTTCGATTTCGCCGGCGGTGTGGTGGTTCCGGGCGTACTCGGAAATCCGCGAGGCAAGGGCGAACATCGCCTCGGGACGAACGGGAATGTCCTCGGAGGTGCCGGCGAAAACCGCTTTCGTATCCGGAACGCCCCGGTACACCTCGCACCAGTTAAGCAGCTCCTGAGCGGCCTCACTGCCCACGCAGCCGGCGACGAGAGGAAATACATCCGCGATATTATCCGATACATAATTTAATATGTTGCTCACCATCTCCCACGAGCGCGGAGTGGGGAA
This sequence comes from Acutalibacteraceae bacterium, assembly GCA_045538015.1. Classification (GTDB taxonomy): domain Bacteria; phylum Bacillota; class Clostridia; order Oscillospirales; family Acutalibacteraceae; genus SIG598. Next base: position 1,942 of record JAZSQO010000083.1, on the reverse strand, counting down.
TGCAAGACTGCTGTCCATGAGCTCGGGCTTCATCAGCATACCGGGCTTGTAATCGAGAAATCCGAGCACCGTGCTGTTGATTCCGGAGGAAACCGCCCATTCGTGCCAGCTTTTGCTGTCGGCGGCAATTTCTATGTGACACAGCCGGTTGGCCAGCGCGCTGGGCATGGTGTAGGCCACTGCCCTGTCCGTGACCCGGTTGCCGGCGGCAATAACGATACAGTTTTCCGGCAGTCGGTGCTCGCCGACCGTCCGGTCGAGGGTGATCTGGTAAGCTGCCGCCTGAACCGACTGAGGAGCCGCGGAGATTTCGTCCAGAAAAAGGATATTGACCACATCCGTGCTTTCGTCCATCTGAAAAATCTTGGGCTTGAGCCAGACGGCAAGAGTCTTATCCTCGTTGGCCGTGGGAATGCCTCTCAGGTCAACCGGGTTGAAAAGCAGCAGACGCACGTCGGTGACGTCTACCCTCAGTCCGGTTTTTTCGGCCACAGCCGACGCGATCTGACGGACACCCTGAGACTTTCCCACGCCCGGAGCACCCCACAGCATTACCGAAGGAAAGCTCCTCAGCGGGGTCTTTGACCTTATCAGGGATATGTATGCCGCGGAAAGCTGCCGGACCATCTGGCCGACGGTCATTTCAGCGGAGCCGTGGTTTTGTTCAAGCATATCTGTTCCCTCCCGTTGTCTGAAAATCGCTCAATGTCAAATGATGATAAATAAAAAGAATCCGATACTGGTTCGGACTTGCACGGAACGGCACAAGCCCCGCCTTCCCGCGAAAACACGACATCGGATTCTGATATAAGTATACTCCGCCCTGCCGGTGAAGTCAAGAGCGCGGTTTATTAATGATATATCGCTGACGCGATATGATATACGGCTGGTGCCGCGTGATATACTCGCTTCACAAGCATGATGCAATATCCGTTCCTTCGTATGACGAGCGCATATACCATCCGCAGAAGGCGGATATCATAACAAAAGGCCTCTTTTGTCCGTTGGACAAAAGAGGCCTTTTGCATGGTGGAGACGAGGAGGATCGAACTCCCGACCTTACGGATGCGAATCGTACGATCTCCCAGACCGTGCAGTTTGCGCCAAGCATGGTGGGATAGTCACGTATAAATCAGTTGGAATTTACAATAATTCATTCCATCATCCTTGCGTTTTTCTTCGATGATAATGGCTAAACATATTTTTGTGCTTATCCAAAGTCTGTTAGATTGATAAAAATGTCAATTTATCTGGTTGCTTAAAAACGGCTTACTTATGCCACGTTTTAACAATGCAACGGAGCGTAGCATGACTTTTTGCCTATGCAAACAACTGTTGGTGGCGGCAACCGGGGTGTCCGGATAGAATGAAGCCATCACAGAAGGACGGCTTACATCAGCAGCCGCCCGACAACGGAATTTCGGAGGTAAAACATGAGTGCAGAAAAAGACGTCATCATTTCAGCAAGAGGACTGAAGAAGAGCTTCGGCAGCGGAGACAGCCGGCAGGATATATTTGAAAACCTCGACCTTGACATCTGTCGCGGTGACTTTACAGTCATTATGGGTTCGTCGGGCGCGGGCAAATCCACTCTTATGTATTCCCTCTCAGGCATGGACAGACCCACCGCAGGCGTCGTTCACTTTGCCGGCAGAGAGATAACAAAATGCACCGATGACCAGCTTGCGGTTTTCAGAAGAAAGCACTGCGGATTTGTTTTTCAGCAGATATACCTGCTTGATAAGATGAGTCTGATGGATAATGTACTGACAGCTGGAGCACTGTGCAAAGGCCGCAGAAAAGACATTATCAAGAGAGCCAAGGAGCTTTTTGAGCTTGTCAATATTCCGGAAATAACGCAGAAGAAGTTTTCCTCTCAGGTTTCCGGCGGTGAAGCCCAGCGTGCAGGCATCGTCAGAGCGGTCATCAACCGTCCAGAGGT
>JAZSQO010000181.1:0-23538 GCA_045538015.1 Acutalibacteraceae bacterium | reverse complement strand
TGCAGTTATCCTTGCCTCTGCCTGCGCCATACTGCTGTTCCTGCCGGTATTCGGCGGACTGGGTCTTGTGGATCACGCAAGAGAAAAGGTCGAGACCCTTGCCGATCTTTCCGGCTTCACCTCCGAGGACAGAGATATCGTGGTCGAGGGCCTGTGTCTGCTGGGCACTGCCGCTCTGCTGCTGCTTGCCACATCCATTGCCAACCGCAGAAAAACTTCTGCCATCAAGGCTCGTGATTATGTCGATTATAAATCAGCGGCCATCATGGGCATCGGTCAGTGCTTTGCCTCCATGCCCGGACTGAGCCGCTCCGGCACAACCACCACCCTCGGCATGATCTCCGGCACCGAGAAGAACGCCGCTCTCCAGTTCTCCTTCATCATGAGCATTCCCGCCGTTCTGGCCGCCAATGTCCTTGAGGTGGTCAAGATGGACGAAGCCGGCTGGGCTCAGTTTGAGTTCGCGCCCACCCTTATCGGAGTCATCGTTGCCGCCGTGGCCGGAGTGCTGGCCATCGCCGGCCTCAAGTGGATAGTTTCCAACGACAAGCTCCACTATTTCGGCTACTACTGCCTCGCCATGGGTGCCCTTATCGTCATCATCGGCATTGCCGAGCACGCCTCCGGCGTTTACGGCGCAGACTTCTTCCGCGTGCTGTTCGGCGGCGAGGCCCAGGCTGCCGCGGCCTAATTCAACAATCGGCGACCCGACCGCGGGTCTTTTCCGGAGGGAAAAATGGCACAATCAACAAGAAACAGAAACAATGCAGGACGACAGAACGGCCGAGCGGATTCCCGCCCGGCCTCGTCCCGTTCCCATAAAACCAAAGCCGCCCTCGAACGGGAGCGGCAGGAAAGAGAGCGCCAGCTGCTGGAATTTCGCAGAAAATGCCGGATAACCTCAGTGGTGCTCTTCGCGGTGTGCGTACTGCTCCTGCTGCTGGTGCTGTTCGAGAGCATTTCGCCCGTTGCCCATGAGGTCATCTTCGGCCTGCTGGGCTGGTCGTCCTATGTGTGGGTGGCCGTGGGCTTTGCGGTGTCGGTAGTGCTGGCTCTTGACCGCCCCGAAAACAACATCAAGAGCAAGATCGTTCTTTTCCTGCTGGCCGGAGCCATGATAGGCACCTTTATCCACCTTATCTCGCCCGTGTCCAAGGAGGTGGACGGCTACAGTGTGGCCAAGACCATGCAGACCATGTTCTACGAAGGCCAGCACCGCAACGGCGCCGGAGCCTTCGGCGGCGTGTTCGGCGCGCTGTTTGCCTCCATTTTCGGCAGAGGCCTTTCCATACTGCTTCTGGCTCTGGGTACCTTTGTTTTCATTATGATCGTTTCCGGCAGCGACATCGTCCGGCTGTTCAACGGCGTGGCAAAGCCGGTGAAGAAGGCGTCGGCCATCGCCGCCGAATCCATGGAGCGCGCCGCCGAGCAGTACCGCATCACCATGGAGGAGCGCCGGGAGGAACGCCGCCAGCGTGCCGCCTTTGTGGATGTTCCCATCGACGACGAGGAGGTCTATGAGGAGGAAGAGCCGGAGGCACTGCCCGCGCCGGCACCCAAGCGCTCCCGCAAAAAGAAGAACGAGCAGCCCGAGGAATCTCCCTTTGTCATTGATGAGACTCAGGACGAGCCTGCCGACGACGAGGAGCTGACTCCCCTTGAGGAGATACGCCGCGCCACCGAAAAGGGCGGCAGACGCCCCTCCAAAGCCAAGCCCGCTCCCGCTCCCAAGAAGACCGAAGAGGAAAACCAGATCGACGAGGACGAATTTGAGCGTCTGCTCATGCGCTTCTCCGGCGGTCAGGACAGCAAAAAGCAGCGGCAGGAGGAGCTGGCCAAGGAGGTCATCGCCTTCGCTCAGGAGATAAGAGAGCAGGAGAAGAAGGCGGATAACTATGTCTTCCCCGACACCGACCTGCTCATCGCCGCGGAAGGGGACAACGAGGGCGACATCAGAGACGAGCTGCGCCACAACGGCGAGCGTCTGGTCGAGACCCTGCGTGAATACGGCGTTGAGGCCTCCGTGGTGGGCATCAGCCGCGGCCCGGCTGTCACTCGCTATGAGCTCAAGCCTGCTCCCGGCGTCAAAATTAACCGCATAACCAACCTGAACAAGGATATTGCCCTGCGCCTTGCGGCCAAGGGCGTGCGTATCGAAGCGCCCATCCCCGGCAAGGCCGCCGTGGGTGTTGAGATACCCAACCAGAATCTGAGCATCGTGCGCATCCGCAGTCTCATCGAAAGCGAGCAGTTCCGCGACGCGGCCAGCCCCATCACCGTGGCCGTGGGCAAGGACATCGACGGCAGCATCGTGCTGGCCGACCTTGCCAAAATGCCCCACCTGCTTATCGCCGGTGCCACCGGCATGGGTAAATCGGTGTGCATCAACTCCATGCTCATGAGCCTTATCTACAAATCCTCCCCCGACGATGTGCGCCTGATAATGGTTGACCCCAAGTCGGTCGAGCTGGATGTCTACAACGGCCTGCCTCACCTGCTGGTGCCCGTGGTGTGCGACCCGAAAAAGGCCGCCGGTGCCCTGCAGTGGGCGGTCACCGAGATGGAAAAGCGCTACTCCCTTCTCCGTGAGCAGGGCGTGCGCAACATCGACGGCTACAACAAGATCGCCGAGCGCAGCGACGAGATACAGAAAATGCCCCGCATAGTCATCATCATCGACGAGATGGCCGACCTGATGATGACCGCGCCCAAGGAAGTGGAAAACACCATCAGCCGTCTGGCCGCCATGGCCCGTGCCGCCGGTATGCACATGGTCCTGGCCACCCAGCGTCCGTCGGTGGATATCATCACCGGCACCATCAAGGCCAACGTGCCCAGCCGCATAGCCTTCGCCGTGTCCTCCGGTGTGGATTCCAAGATCATTCTGGACGAGGGCGGAGCCGAGGAGCTTATCGGCAAGGGCGATATGCTCATGCACCCCGTGGGCATGGCCAAGCCCAAGCGAGTTCAGGGCTGCTTCGTTGACGACAGCGAGGTGGAGCGGGTGGTCACCTTCATCAAGAGCCACTGCACCGCCGACTACGACGAGAGCATCGCCCGGGAGATCGAGCGCAACGCCGCCGGCGGCGAAGAGCACAGCAAGACCGACGGCGACGATGAATTCGGCGGCAACGACGAGTTCTTCATCAAGGCCATCGATGTTGTCACCGAGGCCGGACAGGCCTCCGTTTCTCTGCTCCAGCGCCGTCTGGGCGTGGGCTACGCCCGAGCCGGCCGTCTGGTGGATCAGCTGGAGGCCAACGGCATCGTCGGCCCTCACGAAGGCTCCAAGCCCCGCCGTGTGCTTATGTCCCGCGCACAGTATTTTGAAATGATCGCCATGCGGGACGATCCTGTCCAGACCAGCATAGACCTGTCCGGACGGGAGGAACTGCCCGCCATCCAGCCCGAGCGCTACATACCCGAAGGACAGCCCGGCCTCCTGAACACCGATGACCTGCCGGTCATCGCCAACCAGCCCGAGGAGGAGCCGGAACCCTATACAGCCGAGCCGGTCTTGCCGCCGGACACTTCCCTGAGCGGCGTGCTGGATTCGCTGCCCGTAATCTCAATTGAGGAGGAAGACGGAGAGGACGATGACGACGCTCCGTTCTGATGAATATGTTTCTTCCCGTTAATCGCAAGGAAATGGAGGAAAGAGGGTGGAGCCAGCCTGATTTCGTGCTGGTCACCGGCGACGCCTATGTGGATCATCCCAGCTTCGGCATCGCCATAATCGCCCGCGTCCTCGAGGCCGCCGGATACAACTGCTGTGTCCTCGCCCAGCCCGCGTGGAAGGACGAAAGCGCCTTCAGGCGCTTTGGTCAGCCCCGTCTTGGCTTTATGATAACCGGCGGCAACATCGACTCCATGGTGGCTCACTACACCGCCGCCCGCCGCAGACGCAGCGACGACTATTATTCTCCCGGAGGAAAGGGCGGCTACCGCCCCGACCGGGCCACCATCGTCTACAGCCGCCTTGCCCGCAAAGCCTATCCCGACAGCCCCATAATCATCGGCGGCCTTGAGGCCTCACTGCGCCGCTTTGCCCATTACGACTACTGGTCGGACAGCGTGCGTGAGTCCATCCTCATCGAGTCGGGCGCCGATATTCTCTCCTACGGCATGGGCGAGTACCAGACCGTGGAGCTGGCCAACCGCCTCAACGCCGGCGAGCCGGTAAAGGACATCCTGGATGTGCGCGGAACCTGCGTCACCGTTCCCATCAGCGAGTATAAGCCCCGCCCGGTGGCCGAGTGTGCCTCCTACGAGCGGGTGCGGGAATCCAAGAAGGAATACGCCGTCGCCTGCCGCATCCAGAACGGTGAGCACGACCCTGTGCGCGGCAAGACCATCATCCAGCGCCACGGCGACCGTATGCTGATATGTAATCCGCCCATGCCTCCGGTCACCACCGAGGAGTTTGACCGGGTGTATGAGCTGCCCTACGAGCGCCGTCCTCACCCCATGTACGACGAAATGGGCGGCGTGCCCTCCATCGAGGAGGTGGAGTTTTCCGTCATACACAACCGCGGCTGCTTCGGCGCCTGCGCTTTCTGCTCCCTTGCCTTCCATCAGGGCAGGATGATCTCCACCCGCAGCAAGGAGTCGGTCATCCGGGAAGTGGAGAGCTTTACAAAAAATCCACGCTTCAAGGGCAATGTCCACGATGTGGGCGGCCCCACGGCCAACTTCCGTATGCACTCCTGCAAAAAGCAGGACGAGGCGGGAATGTGCAAGGGCAAGCGCTGTCTTGCGCCCACGCCCTGCCCGGCTCTGCAGGTGGATCACAGCGAATATCTCAAGCTGCTCCGTGAGCTTCGGAAGATAAAGGGCGTCAAGCGGGTCTTTATCCGCTCCGGCATCCGCTTTGACTATCTGATGCTGGACGAGGACGACACCTTCATGCGCGAGCTGATAAAATACCATGTCAGCGGCCAGCTGAAGGTGGCTCCCGAGCATTGCTCCAACAATGTCCTCGACGCCATGGGCAAGCCCCACATCGAGGCCTACCGTGAGTTTTCAAAAAAATTCTTCAAAATAACCGCCGAGGAGGGCAAGGAGCAGTACCTTGTTCCTTACCTGATGAGCTCCCACCCGGGCAGCACCCTCAGAGACGCGGTGGAGCTGGCGCTGTTCCTCAAGGAGCAGAAGCTGCGCCCCGAGCAGGTGCAGGACTTCTATCCGACACCGGGAACCATCGCCACCTGTATGTTCTATACCGGCCTTGACCCCTACACCCTCAAGGAGGTGTATGTGCCTAAGACGCCCGAGGAGAAGGCCGAGCAGCGGGTGCTGCTGCAGTATTTCAAGCCGGAAAACCAGCGCGCGGTGGAAAAGGCTCTGCGCAAGGCCGGCCGCTCCGACCTGATCGGCACCGGAAAAAACTGCCTCATCCGTCCCTCTCAGGAGACGCTCATAAGGCAGGTAAGGTCCGGAAACAAACAGAATTCCGGCAAAAAGCCCGGCAGCAGACCGCCCCGCGGCCGCTCCGGCAGCCATCCGCCAAGGAGGAAGCACAAGTGAGCCGGAACATAAACGCCGCCCGGGAACAGCTTATCAGAGATTATTTTTCCATGTGGCTCACCCGAAAAGGTGAAGGCCTCGGGGAGATATTCTCCGGCGACGCGGTGTATGTGGAATCCACCGGCACCGAATACCGGGGCGCGCGCCAGATTGAAAAATGGTTTGCCGACTGGTTCGCAAACGGAGAGGTCATCCGCTGGGACATAAGCCGAATATCCCATTCGGGCCAAAAGGCGTTTGCCGAGTGGTATTTTGAATGCGTCTGCTTTGGCGATCATTCCGCCTTTGACGGCGTTTCGATCGTGGAGTTTGATCCCGACGAAAAGATATGCTCTCTGCGGGAATTTGCCGCCGAGCATCAGCACACCTTACCATACGGAGAATAAACTATGGCACGGCAATACGGAAACGACGAGCAGGCACGCCGCCGGAGAATAGACCGGGGCGTTTTCGCCGTCATCGCTCTGATTCTGACCACCGTGGTTCTGCTGCTGGAGGCCGAGCCGGAGCAGTGGCCGGATATCATCGCCGGGCAGGTCAGCGCCTGCAATCAGCTCACTGCCCAGCAGACCGAGGTGCCCGAGGGCACCATGGTCATCCACATGATCGACGTGGGGCAGGGAGACAGCGTCTTTGTCCAGAGCAAGGACGCGAACATCCTCATCGACGCCGGCGAACGCGAGGCTGGCGACGATGTGGTGGATTATCTCAGCGACCTTGGTGTAAAGGAGCTGGACTGGGTCATCTGCACCCATCCTCACTCCGACCACATCGGCGGAATGCCCGCCGTGTTCGAGGCCTTTGATGTGAGCAAGGTCATGGTGCCGGATATCCCGGATACCATCGCCGTTGAAGAAAAGCTGAAGGACAGGCTGGACGACGCCATCAGCAGGGAAGGCATCCGTCCCACCACTGCCTGGCCGGGCGTGTCCTACGAGCTGGGCGACCTTACCATGACGGTGCTGTGGCCCGACCCGACCTACACCGGCGCCGACCTCAACGACTGGTCCATCGGCCTGAAGCTGTCCTGCGGCGGAGTGGACTTCCTTACCTGCGGCGACCTGACCGAAAGCGCCGAGGACGACCTCATCATGTCCGCCGGAGTGGGCATCCGCTCCCGCATAGTCAAGAGCAACCACCACGGCAGTGCCTACGCCAACGGCAGCGACTTCCTCTTTGTGGCCTTGCCCGAGCTGGCGCTGATATCCTGCGGAAAAGACAACGACTACGGCCATCCTCACGACGAGCTTCTTGGCCGCTACGAATACTACGGCATTGAGTGGAAGCGCACCGACGTATGCGGCGACATCCGCCTCATATGCGAAAACGGCAATTATACCATAGAAACACAAAACTGAATCGAGGTACAACCATAATGAAAAAGCTGACAGTTGAACGACTGGAAAAGGAATATATAATCTGCCGCGGCGAGGACGAGCGGATGTTTGCTCTGCTCTACGCCGAGGCGCCTGAAGGGCTGGCACAGGGTGACAAGCTGGTCATTACCAACGACGGTCAGGTCATCAAGGAGTAATCACATGGACAGACAAGCCCCTACGGTCTTGCCGGTACAGCCAACAATGGCTGATATCGGATAGGACGCAGGGGCATTTTTCATAAAGAGAATAATTTAATTGACAAATAATGGGCGAATATGATATTATGTAAATAATCTCCTGCGAAGGAGTTAATGAAAGCAAAAGGAGAATCAGAGATGAAAAGGTATGTCAAGGCAATCGCTCTGGTGCTGTGTGCCGCGCTGACGCTGGGTACCTGTGCCGCCAAGCAGCAGGAAGACGGCGAGCTTTCGGCGGTCTTCGAGCTTCTGGAGCACATCCAGAATGTCAAAAACACGCTGATCGTGGCTCTGAGCTACGAAAACAGCCTCGAGGCCATCGACGGCGTCTATCAGGTGGTGGCCAGCGAGGAAAAGCGCGGAGAATACAAAATCGTTGACAACTACTACTGCTCCCTGAAGATCACCGCCATCCGCCCCAAGGACGCCTCCGGCTACACTATCTATTTTGAAAGCGAAAACAAGACCGACAAGGACGGTGTGTCTGTTTGCATTCAGGATATTTCGGTGAATGGCGCGGCCCACTCCAATTATTCCAATGCCCCGGAAATGACCGCTGGCGGCAAGTCCGCCTATATGGCCTATCTGAGCGACAGCGAGCTGGCCGACGCGGGCATCACATCCGTTGACCAGATATGCTTTGATGTGGCCATGCTCTCCGACGGCCAGTCCATAGGCTTCGGCCGCTTCGCTGTCTATCCCACCGGAAAGACCGCCGACGAGATTCAAACAATAACCTATGTTGCCGACGAGGACGACGTGCTGGTCTTTGAAAATGAATACTGCTCCTTCATCGTCACCGGCGAGGGTGAGGACAACATAGTGGAGTATACCTTCATCAACAAGTCGGACATGAGCATCTCCTACGAGATAATCGAGATCAGCGCCAACGGCAGAACCGAAAATGCAAGATATGTGAACTCAGCTGACCCCAACAGCGTACTCTTCGGTCATTTTTATCTGGCCGACCTGCTCAAGGGCGCTCCTCTCAGCTCGATGGAATTCACCATCAACGCCACAGGCTATGTCAGTGACATCAGCGGCACGACCGAGGTTCCCGTGATCAACGAGAGAGTATCCTTCACCATGGGCGGTGCCGACGCCGAGGCTCCAGCCCTCGAGGAGAGAGTGCCAGTGGAGGGCGAAGTGGTCGTTGTGGACAACGACAAGTACTTCATCGTCGTAGAGCGCATGGAGTATGATTTCTACAGCAAGAAGAACCTGATGTTCTGCTTTGAGAACCGAACCGACGAGCCGCTCACCTTCACTGCCCGGGTGGATTCCTTCCAGGCCAAGGATTATCCCGACAGCTTCATTGAGGTGGGATCGGACAATTCCGTCGTGGTCTATCCCGGCCAGAGAGCGGAGCTCGATGTGGATATGTACGGCTCGGATTCCGATTCCCATGACGTCATGATCGCCGTGAATATCAAGGGAGTCGTCACGGTAACCAGCGAAAACGGCAGAGTCGTTCTGGAGAAAGACTATACTGTCACCGAGATGGACGACCCCGACGCTATGTTCTTTGAGTGATTCCTTTGAGACTTAGTTGAGCTGAATAAAAACGCCGGCCCCGTGTTCGGGTGAGAACACGGGGCTGGCGTTTCTTATCTTATTATTCTCAAAGCGCCGCGTTTATTTCCTCGGCGTAGCGCACGGTCTCCATGGCGTCCTTTGCGTACTTGTCGGCACCGATGGCGTCGGCGTATTCCTGGGTCAGCACAGCGCCGCCCACCACGACCTTGCACCACGGTGCTTTTTCCCGCAGCTGGCGGATGGTCTCCTCCATGGCGGGAACGGTGGTGGTCATAAGCGCGCTGAGACCGACCAGCGGGGCGTGCAGCTCCACGGCCTTGGCCGCGATATCCTCAGGGGGCACGTCCTTGCCCATGTCGGTCACGGCAAAGCCGTAGTTTTCCAGCAGCAGCCGGACGATGTTCTTGCCGATGTCGTGGATGTCGCCCTTTACGGTGGCGATGACAAAGGCGCACTTGTCGGATGCACGGTCGCCGGGCATGGCCGCCTTGATCTGCTCAAAGGCCGACTTTGCCGCCTCGGCGCTCATGAGCAGCTGAGGCAGATAGACCGTCTTGTTCTCAAAACCCACGCCCACGGTGTTGAGGGCGGGGATTATCTCCTCCTGCACGATGGAAAGGGGAGCGACCGAGCCGAGCATCTGAGCGGTCAGCGCCGCGGCCTGCTCCTTGAGTCCCTTGATGATGGCTCTCTGCAGCTCGGGAGCGGACTGAGAGCTGTCGCTTCCGGCGGCGGGAGAGGGAGCGGAGGCGGGCAGCGAGGTAGTCTGAGGCAGTGTCTGGGCAAATTCGATGTATCCGGCGCAGTTGTCGTCAAGACCGCCGAGCACGAGATATGCGTGGTAGGCCTTCATCATGTCCGCGGAATAGGGATTCATTATGGCCGCCGAAAGCCCCTGCCACAGTGCGAGGGTGAAAAAGCCGCTGTTGATGATCTCCCGGTTGGGCAGACCGAAGGAAACATTGGAAACACCGAGGGAGGTGTGGCAGCCAAGCTGCTTCCGGATCATCTTCACCGCCCGGAGAGTTTCCTTTCCGGCGGAATTGTCGGCGCTGACGGTCAAAGCCAGCGGGTCGAAGATGATGTCCTTTTTGCCTATGCCGTACTTTTCGGCCTCCTTCAGAATGCGGGAGGCTATTTCCAGCCGTCCCTCGGCAGTGGCGGGAATGCCGCCCTCGTCAAGGGTGAGAGCCACGATGAGGCCGCCGTATTTTGCGGCCAGAGGGAACACCGCGTCCATGCTCTCCTGCTTGCCGTTGACCGAGTTTATCATCGCCTTGCCGTTGTAGCGGCGCAGAGCGGTCTCCATGGCCCCGGCGTCGGAGGTGTCTATCTGCAGAGGCAGGTCGATTATGGCCTGCAGCTCGCACACTGCCGTGCGCAGCATGGCCGGCTCGTCAATTTCTGGCAGACCGACATTGACATCGAGGATGTCAACGCCCTTTTCCTGCTGGGCGATGCCTTCACGAAGAATGTAATCAATGTCGTTGGCACGCAGCGCCTCCTTGAAGCGCTTTTTGCCGGTGGGATTGATGCGCTCGCCGATGAGCACCGGCTTTTCTCCGAAGAAAACAGCCTTTGTGTATGAGGATACGCAGGTGTAGTTCTTTTCCTCAAGGGGAACGGGGGAGATGCCCGCCGAGCGGCTCACCACCGCGCGGATGTATTCGGGAGTGGTGCCGCAGCAGCCGCCGGCGGCGCGCACGCCCTTCCCGATAAGAGCGGCCACATCCTCGGCGAATTCATCCGGCAGCACATCATAAACCGTTTTGCCGTCGACCACCTTGGGCAGACCGGCGTTGGGCTTGAGTATGACGGGAAGAGAGGAGTATCTGAGATATTCCTCCACCACGCCGCTCAGCGCCTTTGGGCCGAGGGAGCAGTTGACGCCAATGGCGTCGGCGCCCATGCCCTCCAGCATGGCCACCATGGCCGCGGGAGAAGCGCCGGTCATCAGCTTGCCGTCCTCGCTGTAGGCGTTGGAGACGAAAACCGGCAGCTCGCAGCTTTCCTTTGCCGCCAGCAGAGCCGCCTTGGTCTCGTAGCTGTCGTTCATGGTCTCGATGAATATGACTTCGGCGCCGTGCTTTACTCCAAGCTTTATGGTTTTGGAGAAAACGGCCACAGCGTCCTCAAAGTCAAAGTCGCCGTAGGGCTTGAGCATCCGGCCGGTGGAGCCCACATCCAGCGCGATCCACTTCTCCTGAGGGCCGCTGCTGGAATCTCTGGCCGCCCGGACGTTATTGAGGGCGGCAGCGATGACTTCTTCCAGCTCCTCGTCGGAGTATTTGAGGGAGTTGGCTCCGAAGGTGTTGGCGCACACAAGGTTGCTGCCGGCGTCGTAATAATCCCGGTGGATGGCCGTGACCACCTCGGGATGGGAGATATTCCACTGCTCGGACAGCTCTCCGGCGGCAAGACCGTGAGCCTGCAGCAGTGTGCCGAGGCCGCCGTCCAGATAAAGAATATGCTCCTTGATATACTCAGTTATTTTCATAATACTCTCCAAATGTACAATCTTTTTGTCCGCAGGCGGCGCAGCCCGAGGGACAGTCAGCTTCCTGGCCGCCGATGCCGATGATGGCCGTCACCGATTTGGACGGCGACATCAGCAGGCTTTCGTTGAGAGTAAGACCGATGTGCTTCGGGCAGTCCAGCGCGGCGAAGATATCCCGCTGAAGCTCCAGCGGCAGATCGCCGTAGCCCGGGCTGAACCTCGGGCGGGCGTGCAGGCCTTCCCGCGCGGCCAGCTCGGCGACTTCGGCGCTGAACACATTGCACAGCGCTTCAATGCGCTCGGCTCCGATGGCCTGCAGCATCAGCGCCTTCACCGGCGACAGACGGACGCAGCGGGCGATGAGCCGGTCAAGCTCGATGCCCACAGTGGCCGCGAACACAACGACCCGGCGGCAGTCCGCAAGATTCTTCCCAAGATCGGAGGAATCTGTCCTTGCAAATCCAAGGTCGATAATGCCGTCGCGGCGGTTTACGGGAAATTCCCCGAAGCAGACCCGGTAGGCCAGCCTGCCCTCGATTTCTCCGAGGCACTCTTCCATTATGCCGATTATCTCCGGCGAGCCGACCTTTGCTCCGGCGTAGCGCAGTATCTCCCGGCACTCAACGGGCGGCGGGGAATAGGACTTTACGCAGACAGCCATTATCCGAGAATGTCGGAAAGGTTGCTCTGGATCTTCTCGGCCACATCGGGCTTGTTCATGGAATAAACATGGACATTGGTGATGCCGTTGGCGAACAGATCGATGATCTGGTCGGTGGCATAGGCGATGCCGGCCTGCTTCATGGCGGCGGGAGACTCGCCGAATTTATCCACCAGGCTCTTGAAGCGCTGGGGCATGAAGGAGCCGGACAGCTTGATGGCCCTTTCCACCTGATTGGCGTTGGTGATTGGCATGATGCCGGGGATGACCGGCACGGTGATGCCCGCCTCTCTTATCTTGTAAAGGAAGTTGTAAAGCAGGTTGTTGTCAAAGAACATCTGGGTGGTGAGGAAGGAACAGCCCGCGTCCACCTTTTCCTTGAGATATCTGATGTCATCGGCCTGATTGCGGCTCTCGGGATGGATCTCGGGGTAGCAGGCGCCGCCGATACAGAAGTCGGCTCCCGATTCCTTTATATCCCGGATGAGATCGATGGCGTAGCGGTAAGCCCACTTCGAGCGGTCGGTCCGCTCCAGCTCGGGAGTCAGGTCGCCCCGCAGAGCCATGACATTCTCAATGCCCGCCTCCTTCATCTGGGCGATCTTTTCCTGCACCGTTTCCCGGGTGGATGATACGCAGGTCAGATGGGCAAGGGTGGGCACGCCGTACTGCTTCTTTATGTTGGAGGCGATGTCAAGAGTGTAGCGGCTGGTGCCGCCGCCGGCACCGTATGTAACGCTCATAAAGGAGGGGCGCAGCTTGGCGATCTCCTCGGTGGCGTGCCTGACGCTCTCAAAGGCGGTGTCGGTCTTGGGAGGGAAAACCTCAAAGGAAAGGGAAAGCTTGTCGCCGGCGAATAACTCTGATAATTTCATACTATGACCTTCTTCTGATTAAAGAATACACATATTTATATATACCATATAGCGCCGGGTATTTCAAGATTTTTTGCGGATGTAAAGTGGTAAAGGGTGGGCATCGGAATAAAATAACCATACACCAATGCCCCCGGCCTGAAACCGGGGGCATTTTTCCGCGTCTATTTAAGCTTTGATGTTCCCTTTTCGGATGTTTTCCTGAAGGATAGCGTCGGTCACCTCAAACAGCTTTTCCGACCCCAGCCTTGTTTTGCTGTGGCGCTTGTACACCTGCTCCGAGCAGACCTGATGAGTCCGCCAGTCGCCGCCGTTGTTGCTGTCGTTGAGCAGCAGCGGCTGGAGATTGTCCAGCGCATGGGCGTATTTCGCTTCCGGTGTCTGATACTCCTCAAACTCGTCGAACAGAGCCACCAGCTCCTGCTTCTGGTCGTCGGGCAGGATGGAGAAGATACGCTCCTTGGCGGCGTCCTCCCGGGCCTTCTGGGTGGCCAGACCCTCCGTGTCGTAGGCGTAGGTGTCCCCGGCGTCGATCTCCACAATGTCGTGTATCAGGCACATCAGCATCACCTTGCAGATGTCAACTTCCTCGTTGGCGTGCTCCCGGAGCAGATAGGCCATGATGGCCATGTGCCATGCGTGCTCGGAGTCGTTCTCCTGCCGCCCGTTTCCGGAAAGATGGGTCTGCCGGAGGATGTTCTTCTCCTTGTCTATCTCCAGCGAAAAATCCAGCTGTCTTCTCAGTCGTTCGTCCATGTTGGTGTCCTCCTTAAAGAAATGTCCCGGAATGCCGAAAAACTCTTTGGGGCATGATGGTGCTTACCAGTCCGGCGGCTTCATTGTGAATAATATGAGTGGTGAAAATAGTGCGGGTACCTTGCCTGAACTTACCTTCAGAATAGTCTGAAAACGGCACGAAAACGTTATTGACTCCGTGAATAATTATGATAACATATAACTGCAACAGATATGGGGTGGTTATATGTTTTCCGAGCATAAATTTATGAGACTGAACCTCGGTCTTGTCAGTGAAAACTTTGTGATTGCAAAAAAACGCGACAGAAAAATCTGGGAAGACAGAGGCTTTGAAAAAATCAGAAAATATCCTGTTTTTCATTACAAGCCCAATTCTGGCGAAATTATTATGCTTGGCGTTCCGTTGAATATTGAACAATTTGGTGCGGAGAAATTCAGTGGCAGCCGCGTTGCTGATGTGTGCACTTACTGCGGCACATATGGGATGGGCGGCCCCGGTTTTTTCGGCCTTAAACTCCAGGGAGATTACGGCACACGGTGGCTGACATACTGCATATGGTCAGCGGGAGAACATATTTTGTTCGACGATGTTGTTCTGGAATGCCATCCCAAGTTTTCGGAACAGTATAAACCGGTAATATCCTTTGACGATTACGAGAACAGTCTGGGAGTGTTGAAAGCTCGATTAACGGAAATGGTAATCCATGAAATTCTTGTGTCAAAAGATGCTTTTGAAATTAAGCTTACAGACAGCGAATCAGAAACGCACTTTATTCAATCGTATAAGTTTTCCGATAAATTTCCCGAGCAGGGTGGAACAGACAAAAAGCGAAATTCGTTTGAAACGGGTGAAATGAAGGATTACCTGCTTGTGACATACGATGATACGCATTTAATGGTATAACGAAAAGGACTATGACTTTTGGGGTCATAGTCCTTTGAATTTTAGTCCAGCGGCTTCATTGTCGGGAACAGCAGAACATCTCTGATGGAGTAGCTGTCCGTGAGCAGCATGACCAGACGGTCGACGCCCACGCCCAGACCGCCTGTGGGAGGCATGCCGTACTCAAGGGCGGTGAGGAAGTCCTCGTCAATCATGTTGGCCTCGTCGTCGCCGGCCTCGCGCAGAGCCATCTGATCCATAAAGCGGCCGCGCTGGTCGATGGGATCATTGAGCTCGCTGTAGGCGTTGCCGAACTCGCGGCTGGTGATGAACAGCTCGAAGCGCTCAACCAGCTCGGGACGGTCGGGCTTGCGCTTGGTCAGGGGAGAGATCTCCACGGGATAGTCATAGATGAAGGTGGGCTGAATGAGCTTCTCCTCGACATACTCCTCGAAGAAGAGGTTGAGGATGTTGCCCCATGTGTCGGTCTTCTTGACCTCAAGGCCGCGCTCCTTGGCAAGGGCTATGGCCTTCTCGCTGTCGCCGGCAAACTCGTCAAAGTCCACGCCGGAATACTTCTTGACAGCCTCGATCATGGTCATGCGGGCAAAGGGCTTCTTGAGGCAGATGGGAGTGCCCTGATAGGTAATGTCCTCGGTGCCGCAGGCAGCCAGAGCACAGGCGTTGATTATGTCCTCGGTGCGGGCCATCATGCCGTGGTAATCGGTGTAGGCCTCGTACAGCTCAAAGGTGGTGAACTCGGGATTGTGCTTGACATCCATGCCCTCGTTGCGGAACAGACGGCCCAGCTCATACACTCTCTCCATGCCGCCCACGATCAGACGCTTGAGGTACAGCTCGGGAGCGATGCGCAGGTACATATCCATGTCCAGGGTGTTGTGGTGAGTGATGAAGGGACGGGCGGCGGCACCGCCGGGGATGAGGTTGAGCACGGGAGTTTCGACCTCGATGAAGCCGTTGTTGTCCAGATACTCACGGATGGTGCGGATGATGGCGGCGCGCTTGACGAAGGTGTCCTGAACCTCGGGATTGACGATCAGATCCATGTAGCGCTGACGGTAACGGGTGTCAACATCCTTCAGACCGTGATACTTCTCGGGCATGGGCAGCAGGCTCTTGGCCAGCAGGCGGACGCTGTGAGCGTGAACGCTGATCTCGCCGCGGCGGGTGCGGAACACCATGCCGGTGACCTCGCAAAGGTCGCCGATGTCCCACAGAGAGAAGCTCTTGTAGACTTCCTCGCCAAGGTCGTTTATCTTGAGATAGACCTGAATGCGGCCGCTGCGGTCGCGCAGGTCGATGAAGCCGGCCTTGCCCATGTCGCGCCAGCTCATGATACGGCCGGCGATGCACACCTCGGTGTTCTCCAGCTCCTCAAAGCGCTCGACTATTTCAGCGGCGTCGATGTTCTTGCCGCAGGTGGTGATGACAAAGGGGTCGTTGCCCTGAGCCTTGAGCTGATCGAGCTTGTCGCGGCGAACCTTAAGCAGTTCGCTGAGCTCCTGTTCGCTCTGCTCGGCGGGCTCCTCCGCTTCCTGAGCGGCGGTGATGATTTCTTCAGCCATGATATATTGACCTTTCTGTAATTATAAAATTATGGTAATATTTGTTATCTGGAGATCTCCACGATCTTGAACTTGACGATGCCGCCGGGAGTCTCAGCATCAACGACATCGTTCACGCGGCGGCCCAGAACGGCCTTGCCCACGGGAGATTCGTCGGAGATGCTGCCCTTGCCGGGATTGGCCTCGGTGGAACCGACGATCTGGTACTCCACCTCGTCCTCAAA
Organism: Acutalibacteraceae bacterium; assembly: GCA_045538015.1. Classification (GTDB taxonomy): domain Bacteria; phylum Bacillota; class Clostridia; order Oscillospirales; family Acutalibacteraceae; genus SIG598. The sequence continues at coordinate 7,418 of JAZSQO010000181.1, read as the reverse complement.
TTCGATATCCAGCAGCCTGACTCTGGCACCGATGCGCACGACCTCGGTGTCCAGCTCGCTTTCGTCGATGATGGAGGCGCGCTTGAGCATGGCTTCCAGCTCAACAATGCGGCTCTCAACCTGAGCCTGCTCGTTTTTGGCCTCATCATATTCGCTGTTCTCACTCAGATCGCCAAAGCCAAGGGCCACCTTGATCTTTTCGGAGATGTCCTTGCGTTTTTCCGATTTGAGATATGCCAGTTCCTCCTCGAGTGCCTGTTTTCCCTCTGCGGTAAGAAGTACGAGCTTTTCAGCCATTGTGTCGCGCCCTTTCGATAAAAGATGTATTTTCGCATAACGATATAAACGCGATCCTCGCGGACCGCATTGGATACATTATAATTAAGAAGCACGGGGTTGTCAAGAAAAATTAATGCCGCACACCATAAGTGTTTGCCGGCGTGCGCATTTGTTGTTGCTAAATTGTGAACGGGGTGTTATAATAAAGCTGATAAACTGTGCCAACTGCATATTATTAGAGCTAAGGAGACACTTACCTCATGGATACAAGATCGGCCTTTGTGGCAATCGTGGGACGGCCCAACGTGGGCAAGTCCTCCATCCTCAACCGCCTGCTGGGGCAGAAGGTGGCCATTGTTTCGCCCCGTCCCCAGACCACCAGAACCCGCATCATGGGCGTTCTGACCGAGAATGACACCCAGCTGGTGTTCACCGACACTCCCGGAATGCACAAGCCACGCACCAAGCTGGGCGACTTCATGGTCAAGGAGATCGACGACAGCATCGGCGGCGTGGATATGGCTGTGCTGGTGGTGGAGGAAAAGGGCGACATCGGCCCTTCGGAAAACGCGCTCCTTGAGCAGATAAAAAAGCTCGACCTGCCCACGGTGCTGGTCATCAATAAAATCGACCGTCTGGCGGACAAGACCGCGCTGGCTGAGGTCATCGGCCGACTGAGCGGGCTTTATGACTTTTCCGCCATCGTGCCGGTCAGCGCCGTCACCTCGGACGGCATAGACATCCTCCGCGACGAGCTGTGCGGACTTGCCGAGCCCGGCCCCTTCTTCTTCCCGGATGACACCCTCACCGACCAGCCCGAGCGGACCATAGCCGCCGAGATCGTGCGTGAAAGCGCTCTGAAGCTGCTGACCGACGAGGTGCCTCACGGCATCGCCGTGGATATCGAATCCATGAAGGAGCGTCCCGAGGGCGACATGATCGACCTGACCGCCACCGTCTACTGCGAGAAGGAAAGCCACAAGGGTATCATCATCGGCAAGAAGGGAGCCATGCTCAAACGAATCGGCACCAGTGCCCGCTCCGAGCTGGAGCGGGTGTTTGACGCCCGCTTCAACCTTCAGCTGTGGGTCAAGGTGCGCGAGGGCTGGCGGGACAAGGAAGGCCTGCTCCGGGGCTTCGGCTTCAAGCATCAGGACTGATAATGGGCCTTATAACCGAGGACGCCCTTGTCCTGAGAACCAGGAACTACAAGGAAAGCGACCGCCTCTGCACGCTGCTCACCCGTTCGATGGGCGTTGTGACCGCCTATGCCCGGGGAGCGAGGAATATAAAAAACAAGAATTTCTCTTCCACCAATCAGCTTTCATACGCCTCATTCACGCTGTTCAGCGGCAAGGACGGCCGCTACAGCATAAACGACAGCCACCTTGAGCATATATTCTCTCCGGTGCTGTCCGACCTCGACCGGCTGGCTCTGGCTCAGTACCTCTGCGAGCTTGCCGAGGAGCTGACCCCGCCGGACAGCTTCAGCGAGGGCTATCTGACCCTGCTGCTTCGGGCGTTCCACGCCCTGTCCGACCACAACCGGCCGGCGGCACTGATAAAGGCGGCGGCCGAAATGCGCATTCTGTCCATTTCCGGCTTCATGCCCGATCTGGTCATGTGCTCCGGCTGCGGAGCCTACGAGACCGACCTGACATGGTTCATGCCCGCCACGGGCACCATCCGCTGCGGACAGTGCGGCCCGGATGGCCCGGCGCTGCCGCTCAGCCGGGGAGCGCTTACGGCCATGCGCCACTGCGTGCTCACCGACATGGCTCAGACCTTCTCCTTCTCTCTGGCGGAGGAGAGCCTCGGTCAGTTTGCCGCCGCGGCGGAAAGATACACCACCACCCGCCTTGAGCGGAGCTTTACCACACTGGATTTTTACCGCTCTCTTCTTTCCGGCAGACTGCCGGAGGGGGGCGGCACCACCGCGACATCATAAGGAATGATAATCACCATGAAAGATAAACATCTTCGCACTCTTGAGCTTGACAAAGTGCTCGAGAAGCTGGCCGGTGTCTGCTCTTGCAAGGACACCGCCGAAAGGGCAAGGGAGCTGGAGCCGGCTCACACCGTTTCCGAGGTGCGCGCCCTCCTTGCCGAAAGCTGGGACGCCCACTCCCTTATCGGCCGATACGGCACTCCCCGTTTCGGAGGAGTTCAGAACTGCTCCAATCCTCTGCGCCGGGCTCAGGCCGGCGGCGTGCTCACCATGCTGGAGCTGCTGCGCGTCGCAGAAGTGCTGCGCATAATCCGCTCCCTGAGGGAGTGGAGAGGCAACTGCGAGGGCGTCGTGACCAGCTTTGACGGCCTGTTCATGATGCTCCAGACCGACCGCAATCTCGAGGAGCGCATCACCACCTCCATCATCAACGAGGACGAGATGAGCGATCAGGCATCCCGGGAGCTGGCGGACATCCGCCGCAGGCTGCGCTCGGCACAGAGCAAGGTGCGTGAGCAGCTGGACAAATTCATCCGTTCCGCCGAAAACCAGAAGTATATGCAGGACGCCCTGATAACCATTCGCTCCGGCCGCTTCGTCGTGCCGGTCAAGGCGGAATGCCGGGGCAACGTGCCCGGACTGGTGCACGATTCCTCCTCCTCGGGAGCCACGGTGTTCGTGGAGCCGCTGGCAGTGGTTGAAGCCAACAACGAGATAAGACTGCTGGAGGGCAAGGAGAAGGAAGAGATCGAGCGCATCCTCGCCGAGCTTTCCGGCGAGTGCGGCGACCGTGCCGACGCCATCTGCGCCAGCTACGAGGCTCTTATCCAGCTCGACCTGATCTTTGCCAAGGCGCAGCTGGGCTACGATATGCGCGCCTCTCTGCCCGAGGTGAGCGAGAACGGCGTGCTGCGCTTCAACAAGGCCCGCCATCCCCTCATAGCCAAGGAAAAGGTCGTGTCCACCGACATCCGTCTGGGCGACGACTTTGACACACTGATGATAACCGGCCCCAACACCGGCGGCAAAACGGTCAGCCTCAAGACCATCGGCCTGCTGACCGCCATGGCCGGCTGCGGCCTGCTGCTTCCGGTCAGCGACGAGAGCATCGTTCCCGTCTTTGACCGCATTCTTGTGGATATCGGCGACGAGCAGTCCATCGAGCAGTCCCTCTCCACAATTTCTTCACATATGAAGAATATAGTGTGCATTATAGATCAGGCCGACCACAAGACCCTTGTGCTCATCGACGAGCTGGGCGCCGGCACCGACCCCATCGAGGGCGCCGCTCTGGCTATGGCCATCATCGAGCGGCTGCGCTCCGCCGGAGCCACTCTGGCGGCCACCACCCACTACGCCGAGCTTAAGACCTACGCCATCAGCACTCCCGGCGTGAAGAACGCCTGCTGCGAGTTTGATGTGGCCACCCTGCGTCCCACATATAAACTGCTCATCGGCCTGCCCGGCCGCTCTAACGCCTTTGCCATCAGCGAGCATCTGGGCATTCCCGGCGATGTGGTCAACCGGGCGCGGGAGCTGGTCTCCACCGAGTCCACCCAGTTCGAGGAAGTGGTGGAGAGCCTGCAGATAACCCACAAATCCCTCGAGGCGGAAAAGGCCGAGGCTCACCGCCTGCGCGTTGAGGCTCAGCGAGCCACCGACACCGCCGAAAAGCAAAAGGCCACCATTGAGAAGGAAAGAGAAAAGCTCCTTTCTCAGGCTCGCGCCGAGGCGGCCAATATCGTCTCTCAGGCAAGGGCACAGTCCTACGCCCTGCTGGACGAGATGCAGCGGCTCAAGAAGGAAATGACCTCCCTCAACGCCTCCGAGCTTGAGTCAAAGGCCAAGTCGGAGATGCGCGCCCGCATGAAGGCGCTGGAGGATTCCGCCGATCCCATCGTGCAGAGAGAGCAGGATGATTATGTCCTGCCCCGACCCCTCAAGGTGGGCGACGCCGTCCTTATTGCCGACATCGACAAGAAGGGCGTGGTCACCAAGACCGCCGATTCTCAGGGCATGGTTGAGGTGCAGGCGGGTATTCTCAAGAGCCGTGTGAAGCTGGAAAACCTCCGTCTGCTGGACAAGAGCAGTGTTTCCTTTAATAATAAGCCCGCTCAGCCCCGACGCACCACCCAGACCAAGGTGGCCCAGACGGCTCAGACCGAGGTGGATGTGCGCGGCGCTACCGTTGACGAGGCCATCATCGAGGTGGATAAGGTCATCGACATGGCCATCATGCGCGGCCTCAACGAGATCCGTGTCATCCACGGCAAGGGTACCGGTGCCCTGCGCGCCGGACTGCACCAGCACTTCAAGCGCCATTCCTGCGTCAAGAGCTACCGCCTCGGCGTATACGGCGAGGGCGAGAGCGGCGTTACCATTCTGGAGATAAAATAACCATGTACCAAGGCCGGCGGGCAGCTCTGTCCGCGGCTGAAAATAACAAAAAGGAGAAAACAAAATGAACCAGGACATCAATCCCGAAATCATCGAAGAAACCGAAGAGCTGACCGAAGAGCTGGCTGAGGCCGCCGAGGAAAGAGCCGAGGAAATCGCCGAAGCCGCCGAGGAAAAGGCGGAGGAGATCGCCGAAGCTGCCGAGGAAGCCAGGCCCGCAAAGAAAAAGTCCAAGGCCGGCAAGGTCATCGGCATCATCGCCATCGTCCTTGTGGCTCTGATCCTTCTGGCTGTTATCGCTGTCGGCGCGATCGGCCTCTCCGTCTTCAACAAGGCTACCGCCGAGGTTCAGCTGCCCGTTGAGGAGAAGGTATCCTCCTCTGACATGACTCTGTTCGTTGCCAGCGCCTGCATCGACCTGCTGGCCAAAAAGCCCATCACTGTTGACAACGGCGAAATGCAGGCTCTTGTCGACAAGGTCAAGCCCTCTCTGGAGAGCGCTCTGGCCGGCACTCCCGTTGAGCTGAAGGATCTCTTCTGCGTCTTTGCCGAGGACAAGGGCACCATCTACGGCCTTGCCCACATCGGTGAGGTTGAGGTTTCCGGCATCAAGCTCAACATCAACAAGGATGTCACCATTGCCGCCGAGTTCGACGTCAACTTTGAGGAGCCCAACATCGTTGCCCAGATCAAGAGCCTCAAGTGCGGCGAGCTTGACATTCCCGTAAGCCTGATCACCCAGTTTGCCGGCAATTTCCAGCTGCCCGAGGGTCTGAAGCTGGAAGGCGACGAGCTCACCTATGATGTCAGCGGTCTCGACGCCATGATCGACGAGATGCTGCCCGAGATCATGAAGGAAAACCTGGGCGACGGCTTCATTGTCTCCGCCCTCACCGACCATCTGGTCAGCTCCACCAACGCCGAAATCACCGGCGCCGACATCATCGACAACGAGCTGGTCATTCAGGCTCAGCTGTTCTGATTCATCCGCTGAGCTGATCTTCCGCTGAAAATACATAACGCATCGCTGTTCCGGATGTCCGGCGCGGCGATGCGTTTTGTGTTTTGTATGTATTTGTGTGCCGTTCAGCAGAGCTGACCCAGCTTGGCCACGGCGTCCTCTATCAGCGCGCCCGTGGATTCGGCCTTCACTCCGGCAACGATGTTGTCGCACTTGTTCATGGGAATAAGTATTCGCGCCGCCGCTGACTGAGCCACGGCCAGCGCCATGGCGGGAGAGACCTCGCCCAGCAGAGAGTCGGCAATGACGATGCCCAGCGGGCCGATTATCACGTTTGCCCTTCTGCAGGCCACGATCACGGCGTTTTCTCCGGTGGCGGCCTCGTGGGCGCCGCCCTTCAGCATGGCGGCTGTGGCGGTGCTGTTGGTGCCAACGGCGGTTATCCGTGCTTCGGGATACTTTTCGGTTATGGCTTCAATGAGCTGGCGGCCTATCCTGCCGCCCTGCCCGTCAATTACAAGTATATTCATTCTCTTCCACCCGCTATTCCGTTATTGTGATCTGGGACATGACCTCGCCGATGCGCCCGCAGAGGCACAGGTCGGCCGAGCTGTCGTAGGGAGTGGGCTGCAGGTTGATGATGACCAGCCGGCTGCCCCGGTAGTAATTCACAAAGCCCGCCGCCGGATACACCGCCAGCGACGTGCCGCCCACAATGAGCATATCGGCCCGGGAAATGGCGCTGACCGTCCGGTCGATGACGTCGCCGTCAAGGGATTCGCCGTAGAGCACCACATCGGGCTTGACCACGCCGCCGCACTCGCAGCGGGGAACGCCGGTGCTCTGCTGAATGAACTGAGCCGAATAAGCCTTTCCGCATTTCATGCAGTAGTTGCGGTGAACCGAGCCGTGCAGCTCGCACACATTTCTGCTGCCGGCCTGCTGGTGGAGCCCGTCGATATTCTGGGTGACCACGGCGGTCAGCTTGCCCGCCGCTTCCAGCTCGGCTATCTTCAGGTGAGCCTGATTGGGCTGGGCGGTCAGGCAGAGCATCTTTGCCCGGTAGAAGTCGAAAAACTCCTCGGTATGGCTGTCGAAAAAGCTCCGGCTGAGCATGGTCTCGGGCGGATATCGGAACTTCTGGTGATAAAGCCCGTCCACGCTGCGGTAGTCGGGAATGCCCGATTCGGTGCTGCATCCGGCTCCGCCGAAAAACACTATGGAACCGCTCCGGGCTATCATTTCGTTGAGCTGCTGGATGTCATTCATTTTCAGCGCCTCCGTTCACGGACATTTTACCATATAATATCTGTGCGTGCAACAGTGCCTGCGGTGAGAATTAATTGGCTATATTATCACTTGACATAGACTTTATTAAGTGATATTCTAAGACGAAAGATTTTTGATCCTCTCGGAAATGCGAATATTCAAGCATATTTATTATGCCGAAAATATATCCTCAACAAAAAAGGAGTCAATGGCAATGGAACTGATCTACAAAGGCAAAACCAAGGATGTCTACAACCTCGAAAACGGCAATGTCATGCTCAAGTTCAAGGACGACTGCACCGGCAAGGACGGCGTTTTTGATCCCGGCGAGAACAGCGTCGGCCTGGCCATCGAGGGCATCGGCAAGGCCAACCTGCAGACCTCGATCTATTATTTCGAGATGCACAAGGCCGCCGGCATCAAGACTCACTATGTCAGCGCGAATGTAGATGATGCCACTATGGAAGTGCTCCCGGGCAAGGTGTTCGGCCACGGTCTGGAGGTCATCTGCCGTCTGGTCGCCACCGGCAGCTTTATCCGCAGATACGGCGAGTACATCGAGGA
>JAZSQO010000084.1:0-7508 GCA_045538015.1 Acutalibacteraceae bacterium | reverse complement strand
CATGGCTACGATCCGACTTCCCATGGTACAGCCGGGGGAGGCTTCGGTCTGACCGTACACGCTGATGATCCCCCGCATATTCATCTCCACCGAGGCACGGCGCATCAGGTCGGCAGGGCAGTTGGCGCCTGCCATGATGCCGGTGCGCATATAGGAAAAATCGGTCTTGGCAAAATCAGGATGGTTGAACATGGCGATGAACATGGTGGGCACGCCGTTGAAGCAGGTGATGTGCTCGTCGTTCACGCAGGCCAGCGACGACTTGGGCGAGAAATAGGGAATGGGACAAAGGGTGCCGCCGTGGGTCATCATGGAGGTCATGGAGAGCACCATGCCGAAGCAGTGGAACATGGGCACCTGGATCATCATGCGGTCGGCGGTGGACAGATCCATGCGGTCGCCGATGGTCTTGCCGTTGTTCACGATGTTGCGGTGGGTGAGCATTACGCCCTTGGGGAAGCCGGTGGTGCCGGAGGTGTACTGCATATTGCACACGTCGTCAGGCTTGACGAGAGAGGCACGGCGGCGAACCTCCTCCCGGGGAACGAGAGCGGCCCGGGAGAGCATCTGCTCCCATGTGAGGCAGCCGGGCATGGAGAAGCCGGCGGTCACCACATTGCGCAGGAAGGGCAGCTTCTTGGAATAGAGCGGAGAGCCGGGAATGAGGTTTTCCAGCTCGGGGCAGAGCTCCTGAATGATCTCCTTGTAGTTGATATCCTTGCAGTCCTCGATCATCACGAGGGTGTGAGTGTCCGACTGCTTGAGCAGATACTCGATCTCGTGGATCTTGTAGGCGGTGTTTACGGTGACCAGAACGGCGCCGATCTTGGTGGTTGCCCAGAAGGTGATGTACCACTGGGGCACATTGGTGGCCCACACAGCCACATGGTCTCCGGCCTTTACGCCCAGAGAGATGAGAGCGGCGGCGCACTCGTCAACATCCCGGCGGAACTGCTTGTAGGTTCTGGTGTAATCGAGGGTGGGATATTTGAAGGCGTACTGGTCGGGATATTTTTCCACCATCTTGTCCAGCACATCGGAGAAGGTGGCGTCGATGACGTCGTATTTCTTCCACACGAAGGTGCCGGTGCGGGAGCGGTTGTAGTAGGCGCGGTCGTGCTCCCTCTTCTCCCGCTTCAGCGAGGAGATATAGTTGGCGAAGTGGGTCAGAACGATATCGGCGTCGTTGATCTCCTCGTTCCACGCGGCGCAGATAAAGCCGTCGAAATTGAGGGAGGAAAGGGCGCTCAGCAGGCCGTCAACGGGCAGATCACCCTCGCCGATGAGCACGGTTCTGCCGTCCTTCATGTCGCCCAGACGCACATACTTGATGTAGGCGCCCAGAGTCTTGATGGTGGTTTCGGCGGTCTCGTCGGCACCGAAGTATGTGCCGCGCACATTCCAGGAAACGCCGATGGCGGCGGAGGAGAAATAATTGATGATGCCGATGATGTTTTCCGTGTTGGCAAGATAGCCCACGGTTTCCAGCAGGATGCCCACATCGGCGCGTTCGGCGCGGATGATAGCCTTGCCCAGCTTTTCGCTCAGCACCTCAAAGGAGGTCTCCTTTTCGACGCGGACGATGACATAGGCCACGCTGGCGGTGGCGGCCATATCCACATATTTTGCCAGCACATCGGCCGTGGCCTCCTCGGTGTCCAGAGAGAAGGGGCAGTGCAGAGCGGAAACGGCAAGATTGCGGTTTATGAGCTTGCGCTTGGCGTCGGCGGAGCGCTCCCGGCGCAGAATGCTGTCGTGGTGCTGGCCGCGCTCCTTGACAGCATCGTATATCTCGAAGCCGTCAAAGCCGTAGTCATAGGCGTAGCGGCAGGTGTCGAGGAAGGAGGCGCGGGTCACATTTTTGGTAGAGAAAACGATTTTCATGTTATTCCTCCTCAAAAACGATCTTGTTCAGGGCGTTGATGTACGCTCTGATGCTGGCGGCGACGATGTCCGCCGAGGTGCCGTTGCCGGAATAGAGCTTGCCGTTGTTGCGCAGGCGAACGAGAGCCGAGCCGAGGGCTTCCTTTCCTTCGGTCACCGACTGGACCTGGAAGTCATCCAGCTCGTAGTGGTGGCCGATGCACTGCTCGATGGCGCGGAAGGCGGAGTCAACGGGGCCGTCTCCGGTGCTCACGCCGCAGAGACTCTCACCGTTGCAGGTGAGGGTGACCTGAGACATGGAGCTGGCAAGGTTGCTGCTGGTGGTGGTGTAGCTTTCCAGATGATAGGTGGAGGGAGCCTGCATGGCGGAGCTGGCGATGAGAGCCTCCAGCTCCTTGGCGCCCACGGTGTCTCTCTTCTCGCACACGCGCAGCAGAGCCTTGTGAACATTTCCGCAGTCGGAATCGGAAAGGTCATAGCCCAGCACCTGAGCCGCCTGAGCGACCTGAGCGATGGTGCTGTCCGAGTCGAGCAGAATCTTCTTCTTCTCGCTCACGGTGACCTCGGTCTCGTAGGCGCTGTGGTTCAGGCTGGCGAGCAGGTCGTCGATGCTGGCGTGGATGCGGGTGTTGTTGAGTCTTGTCTCGGCGCCGATCTGAGCCGAGCAGATCCTTACGGCGTCGGAGAGTCTGCCGGTCTGCAGAACATCGTTTCCGGCCATGGCGCACTTGAGTCCGTCAGCGCCCTTGCCCACAGCGGCCACAGCCGAGGCAACAGCCATTCCGACGCGGTCGGAGACCTGAACGAAAACGGGAACGCTGACAGTGGCCTTGACCTTTTCAACAAGGGCGGCGATCTCCTCGGGGAGGGAAACGCCGGCGTCGTCGCACACGGTGACCATTCCGGCGCCGTTGGCAACGGCCTCCTTCACGGCGGCGAGGAGGAAATCCTCGTCGGCGCGGGTGGCGTCGAGGGCGGAGAATTCAACATCACCGCACAGAGCCTTGGCGGCCTTGGTCAGCTCGGCGATACGGGCGAGCATCTTATCGGACTTCATGTGATAGGTGTATTCCATCTGAACGGTGGAAACGGGCAGCTCCACCTGCAGGCGGGGCTGCTGGGCGTCCTTTACGCATTCCCACGCGTCGGCGACGCCTTCCACGGCAAAGCCCACCGGAATGGCCAGAACGGCGTCCCGGACTTTCTGGGCGATGGTCTTGTATATAATAGTATCCTCGCGCAGGCTCTTGATGGGCGCGAGCTCAACAGCGTCGGAACCGATGGAGTCGGCGCAGGCGGCGATGGCGGTCTTTTCACGGAAAAGCAGAGCGGCCTCCCGATCCTGCGAAAGCTTTTTAAGAGTGATGTCGGTGATGTAGATTCTCTTCATGTCAAAAACTCCTTTCGGAAATTAAAATCATAATTGAGGCAGACCGACGACAAAAAGCGCCTTCGTCTCTTTGTCAGTCCAAAGAGACGAAAGCGCTGTAAAAGCTGTCTTCCGCGGTACCACTCTTCTTCATCCGTATCGGATGCACTCAGATGCCAACACATCTTCGCTCTGTTACGGGAGTTCCCGTCTGCCCCTACTGATAAAGTTCACGGCAGCCACTCCGCGGCGAGTTCGGCAGAGCTTTCCCGATGCCTCACACCATCCGGCATCTCTCTGAAGGCGAAAGCCTTTGCGTACTATTCCGCATCACAGTGTTTGTTGTTTTTCGATTAAGACTACTTTTATCACATTTGATTTCTGTTGTCAAGAGTTTTTTGCGGCTTTTCATTGTTATTTTTCTGTCAATCCTGAGAGGCGGGGACAAAGAGAATTTCGCCGATGGGCTGGCCGGTGGCGCAATCGCGTACCTGAATGGCCAGTGTGTCGGTGATCTCGCCCTGACCGCCGTTCAGCTCCAGCTGCCAGTTGCCGTCGGCGTCGGCAACCGAGCCGCCCATGCAGCCGGGGAACTGCTCGCACACAAACTCCATGCGGCCAAAGGCGTCGTGGTCGGTGACGGTCTCTTCCATTATTATGCTGATGCCCAGCGGAGTGCGAGTGACCTCGGCCTTTCCGACCTTCACACCGGCCACGGCGTCGGGATCAACGGGGACGAACACCACGGAATCGGAGGCCGGAGCCTCGGACAGGTCAAAGGGCAGCGCCTGCTCGGTTCGTTTGCCCTGAGCGTCGGTGAGGTACACCGTGCATATGCCCTCGGTCACCGGGCCGTCCGAGTCGATGTCGGCCTGAGCCAGCAGAACGGCGTGGGAGTCGGATACATACTCAAAGCGCAGCATACCGGAGACCACCGCGAAGCCCTCGTTTTTCATCAGGCTGGCGTTGACGAACAGCAGCTCTTTTCCCTGAGAGGCGGCGTATTCGCCCAGCGTCAGGCCGGAATCCGCTCCGAGCACGGCTCCGGCGGAATCGCCGGGAGAGGCGTCGGGAGGGGCGAGGACATACTTTTCCGAGCAGGTGACTGCCACCGACACCGTGAGGCTGCCGCGGTCGCAGAGTGACTCGGTCACACGGCAGCTCCATTCCTCGCTCTGAGCCGAGGCGGACTGAGGCTGGATATAGTCATAAGCCTCCTCGGGGAGCGGAGCGCCGGACTGGTCGGAAAGCTCCCGGATGCCCCAGAGATTGGCGGCACCGGCGGTTACGACCGCTGAGAGCACCAGACAGGCGGCGATAGCGATCACGAGTATTTTCTTTCCGTTCTTCCGTGAAAATCGGTTTCCGTTCATTTTCTTGTTCCTTTCCGAAGAGAAGCATGGCTTGTTTTCCCGGGGAAGGACGCATTCCTCGATGTATTTTTCGTCGATAAGGCTCAGCATATCGCCCACCAGCTTTCGGTTCATTCCATGATCCCTTCTTTCCTGAGATATTTGTTGAGTCTTGCGCGAACGCGGAAAAGACGCACCGATACAGAGCGGGGAGATAAGCCGGTATCCCGCGCAATATGGGACACAGAGGCGCCCAGCCAGTATCTTTGCATGAACAGGTATCTGTCGCCCTCGGAAAGCACGGCGAGAAAGCGGTTCACGCACTGAGCCAGCTCCCGGGCATCGTACTCCGACTCCACCGTAGACCCGGAGGGAATGGCCGCGGCCAGCTCGTCGAGGGCGGTGTCATAGCGGCCGTCACGCTTGCCGGCGGAGTTGTAGTGATATCGGTTCAGGGAGATATTTCGGGCAATCCGGCAGGCAAAGGCTCCCAGCGACCGTGGCCGCTGGGGCGGCACGCGGTTCCAGACCTCCAGATAGGTGTCGTTGACGCACTCCTCCACATCCTGCGGATCCCGGAGGATCCCGGCGGACACCTGCCTGATGGCCGCGCCGTATTCAAGGATCAGACTGGGGATAGCCTGCTCCGAGCGCTCAAGAAACAGCTGTGTTATTTCGTGATCCTTCAAATACGGTCACTTCCTTTCCGCTTCACTTATACAGTAAGCTTTTCCGGGGAAATATTACACATCACCCGCGATATCGCCCTTAATGTGGCGGGTTCGTAAATTTTACGCCCCAAAGGTTGACAATATTTCTGAAAAAGGTATGATAAACATATATTTTTTGCTCTATCCCCCATTTCAGATGAAAAGGAGAGCTTGCATTGAAAGGAATAATCCTCGCGGGAGGAAAGGGCACCCGCCTTTATCCCATGACAAAGGCCGTGTCCAAGCAGCTTCTTTCCGTATACGATAAACCGCTTATATACTATCCCCTGTCGGTGCTGCTGCTGGCCGGAATACGGGAGATACTGGTCATCTCCACGCCGGAGGACACCCCGGTGTACCGAACGCTGCTGGGTGACGGCAGCCAGATCGGCGCGGCTATCTCCTACGCCGTGCAGGAAAGTCCCCGGGGCCTTGCCGACGCCTTTATTCTGGGCGAGGAATTTATCGGCGGGGACAGCGTGTGCCTCATTCTGGGCGACAACATATTCTACGGTCAGGATCTGACCCGGGTGCTCCGGCAGTGCATGAAGCAGAAGAGCGGAGCCACGATTTTCGGCTATCCCATGAAGGATCCCCGCGCCTTCGGAGTGGTGGAGTTTGACAGCGACCAAAATGTCATCTCCATCGAGGAAAAGCCCGAGGAGCCCAAGTCGAACTACGCCGTTCCCGGCCTTTATTTCTACGACAACCGTGTAGTTGAGATAGCCAAGAATGTAAAGCCCTCCGCCCGGGGCGAGATCGAGATCACCGCGGTGAACAACGCCTATCTTGAGCTGGGCGAGCTGAAGGTGCGGCTGTTCGGCCGCGGAATGACCTGGCTGGATACCGGCACCCCGGAAAATATGTTTCAGGCAGCCGAGTTCGTGCGGGCCATACAGAACCGACAGGGCTTTTATGTGGCCTGCATCGAGGAGATCGCGTGGCGGCGCGGCTTTATCACGTCAGAACAGCTGCTGGCCATCGGCGAGAGCCTGCGCATGACCGACTACGGCCAGTATATCATTTCCATCGCAAAGGAGCAGTAGCATGACTGTTATAGTTACCGGAGGAGCCGGTTTTATAGGAAGCAACTTTATTTTTTACCTGCTGGAGCACCACCCGGATTACCGGGTGATCTGCGTGGACAAGCTGACCTACGCCGGCAACCTGATGACGCTGGCTCCGGTGATGGAGGACAGCCGCTTCAGATTCGTCAAGGCGGACATATGCGACCAGAAGGCCATAGAAAGCCTTTTTGAGGAGGAGCGGCCCGATGTGGTGGTCAACTTCGCCGCCGAAAGCCATGTTGACCGCTCCATAGAGGATCCCTCAGCCTTCCTGCAGGCCAATATCATCGGTGCCTCGGTGCTCATGGACGCCTGCCGCAAGCACGGAATGGTGCGTTTCCATCAGGTTTCCACCGACGAGGTGTACGGCGACCTTCCCCTCGACCGTCCCGACCTGCTCTTTACGGAGGGCACACCCATCTGCCCCAGCAGTCCCTACAGCAGCTCCAAGGCGGCGGCTGATATGCTGGTCATGGCCTACTACCGCACCTACGGTCTGCCGGTGACCATAAGCCGCTGCTCCAACAACTACGGCCCCTATCAGTTCCCGGAAAAGCTCATTCCCCTGATGATCGCCAACGCCCTCAACGACAAGCCTCTGCCCGTGTACGGTCAGGGCATCAATGTGCGTGACTGGCTGTATGTGGACGATCACTGCCGGGCCATAGACCTCATTATCCACGGCGGCAGGATCGGCGAGGTGTACAACATCGGCGGCCACAACGAGATGCGCAACATCGACATCGTAAAGCTCATCTGTCAGGCGCTGGACAAGCCGGAGAGCCTCATCACCTATGTGACCGACCGGAAGGGTCACGATATGCGCTACGCTATCGACCCGGCCAAGATACACAGCGAGCTGGGCTGGCTCCCGGAGACCGCCTTTGCCGACGGAATAAAAAAGACCATCGACTGGTATCTGGAGCACCGGGAGTGGTGGGAGACCATCATCAACGGAGAGTATCAGGACTATTATGAAAAAATGTACGGCAATCGGTGATTGTTTGCCGGAAGAAATCTGATTCAAAGCCCGCGACCCGTAATACTATTATTTAATAGAAATATTTAGTTGCAAACGGACTGATTTGCGCCATACTTCGTCTGCCTCCTAGGCGGGCGCCAGCCC
>JAZSQO010000180.1:0-5996 GCA_045538015.1 Acutalibacteraceae bacterium | reverse complement strand
TCGGAGAAGCCCAGCACGCTGCCGCCCAGCTCCAGCATGGCCGCCTCAAAGCTGAGGCGGGTGCGGGTGCTCGGCTCAAAGAACAGAGTGGCCAGCTTCTTTCCCTTGCACTTTTCGGCGTACTTGGCCGGGTTGCTGATGATGTCCTCGCCGAGGTCGATAAGCTGGTCGATCTCGGCGGGAGTGAGGTCGAGTATATCTATGAGATGATTCATTATTTCGCTCCGTTTACAGCCAGATAATTCTTGATGCGCTCAACATTCTCGGCGTTGGCCGCGTCCTCCTCGAGGTACTCGATGATGTCGTAGACATCGACCACAGAGTACACGGGGAAGCCGAACTCTTCTTCGATCTCCTGCATGGCGCCCTTTTCGCCCTGACCCTTTTCCTTGCGGTCGACCATGACGAAGGTGGCGGCTACCTTGGCACCCTCGAGGGTGGAGAGGTTGGCCATGCTCTCGCGGATGGCGGTGCCGGCGGTGATGACATCCTCAACGATGACGATCTCCTCGCCCTCGGTGGGAACATAGCCCACGAAGATGCCGCCCTCGCCGTGATCCTTGGCCTCCTTGCGGTTGAAGAAGAAGGGCACATCGAGGCCATTCTTGGCAAGAGCCACGGAGACGGAAACGGCGATGGGAATGCCCTTGTAGGCCGGGCCGTAGAGGACGGTGCGCTTGTTGCCCACCTTCTCAAAATAGGCCTTGGCGTAGAACTCGCCCAGCTTGGCGATCTCCTCGCCGGTCTTTATCATGCCGGCGTTGATGAAATAGGGGATCTTGCGGCCGCTCTTGGCGGTAAAGTCGCCGAACTTGAGCACTCCGGCGCTCTCAAGGAACTGTATAAATTCTCTCTTGTAGGTTTCCATTGCGTTTTTCCTTTCTTTCTGAACTTTTCCGCGGTCCGGGTTTCCCGTCTGCGGATCGTCCCCTTCCGCCTCATGCCGGCGAGGCACTTACTTTTGGTTGCGCCCAAAAGTAAGCAAAATGCGCTTTTCTCCGCAATCTGACGGCTATGGGACTGATCGCAACGAGAGACCGGGCAGTGAGCCATACCAAGCCGAGAGAAACGCGGCTCGCCTTCATGTATCCGGTCTCTCGTTACGATCAGCACCCCCGGATTACATGCCGGCCTTCACTCCGGCCTTAGGCTTTGCGGGCAGAAATGTGTCGGCAGGTTATTCTGATATCTTCGCCGCCGCGCGGTTTCAGCCTTTGTTCGCATTTCCGCGCACTCTCACTGTGCGTTATGTCTGTTCTCAGTCACAAAATTCTTCTACACAACGCTCGTAGGCGGCCACGGGATCCTCTGCCTGAGTGATGGGACGGCCCACGACGATGTAGTCCGAGCCAAGCTCCTTGGCACGGGCGGGAGTGGCGATGCGCTTCTGGTCGCCCACGTCGCCGTCGGCAAAGCGCACGCCGGGAGTCACGGTGAAGAAGCCTTCGCCGCAGCCTTCCTTGACGGTGCCGGCCTCCAGAGGCGAGCACACCACGCCGTCAAGACCGGCGTCACGGGCGTTGCGGGCGTAGCCGAGCACAACGTCCTTCATGGGCTTTTCGATGTACAGCTCCTCCTTCAGAGCGGTGTCGTCGGTGGAGGTCAGCTGGGTGACGGCGATGAGCAGAGGACGGGTGCCGTCGGGACGGGTCAGGCCCTTGAGGGCGGCCTCCATCATGGCGCGGGCGCCGGCGGCGTGGAGGTTGCACATATCAACATCCAGAGCCGACAGAGAGGCCATGGCCTTCATGACGGTGTTGGGAATGTCGTGCAGCTTGAGGTCGAGGAATATCTTGTGTCCTCTGGCCTTTATCTCGCGGACGATGTCCGGGCCCTCGGCGTAGAACAGCTCCATGCCGATCTTGACGAAGGGCTTGCGGCCGGTGAACTTGTCAAGAAAGCTCAGGCAGGCCTCCTTGGACGCGAAATCGCAGGCGATAATAACATCTCTGCCCATTAGTGTGCTCCTCCTATAATTTCGTTTATGTCGCTCACGCCCAGCTTGGCAAGCTCGGCGGGAATGTCGTTGATGATGTCGCGGCAGGCATATGGATTGGTCAGGTTGGCGGCGCCCACCTGCACGGCAGTGGCTCCGGCCAGCATGATCTCGATGGCGTCCCGGGCACAGCTCACGCCGCCCATGCCGATGATGGGAATGTTCACAGCCTCATATACCTCATACACCATGCGCACGGCCACGGGGAAGATGCCCGGGCCGGAGTAGCCGCCCTTTTTGTTGGCCAGAATGGGCTTGCGGCTGCGCAGGTCGATGCGCATTCCCAGCAGGGTGTTGATGAGGCTGATGCCGTCGGCTCCGGCGTCCTCGCAGGCCTTGGCAATGGCGGCGATGTCGGTGACATTGGGGCTGAGCTTGATGTACACCGGCTTGGTGGTGACCTCCTTGACCGCAGCGGTGACCTCCGCCGCGGCGGAGGGATCGGTGCCGAAGCTCATGCCGCCGCCGTGGACATTGGGGCAGCTGATGTTGACCTCAAGGATGCCCACCTGCTCGGCCTTGTCCAGCTTGGCGCAGGCCTCCTGATATTCCTCGATGGAAAAGCCGCTGATATTGGCCACCAGAGGCTTTGTGAAGTGCTGAGCCAGCCACGGCAGCTCCTCGGCGATGACCGCGTCCACGCCGGGATTCTGCAGACCCACGGAATTGAGCATTCCCGAGGGACACTCGGCGATGCGGGGCGTCTGGTTGCCGAAGCGGGGCTGGGCGGTGGTTCCCTTGAAGGAAATGGAGCCCAGTATGTTAAGGTCGTAAAGGTCGGCAAACTCCCGGCCGAAGCCGAAGGTGCCGCTGGCGGGGATGATGGGATTGTCCAGCTCCACGCCGCTCAGTGTTACCTTGGTGTTTACTCCCATATTATCTCCTCTCTGTCCATTACGGGGCCGTCCTTGCAGATGCGCTTGGCTCCGTTTCTGGTCATGCGGCTGCAGCCCATGCAGGCACCGAAGCCGCAGGCCATGCGCTCCTCGAAGCTGAGCTGAGCCGGCTTGTCGGTGGCGGTGCACAGCGCCTTGAGCATGGAAATGGGGCCGCAGGCAAAGATGCCGTCGTAGTCAACGCCCTCGAGGGCGTCGGTGACAAAGCCCTTGATGCCCAGAGAGCCGTCCACGGTGGTGACGGTCACCTCAGCGCCCAGAGCGGCAAACTCCTCGGCAAGGAACACATCGGAGGCCGAGGCAAAGCCCAGAATGACATGAGGGCGCTTGCCGGCGGCGATAAGCTCCTTTGCCAGCTTGTAGAGAGGCGGGGCTCCGACACCGCCGCCCACCAGCAGAGGCTTCTGCCAGCTGACGGAGGTGTCAAAGCCGTTGCCAAGGCCGGTCAGCAGGTCAAGCTGAGTTCCGGCCTTGAGGGAGGTCATATATTCGGTGCCCTGACCCACAGCCTTATAGATGAGGGTGAGGCTTTCCTCCGAACAGTCGCACACCGAAATGGGGCGGCGCAGGGAGAAGCCGGGCAGGGCGATATTGACAAACTGTCCGGGACGCGCGATGGCCGAAGCGTCACCGGTCAGCTCCATGCGCCAGATGTCTCTGGCGATGGTGCTGTTGCTGGTTATGGTGAAAATGGCTTGTTTCATGGTCGCTCCTTATTCTCCGCTCAGTCCTGATCGATGGTCGAAATGCTCATGGTCATCTCTTCCAGAACATCGAGCAGCACCCGGGCGGTGTCAAGGGCGGTGAACATGGTGACATTGTTCTCAACGGCGCAGCAGCGGATCTCGTAGCCGTCGGAGATGTGGCCGGCGGAGCCGGGATCGCGGGTGTTGATGATGTAGGTCACATGGCCCTGACGGATGGATTCCAGCATTTCGTCGCTGCCGTCGGACAGCTTCCTGCGCACGCGGGTGCGGATGCCGTGCTCCTTGAGGAAGGCGGCGGTGCCGGCGGTGGCTTCGATGTTGAAGCCGAGGTTGTAGAAGCGGCGGATGAGCGGCAAGGCTTCCGGCTTGTCACGGTCGGCGACGGTGACAAGCAGAGTGCCGTAGTTGACAAGGTTGGTGCCCGAGGCCTGCAGGGCCTTGTAGAGGGCACGGGTCATGCTGCGGTCGTAGCCGATGACCTCGCCGGTGGACTTCATCTCCGGGGAGAGGTAGGCGTCGATGCCTCGCAGCTTGGAGAATGAGAAGGCGGGCGCCTTTACATACCAGCGCTTGCGCTCCTCGGGATAGATACCGAAGATGCCCTGCTCCTTGAGGGACTTGCCCAGAATGGCGAGGGTGGCGATGTCGGCAAGGGAGTAGCCGGTGGACTTGGAAATGAAGGGAACCGTTCTGGAGGAACGGGGATTGACCTCGATGATATAGACATCGTCGTTTTTGTCCACGATGAACTGGATGTTGAACAGGCCGACGATGCCGATGCCCAGACCCAGCTGCTTGGTGTATTCAAGGATCTTGCCTCTGGCCTTGTCGGAGACGCTGAAGGTGGGATAGACGCTGATGGAGTCGCCGGAGTGGATACCGGTGCGCTCCACGTGCTCCATGATGCCGGGCACGAAAACATCCACGCCGTCGCACACGGCGTCCACCTCAAGCTCCTTGCCTTCGATATACTTATCGACCAGCACGGGCTTGTCCTCGTCCACCTCAACGGCCTCGCGCAGGTAGGTGCGCAGAGCCTCCTCGTTGGACACTATCTGCATGGCTCGGCCGCCCAGAACATAGCTGGGACGCACCAGCACCGGGTAGCCGATCTCGGAGGCGGCCTTTACGCCGTCCTCGATGTTGGTAACAGCGGTGCCCTTGGGCTGGGGAATGTTCAGCTGGCGCATGATGCGCTCGAAGGATTCCCGGTTCTCGGCCCGCTCGATGGCCTCCACGCCGGTGCCTATGAGCTTGACGCCCCGCTCGTGGAGAGCGTCGGCAAGGTTGATGGCGGTCTGGCCGCCCAGAGAGGCGATGACGCCCTCGGGCTGCTCCAGCTCCACGATGTTCATTACATCCTCCACGGTCAGGGGCTCGAAGTAGAGCTTGTCCGAGGTGGTGTAGTCGGTGGAGACGGTCTCGGGGTTGTTGTTTATGATGATGGCCTCATAGCCGGACTTGCGGATGGTGTTGACCGCGTGGACGGTGGAGTAGTCGAACTCAACGCCCTGACCGATGCGGATGGGGCCGGAGCCCAGAACGATGATCTTGCGGCGGTCGGTGACCTGAGACTCGTTCTCCTCCTCGTAGGTGGAGTAGAGATAGGGAGTGTAGCCCTCGATCTCTGCGGCGCAGGTGTCGATGCTCTTGTACACGGGGAACAGACCGGCGGTCTTGCGGGCGTTGTACACCTCCAGCTCGGGCACGTTCCACAGCCGGGCGATATAGCGGTCGGCAAAGCCGATGCGCTTGGCCTCCCGGAGAACCTCGGCGTTGGCCGGAGCGGCGGCCACGGCGTTTTCCATGGCGATGATCTGGCTGACCTCCCGGAGGAAGAACAGGTCGATCTTGGTCTGGTCGTGGATGTCCTCCAGAGCGCAGCCCAGACGGATGAGCTGGGCGATGGCGAAGATGCGGTCGTCGGTGGCGCCCTTGATATAATCAAGCAGCTCAGCCTGAGTCATGGTGTCGAATTTGGCAAGGTGGAGATGATAGGCGCCGATCTCCAGAGAGCGCACCGCCTTGAGCAGAGCCTCCTTGATGGTGCGGCCGATGCTCATGACCTCGCCGGTGGCCTTCATCTGGGTGGAGAGGGCGTTGGAGGCGGTGGCGAATTTGTCGAAGGGGAAGCGAGCCACCTTCATGACCACATAGTCAAGGGCAGGCTCCATGCAGGCGGGCTGGCCGCCGATGATGATCTCGTCCAGAGTCATGCCCACGGCCACCTTGGCGGTGACACGGGCGATGGGATAGCCGCTGGCCTTGGAAGCAAGGGCGGAGGAGCGGGACACTCTGGGGTTGACCTCGATGACGTAGTATTCAAAGGAAACAGGGTCGAGAGCGAACTGCACGTTGCAGCCGCCTTCGATCTCCAGGGCGGTGATGATCTTCAGA
>JAZSQO010000012.1:0-2927 GCA_045538015.1 Acutalibacteraceae bacterium | reverse complement strand
TCGCCCTCCAGGCCCCGCCCCCCGGTGGCCAGCAGCCCCGAGCGGGACCCCGGCGGCTGGTCGCCGGCGTTCATGAGAATGAAGCTGCCGGTGCCGTAGGTTATCTTGGCCACGCCCTGGTCAAAGCAGCACTGGCCGAACATGGCCGCGTGCTGGTCTCCGGCGATGCCGGTGATGGGTATTTCGGCTCCGAAGATGTATTCGTTGGTCACGCCGAAGTTGCCGCAGGAGTCGAGCACTTCGGGCAGAGCGCCCTTGGGCACGCCCATGAGCTCAAGCAGGCGGTCGTCCCACTCCAGCCGGGCGATGTCGAAGAGCATGGTGCGGGAGGCGTTGGTCACATCGGTGGCAAAGGAGTTGCCGCCGGTCAGATTCCACAGCAGCCACGTGTCCACCGTGCCGAAGCAGAGGTCATTCTCCTCCGCCGCACGGGCAACCTCCGGGACATTATCCAGCAGCCAGCGCATCTTGGTGGCCGAGAAGTAGGAGTCGATTATCAGTCCGGTCTTTTCTTTTATGTATTCCTTGTGGCCGTCGGCTATGAGCCGCTCGCAGAATGGAGCGCTCCGGCGGCACTGCCAGACGATGGCGTTGTACAGCGGCTGGCCGGTGGAGCGGCGCCACGCCACGGTGGTCTCACGCTGGTTGGTGATGCCGATGGCGGCGATCTCTCCGGCGAGCACTCCGCCGTTGAGCATGGCCGTTCTGGCCGCGGTGGTCTGGGAGGAGATTATCTCCATAGGGTCGTGCTCCACATATCCCGGCCGCGGATATATCTGGGTGAACTCCACTTGTCCGGAGGAGATCACATTACCCTTCAGGTCGAATATGAGCGCCCTTGAGCTGGTGGTACCCTGATCAAGGGACATCAGATATTTTCTTTCCGGCATGAGGCAGGTTCCTTTCAGCAGGTTATTCGTAGCTTTCGGCCATGGCGCGCAGGCGGCGCTTTATGGACTGGCGAAGCTCCGCCGGAGAGCGGACGATCACTCCGCCGCCAAAGTTGAGAATCCAGTTTTCAAAGCCCTCGTTGGCCACGGCGTTGACCCTGACCATAAACCGTCCGCCGGACAGCTGGCGATAGGGCACATTGATGCCGAAGCGCTCGATCATGGCCTCCAGCAGCCGGGGCTCACACTCCAGCTCCACGGGCACCGGCTCGGAGCCGGCATACATATTGAACACCCGGCGGGTGTATTCGGCGGCATCGAAGGTCTCGTATTCGCTGACCTCGCTTATGGGGCGTGCCGGCTTGTTCAGACACTGCACCTTTTTCATGTGGTCGATGCGGTAGTGGGAAAGGTCGTCGTATTTTTCATAGTTGCCCACCACATAATATTTATCCTGATGCCAGATGGCGGCATAGGGGCTGATGATAAACTCCCGGCCGGCGTCAAAGACCGGCAGATTGCCCGCCAGCACCCGGTGATGATAAATAAAGCGCAGCTTGCGTCCGTTGAGGATGGCGTCGTTTATCTGGTCGATGCTGTAGTAGAATTCCTCGTTCTCGCTTTTTACCGCCGAGTGGCGAGGCTCCTTGTCTCCGGGACACAGCTTTTCGGCGTTGTAGACGCTGGTCATGGCGCACAGCTTGCGGGTCAGAGCGGCAGTCTTGCGCTGAGAAATTACCGGAGAGGCCTTTATGGCGTCGATAAGCAGCTTGAGCTCGCAAGGCTCAAAGTCGGTCTGGTCGAGGTAATAGCCCTGAGGTGTGGTGCTGTATTCGATGGGGAGGCCGTATTCCTTGAGCACGCCGATGTCCGTGTAGATGGACTTGCGCTCGGCGTCTATGCCCAGCCCCTTGAGATGCTCGATTATGCTCGCCACCGACACCGAATGCTGGTCGTCGGAATACCGGCGCAGATAGTCGGCCACATAGAGCAGCTTGAGCTTCTGCTTTGGGTTGCCCGCCATATCCCCCACCTCCCGAATCCGGCCGCGAAGCGGGATATTGACGCGGCGCGGCGAATGTGATAAAATAATACGAGTTATTTCTCACCGAGCCGGTTAATCGGTCAGCTGTGAGAAAAGGGTTATTACTTTATTATACTGCGTTTTGGCTGAAATTCAAGCACGAATAGCCCGCTTGAAGCCATTTTCGCAATTAATTCGAGGTGTCCTATATGGAAAGCAGCAAAAACCCGGCATATTCCGGCTTCACCGACCTGCATTTCGCCGTGTGGAACATGATCAAACCGGTCAATTACATATGGATCGACTTTGTCGACCGCTGCGTACGCTGCGGAGTCAAGGACGAGCCCACCGACGCCATTCAGGACGAGCTGGCGGCCATCGAGGCAGCCAAGGACAAGTTTGTGGAGCTGATATCCTACGACGCCGAGGACAAGCCCATACTCAGCTTTGAGGACAGTCGCCCGGTGCTGGAAAATGTGGATTACGAGAGCTTCCCCACCACCGAAAGCGATCTGGCTCTTTTCCTTGAGGAGATGGAGGAGATCGATCTGCTGGGCTGGAAGGAGCAGTGGCCGTCTCTGCGCGAGGGTCTGTGCTGGCGTATTGACTGCTACTTCGAGGGCGGCGAAAAGCATCTGTCCGGTCAGTCGCGCTTTCCTGAGCAGTGGACTCTGTTCGGCAAGTCGCTCAACGGCCTTGTCAAGAAGGCTCAGGACAGCGCAAAGAACTGATAAACGCTGTCATCCTTTACAAAATACCTGCGAATTATTAAAATATATTTTTCACACCGACCTTACGCTTTGTGGTATAATATGCACCGGCGTGATCGGTGTGTTGTTCTGCAACGCCGTAAACGCACTTTATCTTTGAAATATACCGGTCGTGGCATATCCGCGACCAGCCGCAGCCTGCCTGCGACCAACCGCGGCATATCCGCAATCTGATCCTATAACGAAAGGAGCTGGATCACATGTCATTGCTCAGCGCACTCCGATTCATATGTGAGGCTGCCG
>JAZSQO010000063.1:0-21174 GCA_045538015.1 Acutalibacteraceae bacterium | reverse complement strand
CGCGGCGGTCAAGATCGTGGGCAAGGTTGATGGCGGGCTGTCCGCCCAGAGAGGCGATGACTCCCTCGGGCTGCCCCAGCTCAACGATGTTCATTACGTCCTCCACGGTCAGCGGCTCGAAGTAGAGCTTGTCCGAGGTGGTGTAGTCGGAGGAGACGGTCTCGGGGTTGTTGTTGATGATGATGGCTTCGTAACCGGCCTTGCGGATGGTGTTGACCGCGTGGACGGTGGAGTAGTCGAACTCGACGCCCTGTCCGATGCGGATGGGGCCGGAGCCGAGGACGATTATCTTGCGGCGGTCGGTGACCTGCGACTCGTTCTCCTGCTCGTAAGTGGAGTAGAGATAGGGAGTGTAGCCGGCGATCTCGGCGGCGCAGGTGTCGATGCTCTTGTAGACGGGGAATATATTATTTTCCTTGCGGAGGCTATAAACGTCGATCTCCGGCTTGCTCCACAGGCGGGAGATGTATTTATCGGCAAAGCCCATGCGCTTGGCCTCACGCAGCACCTCGGGGCAGCCGGGAGCGGCGGCGACGGCACTTTCCATGGCAATGATCTGCTGCACCTCACGCAGGAAGAACAGGTCGATCTTGGTCTGGTCGTGGATATCCTCCAGTGGGCAGCCCAGACGAATGAGCTGTGCGATGGCGAAGATGCGGTCGTCGGTGGCACCCTTGATGTATGCCAGCAGCTCGTCCCTGCTCTTACCGTCGAACTTGGCAAGGTGGAGATGGCAGGCACCGATCTCCAGCGAGCGCACCGCCTTGAGCAGTGCTTCCTTGATGGTGCGTCCGATGCTCATGACCTCGCCGGTGGCTTTCATCTGGGTGGAGAGGGCGTTGGAGGCGGTGACGAACTTGTCGAAGGGGAAGCGGGCGACCTTCATGACCACATAGTCAAGGGCCGGCTCCATGCAGGCGGGCTGATTGCTTATAATGATCTCGTCGAGGGTCATGCCCACGGCCACCTTGGCGGTGACACGGGCGATGGGATAGCCGCTGGCCTTGGAGGCAAGGGCGGAGGAGCGGGAAACTCTGGGGTTGACCTCGATGACGTAGTATTCAAAGGAAACGGGATCAAGGGCGAACTGGACGTTGCAGCCGCCTTCGATCTCAAGGGCGGTGATTATCTTCAGGGCGCTGGTGCGCAGCATGGCGCACTCCTCGATGGAGAGGGTCTGAGTGGGAGCCACAACGATGGAGTCGCCGGTGTGCACGCCCACGGGATCCACATTCTCCATGTTGCACACCACAAGGGCGGTGCCGGAGGCGTCGCGCATGACCTCGTATTCGATCTCCTTGAAGCCCTTGATGGACTTTTCCACCAGTACCTGAGAGACCGGCGAAAGGGCAAGACCGTTTATCATGATCTCCCGCAGCTCTTCCTCGTTGTCGGCAAAGCCGCCGCCCGTGCCGCCCAGAGTGAAGGCGGGGCGGGGCACCACCGGGTAGCCGATCTCCTCGGCGGCGGCGATGCCTTCCTCAAGGGTGGTGGCTATGACCGAGGGCAGCACCGGCTCGCCGATGCTCTGGCACAGCTCCTTGAACAGCTCTCTGTCCTCGGCCCGCTCGATGCTCTGGCAGCTGGTGCCCAGCAGCTCCACCTGACACTCACGCAGAATGCCCTTGCGGGCCAGCTGCATGGCGAGGTTGAGGCCGGTCTGGCCGCCGATGCCGGGAACGATGGCGTCGGGTCTCTCATATCTGAGTATACGGGCCACATACTCGAGGGTCAGCGGCTCCATGTATACCTTGTCGGCGATGGTGGTGTCGGTCATGATAGTGGCCGGGTTGGAGTTGACCAGAATGACCTCGTAGCCCTCCTCCTTGAGGGCGAGGCAGGCCTGAGTGCCCGCGTAGTCAAACTCGGCGGCCTGACCGATAACGATGGGGCCGGAGCCGATGACCATTACCTTGCGTATGTCGGTTCTTTTAGGCATTCTCTCCGCCCTCCTTTATCATGGTGATGAACTCGGCGGCCAGACGGTCGCTGTCCTGAGTGTCGGCGCACAGCTCCGGGTAGTGGAGAGTGCCGTAGAGCTTGTTGGCACGGTCGGCGGCGGCGGTGACGGTGCCGTCAAGGATGTCCTTGCACAGCGGAGTCATTCCGGCGGCGGTCAGAGCCTCTTCGCTGACAGCCCAGCCGTAGTTGCGGGAGGACACGTTGATCTTTCCGCTCTCCAGCCAGCGCATGGGGCGGTTGGCTCCCCGGTGGCCGTCCTTCATGCGCGCGGCTCTGGCGCTCCGGGAGGCGGCCACCATGCACATTCCGGTGCCGATGCCGAAGATGGGGAACCGGCCGGTCATTCTCTTTATGGTGTCGATAACGGCGGCATAGTCCTCGGGAGCGCCGGGGCCTCCGGCCACCACAACGCCGTCCGGCTTGAAGCCGGCGATCTCCTCGGCGGTCTCGTCGGCGGGGAAAACAGTCACGGCGCAGCCTCGGTCGGCAAAGCCTCTGGCGATGCTCTCCTTGGCGCCGCAGTCGATAACGGCGATGCGGGTGGCGCTTTCGGGATCGCCGAAGCGGCGGCGCTCACCGCTCAGCTCGGGAGCGGCGGACTTGCCGGCCTCGGCCTCGATCATGGCCACGGCCTCCTCGGCGGGAGTGTCGACGTCCACGATGATGGCCTCCACCTCGCCCCTGTCACGGATGAGCCGGGCAAGGCGGCGGGTGTCCACGCCCTCGATGGCGGGAATGCCGTGGAGGCGGAGCAGGCCGCTCAGGGTGCCCTTGCTGCGGAAGTTGCTGGGCAGGTCGTTGTATTCACGGACCACAAGGCCGGCGGCGCAGGGGATCACGCCCTCGTCGTCGTAGACGATGCCGGTGGAGCCGATGACCGGGTAGGTCATGAGCACCATCAGTCCCCGGCTGGCCGGGTCACAGAGTATATCCTGATAGGCGAACATGGAGGTGTTGTACACAAGGGTGCTCACCCTTGCCACATCCGCGCCGAAGCCGCTGCCGGGAAATTCCTCGCCGGTGCGCAGCACGATCTTCTTGTCTATTTGCTTTGCCATACTGTCTTTCCTTTCACCATGGTCATTATGCAGCGGCCGGATACTTTTTCTCCGGCGAAGGGAGTGGCCCTTCCTTTGGAGCGGAAAAGCTCCGGGTCAACGGTGTATTCCTCGCCCAGGTCAAACACCGTAAGGTCGGCGGCGCGACCCACCGCGATGGGCTCGGCACAGCCGGCGCCCAGCAGCTGAGCCGGTTTGACGCTCATCAGTTCGACAAGCCGCTCGAGGGTCATTACGCCTGTTTTTACGAATTTTGTATACATCACGGCAAAGGCGGTCTCAAGGCCCACGATGCCGAAGGCGCTTCCGGCAAGACCCTTTGACTTTTCCTCCGCCGAATGGGGAGCGTGGTCGGTGGCCAGCATATCTATGGTTCCGTCCAGAACGCCCTGCACCAGAGCGTCCCGGTCGGCGGCGGCCCGCAGAGGCGGGTTCATGCGGAAGCGGCCGTCCTCCTGCAGGTCATCGTCGCACAGAACAAGGTAGTGGGGCCCGGTCTCGCAGGTGACCGGCAGGCCCTCCGCCTTGGCCTTGCGGATAAGCTCGAGGCTCTCCTTTGTGGACAGGTGGCACATATGGTAGCGCACGCCGGTCTTTCTGACCAGCTCGATGTCCCGCTCCAGCTGCTTCCACTCGCTGGCCGAGGAGATGCCCTTGTGGCCGTGCCTGGCGGCGTATTCGCCGTCGTGTATGTAGCCGCCGTGAAGCAGGCTCTCGTCCTCGCAGTGAGCCACGATGGGCTTGCCCAGAGCCTTGGCCCGGAGCATGGCCTGCTCCATCATTTCGTCGGTCTGCACGCCCTTGCCGTCGTCGGAAAAACCGATAACGTGAGGCGCCATGGCCTCCATATCACTGAGAGCGCCGCCCTTTTCCCCCACGGTGATGGAGCCGTAGGGAATGACCTCCACCGCCGCGTCCTTCTCAATGGCCTCCAGCTGAAGGGCCAGAGTTTCCGCGCTGTCGGGCACAGGGCTGAGGTTGGGCATGGAGCAGACGGTGGTGTAGCCGCCCGCAGCCGCCGAAAGAGTCCCGCTGGCTACCGTCTCTTTATAACAAAAACCCGGCTCCCTGAGATGCACATGAACATCACAGAAGCCGGGAAATATAACGGGATCGGAAAATCCGGAAAAATCAAATACTTTCGCCCCGGTGGGGACATCAAGAGAGGAGCCGAGAGAAACAATAACACCATCTTTTACGAGAACGTCGAATCGCACCGGCTCATGTCCGGTGAATACACGGGCGTTCCTGAGGATGCTGTACATGGCTTTTAAGCCTCCTTATCTCGGTACTCCAAATACTTTACCACAACGGCCTCCTTCTGTCAATGCGGTATTATGCCAAAATAGACACCGGCGGGTGGATTATTTTTTGACACCGCCCCGGGAGGGTGGGTTTCGTGAGACTTTTGCCCGGCTTGACACCTTTGGGGGTAGGTGGTATATTTTTGTTGCGCGTTCGGCGTTTTCATTAATATATATGATTCGAGGTGTCTGCCATGCTGACCAGAGCCGCCGGTTTCGTCACCGGCCTTTACCACCGGCTCGGCGAATTCTGCGACCGCCGCCACCGGCTGTGCAAGATCATCATCTTCGCCGGCTCCGCCGCCCTGCTCATGCTCCTGAGCCTTGTGTGGACGGGCAGTCTTGTCTACTACAACGGCGACAGTAAAATGTACATAAGCATCGCCGATAATTTTCTTGACAGCGGCCATTTCATCCAGACCCTGCGCGACCGGGAGAATTTCGTGGTGCCCTTCGGCTACCCGGCCATCCTGACCCTCATCCGGGCGGTGTCCCGGGCAGACATCCTCATCGCCCTTGCCCAGTACTCCCTCTTCGGTCTTGTCTGCGTGACGCTGTACTGCGCCGAGCGCAATTTCTTCGGCGGCGTGGGCGGCTTTTCCGTGCTGATGCACTGCCTGATGCTGTGGCGCATCCACTACGCCGCTCCGGGCTGCGTGGTCACCGAGACATGGTACATGGCCGCGCTGGTGTTCTGCGTGTGGCTGCTGTCCCGAAAGGACATTGCTTCGGAAAAACGGCTGACCTGCGCCTTTATCGCTCTGTTTGTGGGCTTTGTTATACGGCCTGTGCTGGGTCTGCTGCTGGTTCCACTCATGGGCTGGATGATCTTCCGGACGATACAGAAAAAATACCCGGCAAAGCATCTTCTCGCCCTCCTCGGCGCCGCCGGAGTGATAATGCTTTCCATCGGCGCCATAAACTACCGGGAGACCGGCCACCTCATCTTCACCGAGGGCTACTCCGGAATGTCGGTCTATCTGCTCAACAGCGACAACGCGGCGGCGATGTTCGACCTCTCCCTCCCCGAGGCCGCCTATGCCGACGGGCAGTACGACGCCATTATGGCCCGTCCCGATCTTGACTACTACGAAAAGCACCTGCTCCTCGGCGAGCTGGGCCGGGAATATATCCTCTCCCATCCCCTTGTGACGGCAAAAGCCGTGGCCGTCAAGCTCCTCTATATGTTCTTTGAATACTGGTATTTCGTACCCGTAGTGGCCATTGCCGGATTGTATTTCTCCTGCCGCCTGCGTCCGAAATTCCGGGCGGAGTTTCTCCTCATCGCAGGAGCCGCCGCTTTGCTGGCTCTGGTGACCTCCTTCGGCATTCCGGAGCCTCGATACGCCTACGCCGTTTTCCCCTTTGTCACTCTGTTCACCTCGGCGGCGGTGAATTTCGGCGTGAGGAGATTTCTTCCATGGGCGGCGGAGAAGCTGAGCGCGGGAAAGACCGCAGCCTCAGACTTCGCCGGACGCGATTGATATTCCGGCAGCCATATGATATACTCATAAAAATCAGCCGTGCCTGCAAGTCAGCCGGCCAAATAAAATCCAGAATAAAAAATGGAGGTACAGTATGTTACATTCAGCGCCCAGAAGAATTCTATCCGTTATCCTCGTTCTTGCCCTTCTCGCCGTCACGGTTCTGAGCGGATGCAGGCCGGAGCCTCTGAACGAGTCTCCCGTTGTTTCCGGCAGTGAGCTGTCATCCGGGGAGCGCGCCGCGCAGATAGTTTCCGGCATGACCCTTATGCAGAAGGCCTCTCAGATGGTTCAGGCCCAGAACGACGCCATAGCCTCCACCTATCTGCTCCAGATGCCCGTGGGCTCGGTGCTCAGCGGCGGCGGCGATTTCACCAACAGCGGCTGGACCGTCGAGGAGTGGAAGGAGCTTATCAACAGCTATCACAGAGCCAGCCTCGCAAGCGACACTCCCATTCCGATCCTGTACGGCATAGACGCTGTTCACGGTGTGGGCAAGATGCAGGGCGCTGTGGTTTTCCCCCACAACATCGGCATAGGTGCCGCCAACGACCCCGAGCTTACCTATCAGATGGGTCAGGCCGTGGCTAACGAAATGAAGCTCGCGGGCATCCTTATGAATTTCGCCCCCTGCGTGGCTGTTTCCGACGATCCCAGATGGGGCCGCACCTACGAGTGCTACTCAAGCGACACCGCCATAGTCACGACCCTTGGCAAGGCATATGCCGAAGGCCTTATCTCTCAGGGCGTCATGGCCTGCGGCAAGCATTTCATCGGTGACGGAAGCACCGAATACGGAACCGCTTACGGAAGCAACGGCACGCCCCTCGACCGCGGCGACACCGTTATCGGAATGGACGAGCTCAGAGAGCGTCTGCTGCCGCCCTACGAGGCTCTTATAGACGCGGGCGTGAAGATCATCATGCCCTCCCACGGTTCGGTAAACGGCGTGCGTATGCACGAAAACAAGGAGCTGCTCACCGACCTTCTCAAGGGCGAGCTGGGCTTTGACGGCTTTGTCATTTCCGACTGGGAATCGGTAAACGAGCTGTCCGGCGGGTCTCTGGAGGAAAATGTGGTGCTGTCCATAAACGCCGGCGTTGATATGCTCATGCAGCCCTATAACTACAAAAAGGTCGCGCGCATAATCGCCGACGCTGTGGAGGACGGACTGATCCCCGAGGAACGCGTTGACGACGCGGTGACCCGAATCATAAAGGTCAAGATCGAAATGGGCATTCTCGATGACCCGTACAACGAGCAGAATCCCTCCGCTGTCACCGAGCTCGGCTCCGAAGAATATCGTCAGCTGGCTCAGCAGCTGGTGGCAAAATCCCTCGTTCTTCTCAAGAACGAAAACGATGTGCTTCCTCTGAAGGACAACACAAAGATACTGGTTCTGGGTCAGGCTCTTGACGATGTGGGCGTTCAGTGCGGCGGCTGGACCGGCTCATGGTGCGGCGACACCGACGCGAACACCGGCGGCATAATGCCCGGTGTAACCATCCTCGACGGCCTCAAGGCATACGCCGGATCCCACAGCAATATTGAGATCATCACCGACCGCGGCCGTGTTGACGAGGCCGACGTGGTGATCATCGGTCTGGGCGAGGCTCCCTACGCCGAATGGTACGGCGATTCGGACAACATCGGCCTCACCGGCAACAACGCCCTTGAGGGCAACGCGGAGCTTATTGAATTTGCCAGAAACAGCGGCAAGCCCACCGTGGCGCTCATCGTTGCCGGACGCAACGTGCTGGTGTCCGATCATATCGACGGCTGGGACGCGGCGGTCATGTGCTATCTGCCCGGCTCCGAGGGCGGCGCTGTGGCTCCCGTGCTCTTCGGCGATCAGGATTTCAGCGGAAAGCTGCCCATGCCCTGGTACAGAACAAACAATGACATCGGAAGTCCCTCTCCGCGGCTTCAGTTTGAGCTGGGCTACGGTCTGAGCTACGATGACTGACCGCGCATAAAACAAAACCGAACTCTGTTTGCTCAGGGTTCGGTTTTGTTCTTTTATTCTGTTGAATCACACGGCTGTTGTCCGCGCCTCTACTTCACCTTGACGAAATTGCCGTAGGTCTCGTTGATGGTTTTGGAGAAGGCGAAGGTGTCGTCGTACTTCTTGAGTATATTCTGGAAGTCGGCTATCTGGTGGTTGTTCACCACGCACACCAGCATACTCTTCTGGCCGCTGGTGAAGCCGCCCACGGCGGATATCTTGGTGCAGCTGTGGCGCAGGACGGTGGATATCTCGCTCACCAGCTGGTCGGGATGGGAGGTGATGATGGTAAATTCGCAGGCGGTCTTGGTGCCCCGGATGATGTGGCTGCCCACAAAGCTGGAAATGAAGCAGTATAGCACGCACAGGCACACCGGCTTATAGTTGAACACCATGCCGCCGTCCTCTGCCGGCTGGGCGTAGACAAAGAAGGAGGCCGCGGCCACCACCGCGTTGAGGGCGAAGGTCACCCAGAAGAAGTTGAGCTCCGGCTTCTTTTCGCTTATATACTTGGAGACGATGTCCGTGCCGCCGGTGGAGGCTCGCTGCCGGAAGCAGATGCCGTACACCAGCCCGCCCATGACGCCGCTGAGAATGACCGGATAGATGGTGTCGTGGCCGCCGGTGACATACTGGAACTCCTCCAGCCCCAGCCGCTGAAAAAAGAGGAACACCAGCGAGTAGGTGACGCAGAAGCAGAAGGAGCGCAGGGCGAATTTTCTGTCCAGCAGGAAGTAGGCCAGCGCACACAGCGGCGTGTTTATCAGCAGGGACATATAGCCGATGCTGAAGCCGGTCTTGTACTGCACCATGGTGGCGATGCCGTTGAGGCCCGCCGGGGCAAAGCCGTTTTCCACGATAAAGAGCTGGTAGGTCAGCGCCAGCAGCACGGCGCTGGCGATTATCTCAAGATAAGAAAGAGCGGTGCGGAATGTACTCTTCATTTTTCTTCCCTCTTTTTCCCTTTTTTCGAGGCACAATAAAAGTATATTACAAGCACCTGCTCAAGTCAACGATTTGAGCAGGTGGAGCGCGCGCTGTTTTTTATTCTCCCCAATAGTCGGCTGAATATTGTATTTCCCCGCCGGTTAGTGATATAATCAGAGGAAAACGCGCGCCGTCAGGCGTGTTCAGGAGGAAAAACCAATGAAAAGAGAAAGACTGGGGAGCCGGCTGGGCTTCATTCTGCTCAGCGCCGGCTGTGCCATCGGCTGCGGCAATGTCTGGAAATTCCCGTGGCTGACCGGCCAGAACGGCGGCGGCGGATTTGTGCTTGTTTATCTGCTGTGCGTCGTGCTTATCGGCCTGCCGGTGATGACCATGGAGCTGGCTCTGGGCCGCGCCTCTCAGGCCAGCCCGGTAAAAATGTATCAGAAGCTGGAGAAGCCCGGCCACAAATGGCATCTTCACGGCTACTTCGCTCTGGCGGGCAACGTGTGCCTGATGAGCTTCTACTCCACCGTGGCCGGCTGGATGATATATTATTTCGTCAAGTTCCTTGCGGGGCAAAATCAGAGCCTGACCTTCGGCGGGATGCTTTCCAGCACCCCGGTCAATCTCGGCTTTACCGCCATCGTCGTGGCCGTGGGCTTTCTTGTGGTCAGCTTTAAGCTGCAGGGCGGCCTTGGGCGCATCACCAAATACATGATGGTGGCTCTGCTGGTCATCATGCTCGTGCTGGCCGGACGCAGCTTCACCATGGAGGGCGCCGCCGAGGGTCTGCGCTTCTACCTCGTTCCCGATTTCTCCAAGATCACCGGCTCCACCGTTGTGGCGGCCATGAATCAGGCCTTCTTCACCCTCTCCCTGGGCATCGGCTCCATGGCCATCTTCGGCAGCTACCTCGGCAAGGAGCGCTCTCTGCTGGGCGAAGCGGTCAACATCGCCGGCCTCGACTGCCTTGTGGCCATCGTCGCCGGACTTATCCTCTTCCCCGCCTGCTTCACCTACGACCTCGAGGTTACCGCCGGCCCCGGACTGCTCTTCAACACCATGGCCACCGTGTTCAACAACATGAACGCCGGCCGCTGGTGGGGCGCGCTGTTCTTCCTGTTCATGGTCTTTGCCGCCATGTCCACGGTCTTTGCCGTGTTTGAAAATATCCTTGCCTGCGTGCGCGAGCTGACCGGCTGGAGCCGCCCCAAGGGCAGTGTCATCTGCGCCATAGGCGTCTTTCTGCTGGCCTCCACCACCGCTCTTGGCTACAGCGAGTGGGGCGACTTCCATCCCTTTGCCGAGAACACCAATGTGCTGGACATCTGGGACTTCATCGTCAACGTGAACCTGCTGCCTCTGGGCTGCCTTGTGTACACTCTGTTCTGCTGCAACAAGTGGGGCTGGGGCTGGGATAACCTCGTTGCCGAAGCCAACGCCGGCGAGGGTCTGAAGGTCAGAAGCTGGATGAAGCCGCTGTTCCGGTTCGTTATTCCGGCTGTGGTCATCTTCCTTTATATCTACGGGCTGATAACCTATACGTGGAAATGACGGCACGCCGGGCATAGTAATACTGATTTCAAAAATGCGGCGGTCTGCACACCTGACCACCGCATTTTCTGTTTCTGTTTCGCTCGTCACATTCCTCTTCTGCCGTAAACAGCACCCTCCTTTCAGAAAGTTTTTACTTAAATTAAGCAAAAACTTATTGAACATCGGACACTTTTTGCGTATACTGATATCAAGGACGGTGATTGAAATGATAATCAGACCGAATTATATTGAGCTGCTCAAAAAGTACATCGACGCTCCGCTGGTAAAGATTCTTGCCGGAATCCGACGCAGCGGAAAGTCCACCATTCTGGAGATGCTGAGCGAGCACCTGACTGAGACCGGTATAAATAAAGACCACATCATATCCCTGCGTTATACCTCTCTGACCTTCGGTGATGATGTCACCGCACAGCAGATGTACAGCGATATAAAAGCACGGATAACCGACAGCGAAAGATACTACCTGCTGCTGGACGAGGTTCAGGAGGTTACCGGTTGGGAAAAGGTGGTCAACAGTCTGTTTGAGGATGAGAATGTGGATATATATATCACCGGCTCAAACTCCAAGCTGATGTCCGGCGAGATCTCCACCTATCTCAGCGGCAGATATGTTCTCATCCCGGTTTTCACGCTGTCCTTCAAAGAGTACCTTGACTTCAGAAAAGACAGCGGACTTTCCAAAAAAGAATTGCTGGGCGAGTACATTCGCTTCGGCGGTTTTCCGGTCGTCGCCCTCGGCAATTACGATGAGCGGACCGCTTATCAGATCGTCGAAGGAATATACACCTCGGTAGTCAGCAACGACATCGCGCGCCGCCACGCCATTACCAATCAGGAGCTGTTCAACCGTGTTGTCCGCTTTATCGTCGAGAATGTCGGAAAGACTTTTTCAGCCAACGCGGTGGTTAAGTTCCTGAAAAGCGAACAGCGTTCCCTGACGGTGGAAACCATCTACAACTACATTGACTGGCTTGAGAAAGCCTTTGTAATTTACAGATGTCCGAGATATGACCTGCAAGGCAAATCTGTGTTAAAGACACAGGAGAAGTTTTACCTTGCTGATTCCGCGCTCAAATACTGCATACTTGGCTTCAAGCCGCAATCGGTTGCTTCCATGCTCGAAAACATCGTTTACTTTGAGCTGCGCCGCAGAGGCTATGAGGTCTATATCGGCAAAAACGATTCCAAGGAGATAGACTTTGTTGCCATGAAGCGCGGCGAGCGCATCTATGTGCAGGTGTGCAGAAATCTGCCCGAAGCCTCTGACAGAGAGGCGGCAAATCTGCTCGAGCTTAAGGATCACTATCCGAAATACATCGTCACCCTCGATGAACTTGCCGGCGGCAGCTTCAACGGCGTCAAGGTAATTCATCTTGCGGATTTCCTTTTGAAAGAGGAATATTGACCACTGCACAGTATAATATTAAAAAGCTGCCCCGGAGCAATCACGCCCGGGGCAGCTTCTGTTTTATGAATTATTTATCTTATCAGTCGTTGATCTCCACGGTAACCTCGCCCATGACGCTGGAGATTTCCAGAACGACATCACCGGCATCGCCGTCGATCCGGCGGTCGATGTCCACCTCGCCCAGCACGCCGCTCTTTTCGACGTTCAGCCTGGAGCCGTAGGGCAGCTCGATATTGATCTCACCGGCGACGCTGTCGATGACGCTGTCGTTGGTGAAGGCGGAATCGGAATCCACATTGATCTCGCCGGCGATGTTCTCAAAGCACACGCCGCCGATGGAGCTGTTGTTCACATCCACCTCACCGGCCATGTTGCTGACGGTGAGCATATCGATGGAGCAGGCTCTGATCTCGGTCTCACCCATGCAGTTTTCCAGAATGAGCTCGCTCAGGGAAAGGCCGGAAACCTTCATTTCGGTAAAGACATCCTTGACCTCCACGGAGCCGCTGTAGGAGACGGGAACGGTGATCACGACCTGACCCACATTGGCGTTGACCGACATATTGAAGCCGGACAGGTGAACGGTGGCGTCGATGTCCACGGTCAGCTCGCTGCCGCTGAGACGGGCCGAGATGATGCCGGAGTTCTCGTAATAGGCGGCGTCAAAAGCCACGTCGCTGGCGGAGACATCGCTGCCGGACACATCGCCGGAGGAAACGGGAAGACGGCCGGCGCTGCTGGCGTTGAGGTCGTCATACTTGCCGCCGGGAACCATGCCGGTGAAGCTGACGGAGAACTCGTCACCCTCGCGCAGCTCCACGGCACAGCCGGTGGACTTGATGGCGATGCTGTCGATGCTCTCGGAGAGGGTGCGGGCGTAGTAGGCGGAGGCGCGGTCGGCGTCCTCGTCCATGTTCACACCGTTGAGGTCGATGTTGAAGCTGAAATCGTCCACGAACTCCACCAGATCGCCGAAGTTGTTGATGACATCGGAATTCTGAACCAGCTCGGTGAAGCCGGAGGCAAGGCACACGCCGCCTGCCACCGCGAAACCGAGGAAAACTACCAGACTGATGACCGCAGCGGTCACATTACCTCTGAATTTCATTACTTGGTACCTCCGATCATTTTCTTGCAGATGCTGATATACCACTTGACCAGCAGCACGGTTCCCTTGATGGCCATGATGCCCAGAACCAGTGCCAGAGTGCCCAGAGCGAGCACGGCCACGGCCAGAAGGATGATGCCGATGGAGGCCAGAACGCTCCAGCCCATGGTTGTGACGCCGAGAACTACCATGGCCACCGCGACGGCAAAGCAGCCGATGGCGACGCTGAAGGCTCCGAGGATAACGCCGGCGATGGACCACAGCACCGGCAGAGCCACAAAGACCGACAGCAGGACCACTGCCACCACTCCAAGGGTGTCCACCTCACCGGACTTGCTTTCCGGCTCGGTATAGGCGGGCTGGGAATACACCGGCTCGGGCTGAGGCTCGTATTTATACTCGGGCTGGGGCTGAGGCTCGGCCTCGGGCTCCTGAGCGGGAATGTAGGGAGCGCCCTTGGCGCCCTCGGGGAGATTTTCAAGATAAACGGCAGCCAGCTCCACGGGATCACCCAGCTGAGCGCTGACCTCATCTTCGGTTTTGCCTTCGGCTACGCCGTTGACAAAATGGCTCTCGTAATCGTTGAGAATATCATCTCTGTCCGCTTTGGGAAGGCGGATGAGCTGGGCTTCCATCGCCGCAATAAATTCACTCTTGTTCACTGTTGTAACCTCCGTTCTCTGAGTCAGGCGCGCTCTGTGCCTGGTCTATGGCCTGGATGATAATGTCGCTCTCGCCGCCCTTGCCGCCGGCGATAATGCCGTTTACATTGTAAACCAGCTGCTGCCATTCGTCAACAAGCTCCCCGAGGAACTGTTCGCCCTTGCGGGTTATCACGTAATATTTGCGGGGCGGGCCGCCGGAGGATTCCTCCAGATAGGAGGAGACGAATTCCTCCTGCTTGAGCCGTCTGAGCACCAGATAGATGGAACCGTCGGCCACATCGATGCTCTTGGAGAGCTTGGACGCCACATCGTAGCCGTACTGGTCCTCCTGCTTGAGCATGGAAAGCACACACAGCTCCAGCACGCCTTTTTTGAATTGAATCATCATGCTGAATAACCTCCTTGACTCAGTAAGTAGTCGGCCTTGCGAACTACTGTTTTAGAATCTATAGTGATTATAGTTTATTAATTCGCGCTTGTCAATACTTTTTTCAAGATTTTTCAAAATTTCTCAGTAGTGATTCAAGATTAATAGTAAATGGCCGTGAGGAGTGCGGGCGGTTGTGCAAAGTAAGGCAAAAGCGCGCAGGTGAAGCTCACCTGCGCGCCGGAGGGGTGTTCTGGGATGGGTGCTTTCTGTTATGTATCATTCGGCTATGGAAAACATGGTTCGCAATCCATCCAGAGCCTCGCTTACTGTAAAACCGCTTACGCCTATATCACGCAGATTGATGTTCTCCTGTTCCATTGCGGAAAGGAAGCCGCGCATTTCATCCTTTACGGAATCATTCAGCTCAATGCGAACAGTGGGGTCAATAATGGCAAACAGACGGAACACATCGCCTTTATGCTTGCGAAGGTCACGGTCATTTACATGAATACCCTGTGACTTCTTCTGCGAGAGGTCAAGCCAGGCCTTTGCCTTGAACACGGTCAGATATTCTGCCTGCATAACCGAGATGCCGTCTACTGTCTTTCGCCCTTCAAGCATGAGATTGTAGTAATTATCGTCCAGCATTATCGCCGAAAGACTTGACACTTCGTCAGATGTGGGAAGCGGAGTAAGGAGGACACTTTCATCAAGCTGAAAATCCGGTCTTCTGGAAAACAGCTCGATCATCATCGGATATCCGGGAGCCTGAGGCTCGGTGAAGCGATAAAAATGCGGAATTTCGGAGTTCCTCCAGCCGCATCTGTAGTCTCCGGATTTAATGTAGCTCCAGAACACACCGGCGAACTCATCAAAACGATTCTCGATGAGCAGAATCATATCGACATCCTTTGTGGCCCGAAAAGGCAGCGCCGCTTCACCCATAAGGATATCGCAGGCTGTACCGCCGATTATTGTGTAGCAATCCTCGTACCCTCTGAAATGCTCTCTGAACGATTCAAACCCTATCACCATATATATTCCTCCAATAAGTCATCCAGCGCCTGCTCGACACGCTCATCGCGGGTATCCTTCAGCGACAGCGCGAGAGAAATAATATCCACGCAGCCGTGCTTCATCAGCGGTCCGGGAGCATATTTCCATATCTCAAGCTCTATGCAGCTATCGGTCGTCCAGTCTGGATCAACTGTTTCCAAATCGCCAAGCTCGGAAAAACGGCGGCTCCAAACCGCTCTGCATACTGTTCCGGACGGATTAAGCATGGTCTTTTTTGAGAGCGCACTCAGCCCGGCAAAAGGCAGAGCGTCAAGCACATCCGAGCTCCGCACATAAATTCTCTTCTGCACAGGGTTTATAAGATACGGCTCGGCTGCTTCGTATATGTCCCTGCCGTCTGACGCGGTTCGGATATAGTCGCTGTTTCCTGCTTTTTCTGACACAACCAGTCCGGCAGACAGCAGCTCCTTTACGCTGCGCGTGACGGTCATTTTGGAAACGCCGGTTTTATCCGCGATCATCGTTTTGTTCATCGCGCCATGAGTGTATATCAGATGCAGCAGTACGAGCTGCGATGCCGGTGACAGCTTATCCACTACCGGAACCGCCGCCGATGCGCGCTCTCTCAGAACCACGCCGAAAAAGGGAAGATAAATCTGGCTGTCAGGAACGATAAAGGGTATTTTTCGCTCGATCAGAGCCTTTCGCTGATAAGAGCTTAATCTGTCGAAGGATAAGACGATGCTTCCCGAATAGTATTGCCTCAGCTTGAGCGACTGCTTTTCAAACGCGCTTATGTTAAAATCCTTCGCGTCACAGGCAACAAGCAGGCACGATGTACCGGAAATTGATAAGATATGGAATGTTCGGCCGCTTTTCAGAAAAATCGGAAGCCTCTCTGAATCCTCCCATTCCGAAAGAGCCGCATCAAGTCCAAGTGTGTTGTTAAGGTATTGAAGCAGATCGACCACCACCTTTGTGTTCTATTGTAACATATCATATGTTAATATTCAATATTTATGTTACACTATTTATGTTCCGCAGAACACACACCCTTCCATTATATTTCCGTCTCATAAATCAGACTATCCTTCACGATTCATCCCGCGCAGACTTTTTGACCTTTTTCCACTTCCCCCTGAGGTATAATTCCCGCAGAAGGAGGCGGCGGCTTTGCGGCAGACGGTTTATCTGGATGTGCTGGTATCGGTCAATTTTCTGGTGGATTACTTCCTGCTGTATGCGGCGGGGCAGCTTTCCGCCTCGGCCATCTCCCGGGTGCGGCTTTGTCTGGGAGGGCTGGTGGGCGCGGTCTTTTCCTGCTCCATACTGCTGCCTCCTCTTCCCTTTCCCCTCAACGGGCTGCTGACGGCGGTGTCCTGCGGGCTGATGACCCTGACCGCCTTCGGCTTTGGCGGCTGGCGGCGGTTCGCACGGTCGGCGCTGTGGCTGGGCGCGGTGACGGTGTGCTACGGCGGGCTGATGCTGGCGGTGTGGCTGCTGGCCTCTCCCCGGGGCCTGATAATCAACAACGGCGCTGTATATATTGATATACCGCCGGGGCTGCTGGTGCTGGCCACGGTGGTGTGCTACGCCGTGACCTCCCTTTTCTCCGGGCAGATGCGGCGGCGCAACCTCATCCGCTCCCGGTGCCGGGTGGAGATATGCCACCGGGGACAGCGGGTCAGCCTCGAGGCCATTGTGGACACGGGCAATCTGCTCACCGAGCCCTTCTCCGGCCTGCCGGTCATCGTGGCCGAGCGGGAGGCTCTGGGGCCGGTGCTGCCCGAGGGTGTGGACGACTTCGGGCGGGATGGAATATCCCCGGACAGCCCGCCGCCGGGACTGCGGGTGGTGCCTTACTCGGGAGTGGGCGGAGGAGGCATGATGCTGGCCTTCCGTCCTCAGTCGGTGACCGCCGTCCTGCCCGGAGGCAAGCCAAGGGCTGCCGACGCCTACATCGGCATCCTGACCGCCGGACGGGTGGGACGGGAGCTGCACGCCATCGTAAATCCCGACATACTGCTGTAATTATCCAAGGAGTGAAGCTGATGAACATTCTGCGCCGCATCGACCGTTTTTTCTTCCGCGTCCGTATATATATAATGAAAAAGCTGCGCCGGGAGGAGGGCGTGGCCTACATCAACGGCCCGGAGACTCTGCCCGCGCCCCTGCCCAAGGAGGAGGAGCAGAGGATATTCGAGCGCATAAACAGCGGCGACGAATCGGCCCGGGAGCCGCTCATCACCCACAACCTGCGGCTGGTGGTGTACATCGCCCGGAAGTTTGAATCCAGCGGCGCCGGCGTGGAGGATCTCATCTCCATCGGCACCATCGGGCTGATAAAGGCGGTCAACACCTTCTGCCCCAGCCGCAACATCAAGCTGGCCACCTACGCCTCCCGGTGCATAGAAAACGAGATACTCATGTTCCTGCGCAAGACCTCCTCTCTGCGTCAGGAGACCTCCATCGACGAGCCGCTCAACACCGACTGGGACGGCAACGAGCTGCTGCTTTCCGATGTGCTGGGCTCCGAGCCGGACATCGTCAGCCGGGATATCGAGGATCAGACCGAGCGCAGTCT
Source organism: Acutalibacteraceae bacterium (assembly GCA_045538015.1). Lineage (GTDB taxonomy): Bacteria > Bacillota > Clostridia > Oscillospirales > Acutalibacteraceae > SIG598. Next base: position 3,722 of record JAZSQO010000063.1, on the reverse strand, counting down.
GCTGCTGGAGGCGGTAAACCGGCTGGGCGACCGGGAGCGGCACATAATGAACCTGCGCTTCGGCCTCAACGGCTACAAGGAGCACACCCAGAAGGAGGTGGCCGCCGGGCTGGGCATCTCCCAGTCCTACATCTCCCGGCTGGAAAAGCGCATCATAGAGCAGCTGCGCCGGGAGCTGGAGCTGGTCATCTGAGCGAAAGGGAAAATATCATAATCTCATCATCCCCCTTGGTCGATTAATATTGTATATTCTGAAAATATATGGTATTATAATGGTGATTCAGGCAATCAATCATTAAAGGGGTGTTTCTGAAAATGAAAAAAAGAGCAATGAGCGTCATCGCGGTCGTGCTGTCGGTGTTCATGCTGCTGTCCATGTGCGGCTGCGCCGATATGCTCTACCTGCTGAGCGAGTATGCCATGGATCCTTCCTTGATGGAAGGCAGCTCCACCGAGGATCTTGACTCTCTCTACGGAGACTACAGCTCCTTCTTCGAGAACTACGGCTACGACTTCGGCGACTACGACTATGTGACCCTCGAGGACTACACCGACACCGATTCCGACTACAGCGACTACACCGACAACGGCAGCCAGCCCTCCGGCGAGGAGGTCATCGTCCTCTCCCAGATCCCGGAGAACAATGTGCTGGACACCTCTCTGCGCGAGCCGCTGACCACCATCAAGGGCGACGGCACCGATGAGGTCACCATCATGATCTTCATGTGCGCCAGCGACCTTGAATCCCAGAGCGGTCTTGCCTTTGCCGACATCAAGGAAATGATGTCCGCCACCATAGGCAGCAACGTCAACATCATCATCGAGACCGGCGGCTGCAAGAAGTGGTCCACCAACCAGATCGCCTCGGGCACCAACCAGCGCCATGTCATCAAGAACGGCCGCCTCACCACCGTTGAGAGCCGTCTGGGTCAGAAGGACATGACCGAGGGCGAGACCCTCACCGACTTCATCAAATACTGCGCCGAGGAATATCCCGCCAACCGCAATATGCTCATCATGTGGGACCACGGCGCCGGCTCGGTCGACGGCTGGGGCTACGACGAATACGACTACTACGACACCCTGACCATCGACGAAATGGGCGAGGCTCTCTACAACGCCGGAGTCACCTTCGACTTCATCGGCTTTGACGCCTGCCTTATGAGCACCATGGAAGTTGCCTGTATGCTCTACGACTTCGCCGACTACATGATCGCCTCCGAGGACTACGAGTCGGGCTACGGCTGGGAATACAAATACTGGCTCAACGCCCTTGCCAAAGACCCCGGCATCCCCACCGTTGACCTTGCCAAGATCATCTGCGACGACTTCGTCACCGAAAGCGGCAGCTCCGACGCCATTCTGGCTCTCGTCGACCTTGCCTACATGAAGCTGGTCTACTCCACATGGAGAACCTTTGCCTTCGCCGCAAAGGATCAGCTCCTTGACTCCAACTTCACCTGGACCATCGAAAACGAAGGCGTGCGCCGCTCTCTGGACGACCTCCTCGGTCTGTTCAGCACCGAGGCCGACATCGCCGACATGATGGCCATTGCCAGCTCGGTGGATAACGTGGCCGAGGCCGAGGCTCTCAAGTCGGCTCTGGCCAGCGCCATCGTCTACTGCTCGGCCAACCGGGGCTGCTCGGATATGTCCGGCATGGCGGTCACTCTGCCCTACGGCGATTCGGCCAGCTACCGCTCCATCGAAAAGATATTTGCCAATGTGGGCTTTGACGCCGAATACATAGACCTGCTGGGCGAGTTTGTCAGCGTACAGAGCGCCGCCGGCAGCTATGACTGGTCCGACTGGTACTCCACCTACGACGACTACGGCACCTGGAGCGACTACTACACCGAAAACGGCGACAGCTACAGCGACTACGACTGGGACAGCTGGGGCGGCTGGGAGGACTTCTTCACCGCCTATCTTGGCGGCACCGCCGGCAGCTACTTCTCCGATTACTTCTCTGACTACTACGGCTACTACGACGAGTACTCCGAGAATTCCGACCAGTACTCCTCCTACGACGACTACTACAGCGATACCTACGGCAGCCAGAACATGGAGGATTACTACAACAACTACTACAGCGACTACTCCGGCTTCGGCTACAGCGACTACGGCTACGATGACTACAACGACTACTACGATTATTACGATTACTACTACGACAACTACTACAACGATTACTACTACGGCGGCAGCAACGGCAATTCCGGCTACGACTGGGAAAGCTGGTTCAGCGACTGGCTGAACTGGTAAGCGCCGCCATCAGGCAAAAACCACCGCGCCCGACCTCCGCAAAGAGGCCGGGCGCGGCTTTTGTTTTCCGTTTGTGTTTACCTGAGGGGGAATCCACAGCTTATATTTTTTTATCTGAGCGAATCCACGGTCTCGGAGGAAAGAGCGCTCTCGCCGCCGAAGACGGTGATGCCGGTGATGCCGCAGTTGTCAAGGTACTTGACAAGCTCCTCATCGGCCTTGTCGCCCACCAGCAGCACGGGCATTCCCATGCGGATGGCGTAGGCGCCGCCGGTCAGAGCGTCGGGGAAAGCCTTGCCGGTGGCAACGGCTATGCGGTCGGAGGCGGTGTGGTCAAAGAAATTCCGGGCAACGGCAAGGGAGGTCAGGTAGCGATCCTCGCCGCCGATGCGGTTGACCTTTGCCAGCTTGGCCAGCTGAGCTCCTGCATTCTCGGACACAGCCGCGCTGCCGCCGATGATGGTGACCTCTTTGATGCCGGCGGAGGCGATGTACTCACCGGTGGCGGCGTTGAGGGCGGCGGCGTTGGTGTAGAGAATGGGGCTGCCGGTCCGGGCGGCGGCATAGCCGGCGGAAAGGGCGTCGGCAAAGCTCTCGCCGCTGACGATGAAGGCCTTGCCGGTGCCGGAATTGAAGCTCGCCAGCTTCTTGGCGATGGCGATGGCGGTGGCGTAGCGGTCGGAGCCGCTCAGCCGCTGGGTGGTAAGACCGCTGTCCTTCAGAGCCTTTTCGAGGGCAGAGGATACGGCGTTCTCACCGCCGAGGATAAAGACGGATTTTGCTTCAAGGCGCTTGATCTCGGCAAGAACATGGCTGTTGTCGTTCCTGGACACCAGCAGGATAGGGGCGTTGAGCTCCTTGGAGAGGGGCGCGCCGGCCAGAGCGTCGGCAAAGTCCTCGCCGCTGGCGATTATGACCGAGTCGGCCTTCTGCCAGCCCTTGGAGCTGATGGCAAGGGCAGTCTCGTAGCGGTCGCTTCCGAAGATGCGGTCGATCTGGCGGCCTTCGGCCTTGCTGACGGTGACTTCAAAGCTGTCGGCAAGCTCGCCATAGGCGGCGGTGATCTTCACCTTGCCCTCATTCTCGAGGACGGTTCCCTCGGCGGGAGTGACAGTGATGTCCTTGTCGGCAAAGTCGGCGGGAGTGAAGATGTTGCTCTCGCCGTCGCTGTAATGCAGCTTGACGGTCAGACCCTCAAGGCTCAGCTTCTCGCCCTCGGTGTACTCGAGGTCGGCAGGCTGGGTGTTGATGGTCAGATTCTCAACAAACACATCGGTATTTGCCTTGCTGACGGTGATCTCGAAGCTGTCGGCAAGCTCGCCGTGGGCTACGGTGAACTTCACCTTGCCCTCATTCTCGAGGACAGTACCCTCGGCGGGAGTGACAACAATGTCCTTGTCGGCAAAGTCGGCGGGAGTGAAGGTGTTGGTGCCTCCGCCGATGTACTGGAGCTTGAC
>JAZSQO010000030.1:0-8331 GCA_045538015.1 Acutalibacteraceae bacterium | reverse complement strand
TTACCTTGCCCTCGGCGGTCAGGCCGGTGTAGGTGTAGGCGCCGTCAGCGTAGTTGGCGTCGACATAGACGTCGCCCACCTTGAGCTTGAACTGGACGGAGGCCAGACGCTCGTTGGACTCGGCGTCTCTCTTGGTGAGAGTGATGGTGCCGGTCTTCTGCTTGTCGGTCATCTCAACGGTGCCGCTCTTGTACTCGCCGTTCTCGGCGGCGGAGTAAGAGGCGTTGCCGCTGGCGTCGATTCTGACGAAGACGGGCTCGGCGGTCTCGTAGCCTACGGGAGCCTCGGTCTCGGTGAGCTTGTAGAGACCCTCGGGCAGGCCGCGGATGATGACGGCGGCGTCGCCGGTGGTCCAGGTGATGCTCTGGGAAACGCCGGTCTGCTGGCCGTTCTGATCGTAGACGGGAGTGTTGTTCACGGTGACACCGTCGCCGGAGACGCCGTTCAGATCAGCGGAAACGCTGACCGGAGTGAGCATCAGCTTGGCACCGGCCAGAGCGCTGCCCTGAACGTCCTTCTTGACGATGGTGGTGGTGAAGGCCTGATTGCTTACGGTGATAACATCCTCGTACTTGGTGATGGACTCGGTGACGACGGATTCAGAGGCAGAGGCCTTTTCTTCCTCGTCCAGAATACCGTTGCCGTTGGCATCGGTCCAGGTGATGGTGGGGATGGAGGTGCTGATGTTCTCACCCAGAGCGGTACCGTAGAGGTAAGAGGCGTTGTAATAGGCGGAGCCGTCAGCGGTCAGGCTGGGCAGCTTGCTGCTGCCGTTGGTGTTGCTGGTACCGGGGGCCGCGCCGATCTCGACCACGTAGTAGATCCTGTTCAGAGGCAGGTTGGTCAGCTTGATCTGGCCGTCGTTGCCGGTGACCAGCTCGGTGACCGAGCCGCTGCCGGTGCCGTAATCATAGGAGCCGACAGAGATCTGGCCGGTGATGGGATCGGTGGTGGTGTTCAGGGCGACCAGAGTGGGATTGTCTCTGTCGCTGTAGTCGGTGGCCACGGAATAGAGGTTGAATCTGGCGCCGCTGAGAGCACGGCCGGTATCGTCGGTCTTGACGACGCTCAGGGAGCCGGTCTTGGCGGTGTTGACCAGAGTGACCTTGGCGGGATTGCCCTCGGTGTTCCACTCGTTCAGAGCGAAGCCGGCGGTGGCGATCTCGTTCTTGTAGTTGGTGGGAGCCTTGGTTTCGACGAAGTAGTAGTCGCCGATCCACAGGCCGTTCACGGTGAGGGTACCGGCCTCGTTGGAGTTGACCAGAGGATAGACAAAGTCAAGCTCAACGGTGGCGGCGCTCTCTTCGCTGGTCTCGATGACCTCGATGGTGACATAGCTGCCGTTGGCGATGCCCAGCTCGGACAGATCGAAATCGGTCCATGCGCCCTTGACGTCGTCAAGGGTCAGGGCGGGCAGCTCAACAGTCTTGCCGTTGCAGGTCAGCTTGAGCTGGAGGGTGGAGCCCTCGGTGAAGCCGCCGGGCAGGCTGTAGTTGATGGCCGCGGGCACACCGGTGAGGGTAGCGCCGGTGGAGGCGGTGTAGGTGGTGTCGTTCTTGCTGAAGCTGCTCTGAGCCACAGACAGATCGGCGGCGCCGTCGAAGTCATACTCATAGCTGCCGTTGCTGCCGGTCAGCTTGACGGGAACGGAATTCTCGTCGTAGAGCAGGAAGGTGGCGGGATTCCATGTGATGGCGGTGCCGTTATCGTCCTTCTTGGTCAGCTGGACGGAGTAGAGATAACGGTCGGCCACGGGAGTGAGGGTGTTGGGCAGGGTGATGCCCACGGTCTTGCCGCCCTCGAGGATGGAGCCGATGTCGTCCTTGGTGATGGTGTTTCCGCCGGAGGTGGCGATGTCGACAGTGGTGGTCACGGGATCGCCCGGATCGTACAGAACGACATTCTTCTCGCCGGAGGGAGTGACGATCTTGATGGAGTCGGGCAGCTCCTTGACCTTCTGGTTGTCGTACTCGACCTGGATGCAAAGGTAGATCTTTTCAGCGTAGTTGGCAAAGTTTTCAGCGCTGCTTGTGTCTACATTGCTCTTGTTATAGGTTATGGAAGAGCTCTTTTCGTTGCCGTCAGAGCTGGCTTCCAGAGAACCCTGGCTGGAGATGCTGGTGAGATTGCCTTCGGCATCCTCGGCGAACACCTTATATCTGATAAGGCACTTCTGCTTGGTGGAGGAAAGGGTGACGCCGGTGGGCCACTCCTCGACCAGTCCCTTGATGTTGACATAGAAGCAGGTGTTCATGTCGCCGAAGTTGTCGGCGTAGGTCAGCTCGTTGACATCGTTGACTCTGTTTTTGGTGTCAACAAAGTCAAGAGAGACGCTGTACTTGCTGAAATCAACAGCGGAGCTGTCAAGGCCGTTCAGACTCAGAGCCAGATAGGCGCGCACATCGCTGTAGCTGTTTCTGGCGGTGACAAAGTCGTCGTAGGTCTTTCCGGCATTCGCGAAGGTGCCGGAGTAGGTCTGGGTATTGTTTGCCGCGGTGGCGGAGGAAACCTTGCTGAGGTTGCCTCCGGCGTTGATATCAGTGGCGTTGCCGTAGCAGATATCAGCGGTGAGGCTGTACATACCGGTGGTGCCGTCCGGAGCGGTGACGCTGATGGTGGTGGGAGCAAGGCCGTTCTCCAGAAGGATATCGGTGATGTCCTTGTAGAAGAAGGTGCTGCCGGAATTGACCCAGCCAATGGTGGGCACCGCGCCGAGGGTAAAGGCGGAATCGGTGGCGGCGGCAACTTCCTTCTCACCCAGAACGATCTCGGTGTCGCCGTAAACAACGGACATGGTGGCTCCCAGAGCCTTCCATGCTTCCATGGTGGTGACATTGGAGCCGTCCAGAACCAGATAGGCGTTCTTGTAGATGCCGGCGTTGATGTCGACATTGCTCTTCACGCCGTTCTGGTTGGTGATGCTGGGAGTTGTGGGGTTGTTGAGGCGGTAGTAATGGTAGCCGCCCTCTTCGGTGGAGCCGGCGTTGCCGCTGTAGCTGCTGACGGCGACGACGGAGCCGTTCTCGTCAACAAACACGACGGAGGGATTTGCGCCGGAGATGCTGCCGGCGTTGGCGGAGGGAACCTTGACGATGATCTCGTCGGGCACTCTCTGGCCGTTGGCAGTCACATACTCGGTGATGTTGGAGTAGGGATAAGCCTTGTCGGTAAAGGAAGTGATATTGGCATTCTCGGCGCTGAGCTTGTCGACCTTCACCTCGCTGGTGATGGTGTAGGCTTCAACGTCCTTGACCTCGCCGTTGTAAACGGTGAAGGCGATGCACTCGTCGTTGAGGTCGTAGCCCGCGGGAGCGGAGAGCTCGCGGAGAATGTAGTTGCCGTTGGCAAGGATCAGATCCTTGGGCTCGGTGGTGGAGTCGTAAACGGCGATGGCGGTGTCGCCGGTGAAGGTGGTGGTACCCTCGGCGAAGATGCCGATGGTAGCGCCGGCCAGACCGACTTTGTTGGAGGCGTCGATCTTCTTGACCTGAACGGAGTACATGATGGTCTTCTTGTCGCACATGGAGACAGAAGCATCGGTGTAATCGTCGCCGGTGTTGGGCTTGGTGCAGGCGGTGATCTTGCCGCCGCTTACGGTGAATTCAATTTCCTTGGCGCTGTCGAAGCCGGCGGGAGCGCTGAGCTCGGTCAGCTTGTAGGAGCCGTCGGGCAGACCGCGCAGGGAGTTGGCCTTGGAGCCGGAGGTCCAGCTGATGATATTGTCAGCGTCATGGCTGACGGTGATGGTGCCGGAGACATTGGCAAGGCTCTTGCCGGTGGTCTCGTTCAGCTGCAGCCTGGCGCCGGCCAGAATGCCGGTCTCGTCCTTGTCGATGGTGCCGGCGTTGGAGCCGATACCGTCGTTCCAGTAGAGCTTGCTGATCTCGATAACGACCGGCTGGTCTCTCATGATGACGGTGGTGCCGGAAATCTCGGCGCCGTTTACATTATATATATTGCCGTTCTCGTCCACTCTGAACTTCTGCTGGGCAGCGGCGGAGTAGCCGGCGGGAGCGGAGGTCTCGGTCAGAGTGTAGTAGCCGGCGGGCAGCTTGGTCAGCACGGCGGGAGCGCCCACAGTGCTCCAGCTGATCTCGGTGCCGTTCTTGCTGAGGGTGACGTTGGAGGAGGTGACATCATTCAGGCTGATGCCGTCGTCCGACTTGAGGGTCAGCACGGCGTTCTTCAGCTCGGCGCCGGAGGTGGCGTCCAGCTTGGAGACGAAGATCTCGATGAACTCGTCGTGCATGGTGGCCTCGCCGTTGGCGTTGAGGGTGATGCTGATGTCAGCGGCCTTCTCGTAGCCGTTGGGCACGCCGGTCTCCTTGAGCAGGTAGCTGCCGGCGGGCAGGCCGTTGAAGCTGACGGTGGAACCACCGGTGGTCCAGACGATGGAGTCGTTGGTGCTGTTGGTGGTGCCGTAGGTGAAGGTGACATTGCTGGTGATGGCGTTGTCCAGAGCGGTCAGATCCTTGCCGGCCACATTGACCAGAGTCAGCTGAGCGTCGGGCAGAGGCTGAGCGTTGATCTTGGTGCCGCCGGTCTTGGAGACGGACAGGCTGTAGGTCTCCTCCACAGCGGGAGTGAGGTAGTTGTAAACATCAACGGAGGAAACCGGGCTGCCGTTGACGGTGAAGGTACCGTCGGGATTGACGATGAAGGTCACGGGAGCGGCCACATCGTAGCCCTTGGGAGCGGCGGTCTCGGTCAGGGTATAGGAGCCCGCGGCGATGCCCTTGAGGGTAACGGCGGAGGTGCCGTTCTTCCAGGTCAGAGCGCCGTCCTCCAGCTTGACTTCCTGAGCGCCGGAGACCATGTCGGCTCTGAGAGTGGTGCCCCAGTTGGCGGTCAGCTTGAAGGAAGCTCCGGGGAGCTGATCCTTGTAGCTGTTCTCGCCGTTGTACTTGTTGAGCACAACATCGATGGACTGGTCAACAACATTGACGGTGGCGTTGCTGCTGACGGCGACCTTTTGCTCGGCGGCCAGCTTGTAGCCGGCGGGAGCGGAGGATTCTCTTACAATATAAGTACCGGCGGGCAGGTTGCTGATGACAACCTTTTCCTTGTTGGTGGTCCATGTGACCGAACCGTCGGTAACGCTGAAGCTCTTGGCTCCGGAAACGACCGCGCCGGAGAGGTTGCTGCCGTTTTCGGCGGTGAGCACCATGACAGCGTCAGCAAGGAACACGCCGTTGGCGTCGGTCTTGTTGACGGTCAGGGCATAGGTGGGAACGACCTCCTCGGGAGCGGCGGTGGAGGTGTTGACGATGGTGTTGCCCACCTGATCCATTACGTAGCCGTCGGGAACGATCTCGGCGACCTTGTACTGGAAGGAAGTGCCCTTGGGATCGGTGGCGGGCAGATCCTTGAAGGTGTATTTCCAGGTGTACTGGTCAACGACGCCGTTTTCGTCGGTGACCTTGCCGTTCTCGGCGGTCACCTGAACGGAGTTGATGACCTTGCCGTCACGGAGCAGCTGGATGGTAACGAAAGCAGGGCGCAGAGAGGGAGAGTCTCTCCACACCTTGGTAACGGTGACATCGACCTTCTTCTTGGTGACGCGCTCGCCGGTGTAGTCGGACTTATGGGTCTCGGCGAAGGTGATGACCTTGTCGGCGATGATGCTGCCGTTCAGACCGGCGGCGCAGGAAACGGTACCCTCGGGAGCCAGAACGGTACCGATCCAGGTGCCGCCCATGGACACGGTGCCCTCGTAGGACTTGGGCAGACCGGTGTCGTAGTCACCCTCTACGGTGTAGAAGTTCCAGAGGATGTTGTTGTCCTTCATGGCCGAATCTTCACTGTTGGTGATCTTGTCGGCGGACATATTGGTGTCGTTGAATTTGAAGGTGTCGCCCGCGCGGGTCAGGTTGACATTGAAGATGATACGCTTGCCGGCGGTGCCGGTCATCTTCACGCTGCCGCTGATGAGAGCCTGGGCGTTGTGAACCAGCTCGTTCTGGCCGGTCCAGAAGTTATAGGAATAGTAGGAGTCAAGGTCAACGATGATGGTGTCGGCCTTGTACTTGCCGAAGTCGATGGTGGTGCCGTTGAAGCCCCAACCGTTCCACTGGGGAGCGATATCGTTGTAGTTGAGGTACTGGACGGTCTGAGTGGTGCCGTCAGAGAGCTTCACCTGAGCCAGGTTGGCGGTGTAATTCTTCTGGTTGGCCTGTCTCATGAGCCAGACCAGCATACGCTGATAATCCTCGACCTCATCCATTTCCTTCTGGATGTTGATGAAGCGCTGGGAATCATCGGTGATGGGCTGGCCGTTGTTCTCGATGTAGATGGTATCGAGGAGCTTGCCGTTGTTGTCGTTGCCCATCATGGCGTAGGAGCCGTTGTTGAGCTGCACCTTCACCTGACGGCCCTTTTCGCCCTCAACGGCCACATCGGGGCCGAAGACGATGTACTCGTTGGTGGTGGCGGAAGTCCAGCCCTTGAGGTCTCCCACATAGCTGAGCTTGGGAACGTCGATATCGTGAGACTGACGGGAGCCGAATTCCGGTGCAGCCTCTTTGCCGAGAACTTCCCAGCCGAGCTTGTTTACAGCGATATTACCGCAGGTGTGGATACCGCTGGAGAACACGTCGGCAAAGATGTGGAAGTCGAAGGCGGCAAGACCGTCTCCGCTTTCCGTCACTGTGCCGCTGGCAAAGTTTTCTTCGGTCATGACCTTGGTGCCGGCGGGCACATTCATGGCTTCGTACTGAGACGGAATGACGCTTTCGCCATACACCGAGTTGAGCACGCCGGCAGTGCTGGCGGCGCTGGCATGGCTGCCGGGCAGCGCGACCAGAACCACGCCGGTAAGCAGCACGCAGGCCAGCACGGTGCTGACCACCGCTGTCAGCCTCTTGCGGCGCGCGGCGGTGTCATTCTTCTGCCCGGAGGGCTTGCAGCCCGCCAGAGCATTTCCCTGACTGAAATTCTTTCTCTTCAAAATGATCCTGTCCTCTCCATAGAATATTTCGTTCGGCCGGCACTTCGGCTGTGCGGCCTGTAAATATAACCTGTCTTTTCCGGCCACGCCCCAAACCTTATAAGGACGCACCATCAGACACTGCTATTTTAGCAGATTAAGGGAGGATTGTAAATGATTAGCAACCCGAATAATCATCACAAAACGGATTTTATGCGTAGATTTTTTAACAAAGTTTCTTGTTGTTTTGCACAAAAAACACGCAATTCAGCATCAACGTTTTATCTCATTAAAGCAATGTCACGGCAATGTCAACATTCAGCCTTCCCCTCCTCTCTCCTTTTGTAGCAATTTTCCCAGTTGCGTGTTCCTATCCGCTTTTTTCTGTTTATATCCACCAGCGTCCCTCCCTTCTGTCAGCCTTCGTGGAGATAATTAATCTTTTTTGAAAAAAATTAAAATTAGGGGTTGACATCCGCCAAAGGATGTGATAATATATGCGAGCAGTCGCGAGAGCGGCGGTGAAAACCCGGGGGTGTAGCTCACTTGGGAGAGCGCTTGACTGGCAGTCAAGAGGTAAGGGGTTCGATCCCCCTCATCTCCACCAAAACAAGCAAATCCGAACCTGATGCCGATTGGCGATGGGTTCGGATTTGTTGTTTATATCAAGTCTTATTGACAAAGAAATATTTGTGTAGAGAACAGCCGGAACGACAGGTACACCTGCCGTTCTGGCTGTTTGCTTTGCCTGAGCATATTTCTTGGTATTAGTCTGGCTTTTATGAAGTCGCTTTTAGCCAACACTACTGATTTTGCTGTTATCACTCCATCATTAGCCGCAATCTATGACCATCTCGGAACGAATGCCCGAAACGCTGATGATACACTCGCCGTCTGTGCAGAAAGGCTCATCGCACACGGTGTCGTTCTTTTTGTAAACAACAGCACATTTTCTGCCGTTATTTTCAATCTTGTATGCGTCGGGATCGGATACGTGAACTATGGAATTTGCGCAGAACTGATTAACATCAAGCCTTGTACAGATGCCATCTACGGTTATGTCGTAGTCGGTTTTTGCCGTGAGTTCAACGCTGCCGAAAACGTCCTTGATGTAAACCTGCCCCGCATCGCCGTCATATTCAAGGCGGTCAAGACGGAGATTTTCGATGCGCAGTTCCTTTGCCGACGCATCTATCTCGCAGTGACTTGTATAATCGGCAGGCAGAGTGATTATCACATCAATAGATGACTCGGCCTCGTAGCGGCTGATGCCCTTTTTCGCTATGCAGTCAATATCCAGCCTGCTTTTCTTTTCATCCAGCTTGATTTTATACAGCGAGCTTATGTTTTCGAGGGAATCCGACTGCAGCTTAATGTGTATCTTCTCATCGCTGCCCGATGTGATG
>JAZSQO010000154.1:0-20841 GCA_045538015.1 Acutalibacteraceae bacterium | reverse complement strand
GTCGCAGCCGGGCATGAAGTGCATGGTGGTGCTGGCCATATAATAGGTATCGCCCACCCGGATGATATCGGGATCGGGGAAGTCGGAGTAGATGATGGGGTTCTGGGCGCGGAATCTGTTTTCCATAGGCTTATCCTCCCGTATATACCTGCAAAGTCACTTTATGCTCTCGTACCATCCAATGGCTCGTTTCGGCCAGCCTCCCATGCACATTCCCACGCCGTCGGCAAAACCGTGGCCGCCGGTGGAGCCGACCTCCAGACGACAGGGAATGCCGGCGTCGTCAAGGGCACGGGCAAGGGTTTTGGAATGCTCCGGATCCACCATCTCGTCCTCATCGGTGACAAAGACGGCAGAGGGCGGGAAATCCTCAACGTGCAGAGGGATCTCAAAGCAACTGTTGCAGGCTTCCTGCATGGTGCAGCCGAGACCGAAGCGGGCAAATCCGTCCTTGTCCTCCCATTCTTCCCATTCGTCGGCGTCCAGAATACGGTAGGAGGTTACCGGATAAATCGGGAAGCAGGCTTCGGGTTTTGGTATGTCGAACGCGGTGTAGCCTTTCTCCGTGTTCCACAGGCATACGATATATCCTCCGGCGGAAAAGCCGCAGGTGATGTACTTTTCCGGATTGACGCGGAACTGCTCCCTGCGTGACGCAATTATTTCCATTGCACGCGCCATGTCGTCCATGGCTTTTACTGCGGCGGCGTTTATTCCCACCTGATAGGTAAGGACAAACACATGGTAACCCAACTCGTTGAAATGCTGAGCCACCGGCCATCCTTCGGTCAGGTTCCAGACGTTGTAGAAACCCCCGCCCGGCACCAGAAGAATAAACGGACGGCCGTCTGCCGCCGGTTCATCGGAGGGAAGCCAGACGATGTTGGCGTTGCTCTTTTCCGGAGCGTCGGCACACTCCTCTTCGGAATAGAGTTTATAGTAGTAATCGCCGCTTTCGGCGGCTTTGAACAGGCGGGTGAAGCCTCGCTCCAGATTGCGCCAGCCCATTCGGTCGGCGATCTCCTGAAGTGTCCAGTTGTAGAATTCTTCCACGGACAGATCCCGTTTGCTTATCGCGTCGGGCGCAATGGCGGCAATGGCGGGATCTTCCAGTATCGACTTGAGTGTTCTGTCTTTCAGCATATTATTTTCCTCTTAATCATTGATAAGCATCAGGCGGCAGATGCGATGGACACATCTGCCGCCCTGTTTTTATTCGTGACAGGTTACTTTTTCCCCTTTTTTACCGCCATGACTATCTGGACAACGATCGACGCAGCGGTAACCAAAACACAGAGCAGCACCTCGGCAAAAACCGGAACAAACAGATTCTTACTGTTTTCGCCAAACATCGCAAGGGTGATTCCGTGCTGCACAAAGTAACAGATCGTTGCTGACAGAAGCATGAACAGCCATTGGAGTACAAACCACGATGTGCCTGCTCTCCGGCAGAAAGCAATGTTCAGCCGGAGCAGGAGTACGGTTCCGATAATGACGTAGGCTACCAGAGAAAACAGTGCTGTCTGTCCTTCAAACAGGAACCCGACCATGGAGATCAATGCGGGAACCAGAAGCGAAGCAATATTACTCAGCAGATTGCGTGAATAAAGCCTCAGCCGTCCCATTGATTCCTTTGCGGCCATATTTTTCTCCATAAAAAGTCTCCTTTATCTGTCGATCTGGCTGTAATTGTACATCTGCGGACCCTTGGAGACCTCGAAGGCCGCGCCGGAAGCGAAGCAGTAGGCGCTCCACGCGCACAGGGCATCAAACAGCACGCCCTTGGGAGGCATGATCTCGCCCTTCTTCAGGTCGCGGAGAATGTCGTAGGTCAGTTTCATGGCCGGGGCCAACTGGGTCAGTTCGCTCTGCAGGGTGAACAGACTGGCAAGGCGCACCTCGGGCATCAGTTCCTGAGCGAAGAAGACATACTCCTGATGGCAGGGGATGTACATTCCGTCGTCCAGCGGCATGGAGCAGAGGGTATTGAAATACTTGGTGCCCGGCTTGTAGTGCAGGCCGTTGTTTTCCATGACTGTTTCCACCGTCTTGCGGATGTCAGCCTCGGTTACGTCACGCATATCGCGTCCGGAGCCAAGCACCAGTTCCGCCAGCGTCCACGCGAAGGAGCGCAGGGTGGTGATGGATTCCACGGAACGGATGATACCGTAATGCAGTTCGCACTCAAGGTCGTCGTTGGCCTTGAACATGACCTCCGGCACATGGAATACCTTGGTCACGTAGTGGGCGGCATCGCGCAGGGCTGTGCCGGTCTGGGGATCCAGTTCCTCCAGCACGAAACTGAGTTTCTTTTCCAGATAACCCGGTTCCACGGGAGAAAGCTGCAGGTCGGGCTTCTGAATGCCGGGAACAGGCATCTGACGCTCGGGCAGCAGTTCCGGCACGTCGGCCAGTTCCGGGAGGTCGCCCAGCCCCAGCATGGCATCCAGCGGCTCTTCCTCGTGGGGAAGGGCGGCCTTGAAATGCTCGCTGACGATGCGCTCGTCAAAGGCATCGTTGAAGATGGGCGATTCGGTATGGCCGGCTTTGCGGGAGTGCTTGACGAACTCGTTGTTCAGATCCTTGTAATAAAGCTGCTTCAGCACCGCCTGAGAGGGTATGAGCCGGCTGCGGCTGATAAAGTAGCGCTCCACCATCTCCACGGGGTCGAGGTAGGCGTACTTGACGAACTTGATGAAGTAGAGCAGGGGCCAGCCGCCTTCGGACAGGTCGTGGTCGCCGATGGCATCGGCAAAGGTGGACAGCATACGCTCCTGGGTGGCACGGTCAAAGCCGCGGAAGATCATGCCCAGGGACTGGGCGTCAACGTCCACATCCTCGCCGGGGGCGGGCAGCCACGCGCTCTGGTTGAGTTCGTAGGTGAAGAACATATCGGGAACGGCCTTGAGCATATGCCGTCTGACCTGACCCAGAGCGTAACGTCTGCCGAACTGGTGGAAGATCATGGTCAGGGCGTGCATGGCCACCTCCACCTGAGAGTCGAGGATCATCAGGTGATGGTTGTCCACGGGTTTTTCAAAGAACTTCTTCACCGCCTCGAGGCGCTTGGTGAAGTCGGAAGCGGTGGCGCAGTTGAGCCACACGGCGTTGGCGTTGTCGCCGTAGATGGTTTCCACCACCGTCTGGCGGATGTGTCCGCTGGTGGGGGTTTCATACTTGATATCGCCGCAGAGGTACTGGAGAGCCTGCACCAGCAGCCAGCAGATGGTCTTGCCGCCGCGGGCCGCCATCATGGCGATCTCGGGCAGGTGATCCATGGGATCGGGCTGCTCACGGCCCCGGGCGGGGGGATATACGGCGTCAAAGGTGATGAACAGTTCGTCCACGATACCCATCAGCACGTTCTGGGGAATGGGGTAATCCCGGTCGCCGTCCATTTCGGAATAGACACGCAGCACGGTGAATACCGCCTCCTGCACCAGACACTGTTCCTCACTGACCGCAACCACATCGTCGGTGGTCTGGGGAGAAACCAGTTTTTCGGCGCTGAAGTCGATATTGAGAGGCAGAACGGAACTGAGAACCTGACGGCGGGCAACGGAATCGCCCAGCAGAATGTAGGTCTCGTCGTTGACCCGGTCGATCACGCCGGTGTCGGCGTGATAGATGAACACATCGGAAGAGAAAGGATGCTCAAACTCCTCGCCGTTGATGATGAGTGTGCAGTCGTAGCGGGAACCGAACTCCAGCATCTTCTTGATGGCGGCAAAGTCGTAGTAGTCGATGTAGACGATCTCGCGGCAGGGCATGGATATGATGAGATCCTGACCGCAGGAGATCTCGTGCAGCAGGTCGGGCATACACAGCACATAGGACGCCAGATTGTTCTGGATATAGCGGAAGGAAGAGAATTCACTGGAGGCAAAGGAATACTTGGTGCGGATATCCACGCCGAGCATATTGCGCTCGGCAGCGGCCCACACGTCGCGCTCGTCCACCTGCCAGTTGTCCACACACCGCTTCTCCAGATAGAGATAGCCCATGGGGGTGTCGATGACGATGAACTGGAGCAGGCTGGGCTCACGCTCACGGTAGACCATGTTCTCCAGATCCTCGTAGTAACGGCTGTCGCTGACCTCTATGAGCAGGCTGTTCTTGATGGCGTCGAAGTTGAAGTGATGGAAGCCTACCTGCTCAAGGGTGCGCTGGAAGGGATACTTCTCGTTGGCGTAGAGGTTGACCTTGCCAAGGCCGCCCTCGAAGGAGATGCGGCGGTAGCTGGCCTCCCGGCGCAGGGGAGGATCCTTGAGAATGTCTCTGGAACGCAGATAGGAGGAGTATTCATACTCCGGCGAATCCTCAAAGAGGGTGTCGCAAATGGCCCGCAGGAAGTCGCGGAAGATCTCCTCGTCGGCGGTGTCGGAGAGCTTGTATACATATTCATTGTATACAAAGTCCAGCAGCTTGCGCTTGATGGAGCCCGGCGCGCGGGAGGCGAACATGAACAGCTTGGCCCGGTTCTCGGCGCTGCTGCCCGAAAGGGTGTCAGAGGCAAACTGAGCCATGGCGGCGGCCTCTCTGGGAGCCGCGCCGGGATATATCTTCATAAATTCCGAATAAAGCTCGGAATTGGTGAGATTCTCTTCGCAGATATTCTGGTGGATATACAGCAGCATACCCATAACGCCGGTGCGGATGGCCTTTTCGTCGTCGGAAAGGCGCTCCTTGCGCTGCTCGGTCTTCTTGGCGGCGGCTACGCGCTTCTGGCGCAGCTTGCCCAGATCAACCGGCTTCGGGGTATACCTGGCCGGGTCGAAATCGTCGGGAACGATGGGCTGAGCAGGCTCCTCGGCCGGTGCCTTGGCCGCCGGAGCGGCGGGCGCGGGCACAACGGGAGTGAATTCCGGCTGAGCCGGCTGCTCGGTCTCCTCGATCTCGGGAATGGTGTAGGGGGTGTTGTTGATGGGCAGCTCGTCCATCTGCACATGGCCGAAGGTGTATACCTTTGAGCCTTCGGGCACCTGCAGCTTCTGGGCTTCCTCCTGCTCGGGCAGGTCGATCTCCTCGGCGGGAACGGTGTCCTCGCTGATGGCCGGCTCCTCGGCGGCGGTCTGGATATCCTCAGCCACCACCGCGGCGGTCTCCTCGATGATCTCCGGCTCGGCGGGCACGGTCTCCGGTTCGGCTATGGTCACGCTGCGCTCCACCTTGGGCTCCGGCTCGGGCTGGAAGCCGATGGCCTCAAGCTCGGCGGCGGACAGATACTTGCCCCGGCGCAGGTCGGCCAGACGGCGCTCGAAGCGGTCGCGCTCCCGCTTGCGGAAAACGCTCATAAGGGCGTCACGCAGGATGCGCTCGGTGCCCTCGGCACCTCTTCTGGGATAGAGCAGCTTGAAGCCCAGCTTGGTCATGAAGAGCTTGTCGCCCACATGAGCCTCCCGGGCGGTCAGGGCGATGACCCGCTTGCCGTCCGGCTTTTCCAGACGGGCGGTCGCCGCCTCGATGAGCTCGGCGGCCTTGTCGTCCTCAATTCCCGGATAGAGCGCGGTGATGTCCTGATAGAACTTGGTCACATCGAGGGCGTCGCCGTACTCCCGGCGATAGAGCTTGAGCAGAGTTATGAGCATGGCGCCCTGCACATCCTCGTCGGTGTTCTTGGGTACCACAAAGGACAGGGGCAGCACCACGCCCTCGCGGCTGTCGGCCAGGCGGATGCTGTTCCAGTTGAAGCCGGGCAGCAGGGCAAAATCGGAATAGTCGATGTCCCGGTCGGTATAATCGGCCTCGTCGATGTCGAACTGAGGCGGATAGACAAGAGAGGTTATGTTGGCCGCGCCTCTGATGTGCGCCCAGCGCAGAGAGGGCACGCGGGAGAAGTTGCTGCCGGAAATATCCCGACCCTCAAAGGAGGCGCCGGCGGTGTCGAAGCATTCGGGATACTTTATCTTGCGGATGTCGGAGGCTCCGGCGATGGTGGCAAAGGTGAAGGACTGAGCCCGGGTGAAATCACTGCCGGAAATGTCCATTCCCCGGAAGTCGGCGTTCTCAAAATCGAACTCGGTGGGGTAAATGACACCCTCGAAGCCGGCGGCCTCGGCGATGTGCTCCCAGCGCAGAGCGGAGACCAGAGAAAAGTCGCTGCCGGAGATGTCCCGTCCGGCATAATCGGCCTCGGAGGGATCGTAGGCGGCGGGATATCTGATGCCCTTGATGTCGTCGGCCTTGGCTATGTGCGCCCACTTCAGCCGGGACACCAGAGAAAAGTCACTGCCGGAAATATTGCGGGAGCCGAAATCGGCATCCTCGATGTCGAAGGTGGCGGGATACTTGACCGCCACAATATCCTCCGCCGGCTCAAGGTGCTTCCAGCGAAGGGCATACACGGCCGAGAAGTCACAGCTGCGCAGACTGCGGCCGAAGAAGTTGGCGTTGTTTACATCAAAGGACGAGGGGAACACCACGCCGTTGATGTCGCTGGCCTTTTCAATATGGCGCCAGCGCAGGCTCTCCACTCTGGAGAAGTCGGAGAAGTCTATGGCTCTGCCGGAATAATCCACCTGATTGGGATTGAAGCCGGCGGGATATTTGATGCCGTATATGTCGGTGGCGTCCTCGATCTCAAAGGGATCAAGATCGGTGCGCTCAGAAAGGTCGGCAAAGGCCAGCGAGACCGGGTTCTCCGGCTTCTGGTGACCCAGCCGGGCGGCACGGGTGCGCTTTTCGGCGGGCACCGACTGCATGGACTCGATGACCGGCGCGTCGCCCGACACCTCTGCCGCCTCGCGGGCAGGGGCAGTCTGCTCAACGGCCTTGCGGCGGCGGTTGAGCCAGCGGTTCTGCACCTCGGTCATCTTGGCCGACACCTGCTCGGTGGTGCGGGAAGCCTCGGCGGTGGATTTGCTCTTGCCGAAAATGCCGGCGAGGTTGTCCACCTCGGCGGTGACGCTGTCCTGCTTCTTTGCCGGACGCTCCTCCGGCGCGGGAGGCTCGGTGCCAAAGGCCAGCACCGGCGTAAAGCCGTCGCTGCCCTCAGCCTTAGTCTCGCCGGAAACCGGCGCGGTCACCGCCGGCTGTACCGGCTGGTTATTTTTTCTGTTGCGGTTCTTTCTGAAAATTGCCATATACGCAGCCATCGCGGCGCTCTTTCGCCGCGCGGCCCCTCCTTATCCTGTTCCTTGTCTGTTTTTACCTCAATTATACGCTCCGCGGTCAGCTGCGGCGCACATAGACCTTGGCGGTCTGGATTATATTTTCTTCCTCGGTGTTGCCGAGAATGGTGGCCGTGATGGTGACCGAGCCTCTGCTGATGGCGGTGACGACACCGTCACTGCTGACCGTGGCCACAGCCGGGTCGCTGGACTCCCAGTGGATGGCCTCCTTGGGAATGCCCGCCTCGATGGGATAGATGACCACGCCGAAGGTGTATTCCTGACCGACCTTGAGGGTGAACTCCTTGTTGTCGATGGTAAAGCTCTCCGCCGGGTAGGCGGTGGTGGTCGTGGTGGGATAGGTGGTGGTGGGATGCTCGGTTATATCGATGGCGGTGGTGTCCATGTCCGAGCCGGAAACAAAGAATTCCGGCGGCGCGGTCTGCATGGTCGTGTAGCTGTAGTCGTTGTCCGAGGGAGTGTAATCGTAGAAGGTGACGATATTTTCAGCGCTGCCCTTGCCCACGATGAAGCCCAGCAGGCCGCCGAAAATAAGGCTGACCAGCATGACCATGGCGCACACCGCGCCGAAGATCATATTGGTGGTCACATTCAGTCCGGCGTCTATGGCCTCCACAACGATGGCGCTGACATTGTCGGCGCTGTTCTCGGCAAGAGCCATGTCGATGAGCTCGTTGGTGTGGCCGAAGGGATCCTTGCGCTTGCTCAGGCACTCGGCAATGGCCTCGTCGTCGAGGTAGTCGGAAATGCCGTCGCTGCACAGAAGCAGCTTGTCGCCCTTGTGCAGCTTGAAGGGCTTGGCGCGGTAAGGCTCAAGCTCTCCGTCCGACTCGGGCATTCCGAGGTATTTGGTCAGGCCGCCGTTGCGCACGCCCTCCTCGGTCAGGGTGATGGACTTCTGCCCTCTGGCCGAAACATGGTCACGGGTCAGGCGGATGAGCTGCCGGTCACGGAAAAGGTAGACGCGGCTGTCTCCGGCGTTGTAAACATGGGCCATGCCGTTCTCGATGATGAGCAGCGCCATGGTGGAGGCGGTGCGCACGCCGCCGGTTTCCTTTATCTGCTCTCGGATCTCGATGTTGGCGTTATGTACATAGTCCAGCACCGCGCTGTCCGGGCTGTTGGCCGAGTCAAAGCTGACCCGATCCAGCACCTCGTCCAGACGGGTGGCCGCCAGCAGAGAGGCAAAGGAGCCGGTGTTGTTGCGTCCCATGCCGTCCAGCACGGCAAAGCAGTTGACGTCGATCTCCTCGCCGGTCTTGACGGCGAAGGGCTGGCGGATATTGCGGGGCGTAATAAAGTCGCCGTTGAAGTAGATGTTGTCCTCGTTGTTGCCCCGGGCGTGTCCCACACGGGATTCGCCCGCCGCGCGGACAATGAGCTTTTTTGTTGCTGACTTTGTTGCTGCCACTGTATCAGTCTCCTGTACGGTCTGTAAGATATTTGTACGCAATTATTTATACGCAAAACAAGCCCTTCAAAGAGAGAGCTAAAACATATAATAGCACAAACATTCCAAAATAAGAAGTACAGAACAGTTAATTTACGAATTTTTCATAAATTAGCATTTTTCCGCCCCCGATGTCCTTTCTGAAAGCCCGGAACACCCGTTTAGCTGTCGAAAAACCGTCCATTTCGTCTTCACAATAATCCTCGTTGAAACAGCGGCGAAAGTGTGATACAATAGGCTCCAGAGTATTATCAAGGAGGACGCTGTGCCAGGGCACGCGCGATTACCGTATGATAACAAAGCTTACAAAGCCAACGCTGATAGCCGCTCTGCGCATGGGCGGCTTCATCGGCTGGAGTCTGGCCATTATGTATATCTGCCAGCAGAACCTGCGCTATTACCGCGACGACACTCTGCTGCTGTCGGTCAACAACACCTTCCTGCTGGCCGGAGCGATCACCGGCGCGGTGCTGGTGGTGGTGCTCCTGCTGCTGGATTTTGACGGCCTGCTCAATGACCGGCTGTTCAAATGGCTGCCCGGCCTTGTGATGGCCGAAACGGGCATCGCCCTTTCCCTCTCCAACGCCGACACCATGACATCCTTTGCCGCTCTGGCGGGCGCTGCCGCCTCCATGGGCGCGCTGGCCGCCCTTTCCCACCTGATACAGGTCAAGGTGGGTCAGCGCATGATGGCCATAGGCCTCGCCCTTGCCGTCGGCGGGGGCATCCGTATGCTCACGGCGGCCATCGCCGGTCAGGCCAGCCGCACCGGACTGGTCATTATCTCTGTGGCGGTGGGACTTTTTGCCGCTCTGACCGTTCACACCCGGGGCAGCAGCGATGACCACGGCGGTCTGCTGGTGGGTCTTGCCGAGGCCTCGCCCCGCACAATCATCAGCAAGGTTCCCTATGTGTATATAATCATGCCCGTTCTGGCCGGCGCCTTCTGGCTGGCTCACACCCACATCAACGGCGTGGCTCAGAGCAAGCTGCCCTCGGGCTACGAAGGCTCCGAGGTGCTGGCTTATCTTGGCTTCATGGCGGCGGCTCTGCTGGTGGCGCTGTTCACAAAGCTCTCCCGGCTGCCTCTGCTGTTTGCCCTCGGCGCCGGAATCGCCGCGGCTGCCGGAATGATGGCCGGCCTGCCCTACATGACCGGCCGGGAGGCCGGACTGTTCGCCCTGATGAGCTACGGCTCCCTTGCCTGCACCCGGGCGTGCATCTATCTTTTCATCATCGTCTTTTCCATGGATCGTCCCCATCCCCTTTTCTACGCCATGTTCGGATATACCGTTTCCGTCATCGCCGAGTTGGGCGGCACATGGCTGGACAGCCGAATCACCTCCTGGCCTCTGAGCCGGTATCTGGTCATCCTGCTGGTTCTCATGCCGCTGGGCGGCGGACTGCTGTCCTGGGGCATGAAAAAATACGGCTTTTCTCAGGAGAAGCTCGACCACCACAAGATCGTGCGCGATCTCATCCGCAAAAGCTGTGCCCGCAGCGGCCTTTCCGAGCGGGAGGAATACATGGTGGAATCCATTGTTCTGGACGGCAGCGGCGTGGAGGAGCTGGCCGGACATATGCTCTTCTCCCACAACACCGTGAAGGTGCTGCTCCGCCCCATCTTCCGCAAGCTGAATGTGGACGGCCCGGACGGCCTGCGCGAGCACTTCTTCAAGGCCGCCGAGAGCGAAAAGCAGTTCCTCGCTCAGGTACACGCCGCCGAGGACGAAAAGCGCGCCGCCGACAAGGCCAAGGCCCGTCAGGAGCGCCGTGAGCAGCGGGAGCAGGAGCGCCGGGAGCGGGAACGCCTCGACCAGGAGGAGCTGGAGCGCAAGCTGCTGGAAATGCAGGCCATGGAGCAGATCATGGGCGTTGAGCAGCCCGAAGGCGAGGAAGTTTCCCAGCCGGAAAGCACCGACGAAGTCGCGGAAATCAGCGAAGAATCCGCCCCGGACACCGCCGCGGAAGAGGCTGAGCCCGAAGAAACCGAAGAATCGGAAGAGCCGGATAACAGCTCCGACGATACCTCCGAAGATGACGGCGACAAAGCCGAAAATGAAGGATCCGATCCTTCCGACGCCGGGGACAGCGAAGTCCCGGAGAAGGAAAAGGACTGATAAGCAAAGGAGCGTGAACGCATGAAAACAAAAAAATACGCGTCCGCGCTGCTGTGCGCCCTTTTCATGGCGGTGAGCGCGCTGCTGTGCGTGCCGGCCGCCTACGCCGAGGGAGCGGCTCCGGAGGTGTCCTCCGCCGATGTTTCCTCCTCGGACATCCCGGCAGACTTCACCCGTGTGTTGGCCGTGCCCGCCAATGTGGACATCCCGGATTTTTATCAGGAAGTGATAAATGTATCCGGAATGTATATTTTTACACTCCCCGACGGCACGGTTTACAAGCGCATATACGGCGCCATCGACGATGTATACGGCTGGTATATACCCGTGGGTCAGGAGAATATCGTGTACGCGGGCTCCCATCCCATTGACCCCACCGATGACGCCCTGCTCTACTACGCCGCGGTCAGTGTGGCCGAACGAGAATCCATGGAGAGGCAGGATTTCTCCGGCCTTCTCCCGCCGGACGAAGGCGTGACCGAGGTGGAGCAGGTCAACGGTATGGCCATGAACGACGTGGTTTTCTACTGCGCAGCCGGCGCTGTTCTGCTATGCCTGCTGATAACCATCGGCGCCACAAAGGCTCGCTCCGGGAAAAAGTCTGAGCCCGGCCCGTACCCTCCCCGTCCATACAGATAACAGTATATTTATGCATTCAATATGCAAACATTATGCACATTGACAGTTGCAAATCCCGCCAAACGGGTGTATAATCACAAACGATCAAGAATCGAAGCGATGAGACTCTCTATGTTGAGCATTCTGAGCCTCTTCAAAAGAAAGGAAAGATTGCATCATGTCTGAAATCAAAAAAGTCGTGCTGGCTTACTCCGGCGGACTGGACACCTCCATCATCATCCCCTGGCTCAAGGAAAACTACGACAACTGCGAAGTCATCGCCGTTTCCGGTGATGTCGGTCAGGGCACCGAGCTGGACGGCCTCGAGGAAAAGGCCATCAAGACCGGCGCTTCCAAGCTGTATATAGAGGATCTGAACGACGAGTTCGTCACCGATTTCGTCTATCCCACCGTCAAGGCCGGCGCCGTTTACGAGGGCAAGTACCTTCTGGGCACCAGCTTTGCCCGTCCCGTCATCGCCAAGCGCATCGTCGAGATCGCTCTGGCTGAGGGCGCCGACGCCATCTGCCACGGCTGCACCGGCAAGGGCAACGATCAGGTTCGCTTCGAGCTGACCATCAAGCACTTTGCTCCCAACATGAAGGTTATCGTTTCGTGGCGTATCTGGGACATCAAGAGCAGAGACGAGGAGATCGACTACGCCGAGGCTCACAACATCCCCCTGAAGATAAACCGCGAGACCAACTACTCCAAGGACAAGAACCTGTGGCATCTGTCCCACGAAGGCCTCGACCTCGAAGATCCGTGGAACGAGCCCATGTATGACAAGATCCTCGAGCTGGGCGTCTCCCCCGAGCAGGCTCCCGACAAGGCTACCTACATCACCCTTTCCTTTGAGAAGGGCATTCCCGTGGCTCTGGACGGCGTCAAGTACGGCCCCGCCGAGATGATCAACAAGCTCAACGAGCTGGGCGGCGCCAACGGCATCGGCATTGCCGACATCGTCGAGAACCGTCTGGTGGGCATGAAGTCCCGCGGCGTTTACGAGACTCCGGGCGGCACCATCCTCTACCACGCTCATCAGAAGCTGGAAGAGATCTGCCTCGACAAGGAGACCTTCCACTACAAGCAGGGCGGCGGCATCAAGTATGCCGAGCTGGTTTACAACGGCCAGTGGTACACTCCTCTCCGCGAGGCTCTGGACGCTTTCGTTGACTCCACTCAGGAAACCGTCACCGGCGATGTGCGCCTGAAGCTGTACTAGGGCAACATCATCGACGCCGGCGTGCGCTCTCCCTTCTCCCTCTACGACGAGGAGGTCGCCACCTTCGACGCCGACGAGGTCTATGACCAGAAGGATTCCGCCGGATTCATCAACCTCTTCGGTCTGCCCATCAAGGTCAAGGCCATCAAGGAAGGCAAGTAATCCGACATAAATTAAATATCCGCGCACATACGCGCCTGCCGAAAGCCGCCGCTCCTTTGCGACGGCTTTGCGGCGTATTTTCATACTATTCAGCCGCAGAAGAAAGGACGAATTTACCATGAAGCTTTGGCAGGGAAGATTCCACAAGCAGCTCGACGAGGCCGCCGACGCCTACAACTCCTCCATCCCCTTTGACAAGCGGATGTACCGGGAGGACATCACCGGAAGCATGGCTCACGCCGCCATGCTGGGCGCCAAGGGCATCATCTCCAGGGAAGACTCGGAAAAGATCATAGACGGTCTGAGCGGCATCCTTGCCGAGATCGACTCGGGCGAGCTGGAGATCGACCTCTCCGCCGAGGACATCCACACCTTCATTGAGGGCGAGCTGACCGCCCGCATAGGCGACGCGGGCAAGCGTCTGCACACCGCCCGCAGCCGGAACGATCAGGTAGCCCTTGACATTCGCCTTTACCTGCGCGGCTCCTGCGACCACATCATTGCCCAGCTGGGCAAGCTGGTGGTGGAGCTGAGCACCATGGCTCAGAAATACGCCTCTGCCGTAATGCCCGGCTACACCCACCTGCAAAGAGCTCAGCCCATCACCTTCGGCCACTGGCTCAACGCCTACGGCTGTATGCTGATACGCGATATCCAGCGGCTTGAGGATGCCCGGGGAAGACTGAACATCTCTCCTCTCGGCTGCGGCGCTCTGGCCGGCACCACCTACCCCATCGACCGCCATATGACCGCCGAAAAGCTGGGTATGGACGGCTGCTGCCACAACTCTCTGGACGGTGTTTCCGACCGTGACTTCTGCGTGGAGCTGGCCTCCGCCCTCTCCCTTGTCATGGTGCATCTTTCCCGCTTCTCTGAGGAGATAATCCTCTACACCTCCTGGGAATTCAAGTTCATCGAGCTTTCCGACGCCTTCTCCACCGGCTCTTCCATCATGCCCCAGAAGAAGAATCCCGACATCGCCGAGCTTACCCGGGGCAAATCCGGCCGCGTCATCGGCGATCTGGTCACCCTGCTGACCGTGATGAAGGGTCTGCCCCTTGCCTACAACAAGGATATGCAGGAGGACAAGGAGGCCATCTTCGACGCCGTGGACACCGTGACCATGTGCCTCGACGCCTTCACTCCCATGATCTCCACCATGACTCCCCTCACGGAGAATATGCGCAAGGCCGCTGCCGGCGGCTTCATCAACGCCACCGACCGCGCCGACTACCTCACCGGCGTCAAGGGTATGCCCTTCCGCGACGCCTACAAGATCACCGGCGAGCTGGTCGCCCGCTGCATAGAGCTGGGTGCCACCCTTGAGACTTTGCCTCTCGAGGAGTACAAGAAGCTCAGCGATCAGTTTGACGAGGGCGTTTACGCCGCCATCGACCTTGACCGCTGCGTGGCCGAGCGCAAGAGCTACGGCGGCCCCGCTCCGGAGAATGTTCTGGAGACAGCCAGGAGCCTCTACGACTTTGCTTCCCCTTACACTTCGTATGACGAATGATGAATTGGTGTGAAATCTGATGCAAAGGCACTAATTCACAGCCTTCATTTATATGAAACAGCGGTATATTATATCCGCACCCGATCATCCAATATAACTTTCTCGGAGGAGCTATGGACAGATTCAAAATAGGCATCGTCGGCGCCGACTCTCCTCAGGGAGGTCAGCTCATAAAGCTGCTGCTCTCCCACCCGGTGGCCGAGCTGGTGGCCGTCAGCTCCCGGAGCGGCGAGACACAGTCCGTGAGCGAGGTCTTTCCCTCTCTTCTCGGTCTTTGTGATCTGAGCTTTATCCCGGTCGCCCGTACCCTTGAGCTGGCCGATGTCATATTCAACGCCGACCCCTATGCCGACAGTCAGGAGCTGGCCGCTCTGAGCATCAAAAGCAAATGCGTGTTTCTGGATATGGGTCTTCCCTTCCGCGTCTCCTCCGAGGATGAATACCGCGCCTGGTTCGGCACCGGATTTGTCTATCCGGGACTGCATGACGCGGCCATCTACGGTCTGCCCGAGCTGCTGAGGGATCATATGCTGGGCAAGGTGCTGGTGGGAGTTCCCGGCCCTGCCGCCACCGCTTCCCTTCTGGCTCTTGTGCCTCTGCTCAACGAGGGACTTGTTTCGGTAGAAGGCATTGTCATCGACGCCAGGGTTCCCGAATCGGGTCAGCATTCTCCCTTCGCCAGCGGTCAGTCCCACGAAACTCCCGAGATCGAGCAGATCCTCAGCGAAGCCGCCGGCCGCATCGTCCGGGCGACGGTATCCGTCTCCTCCGCTCCCTCCCGCCGCGGCCTGACCGTCACCTGCTACGCAAAAGCCACCCTCTCGGCCAGCACCCGCACGCTTTCCAGCGCTCTGGAAAGCTACTATTCCGAGGAAAGATTCGTCCGCGTGCTGCCAGCCGGCTCCGGAACTCCCGCCCTTGAGGGCGTGATCGGCTCGAATATGTGCCTGCTCAGCGCCCGCTTTGACGAGCGCACCGGAACGGCAGTGGTCTGCGCCTCTCTGGACAGCCTGATGAAAGGCTCTGCCGGGCAGGCCATTCAGTGCATGAACCGCGTGCTGTCCATGCCCGAGGACATCGGCCTTGGGCAGATGCCGCTGGATTGACCGGCTCGTTATCCATTTGTTTAAATAATTACGGTTGAATCCTCACAACAACTGACCTATAATGTATAGTCAGTTATAAAATACAACATTCCGTGCCCCCTTTGGGCACTTTGCGGAGGTGGAACGATGTCCGAGAAAAAAACCGGCACATCCGAGAAAGCCATGGCCGATGCCTTTCAGCCCTTGTCCGACGGCGCTCCGGAGGAATATTTGCCCTCTGAATCCGGCGGCGATCCCAACCGATACGCCAAGGCCGAAAGAGCATTGACCGTTCTCACCGGGATACTCTCGGTGCTGCTCATCATCGGAAGTATCGTATTCTGGTGGTATTTTGGCAGCAAGCTTTCTGCCTGTGCCCTTGTCATAAACAACTATCAGCTTTACACCGCCATGCTCATCGGCTGCGCCGCCATACCGCTGGCAGTCACCGCCGTGCAGGCTCTGCTCCGTGTGCGTGTCAGCCTCGAGAGCTGGATGGTGGATATGTGCGCCTCCGGCTTTATATGCGCCGTTATCATGCTGATATACAACAGCGCCGCGCTGGGAAGCGGATTTGCCGCCAACGACCTTCTGACCATTCTGTGCTTCTCGGTTTCCGGCTGCGCTCTGCCCGCGGCGGTATACACCCTTATCCGCTGGGGCATCGAAAGCATTGCCGCCTGGGCCGGCCGCTCGGCCATGCTCGACCGGGAAATGGTCTATTCCGATGTACGCGCCCAGTGCGAGGGCCGCTTCTGATTTCCCGCACAAGACAAACTTTATAAATTCTTTTCCGAAAGGATCGAATGACAGCCATGACCAACCTTCTTAAACTGCTTGACCTCAGCTCAAAGGAGATAGAGGACATCCTCAACATGGGCGACCAGTACAAATACGAGCGCTCCCACGGCATCACGAGAAATATTCTTGAGGGCCGGACTCTGGGAATGCTCTTCCAGACTCCCTCCACCCGCACCCGGGTCTCTTTTGAGGTAGGTATGTACCAGCTGGGCGGTCATGCCCTTTACCTGCCGGTGGACGAGCTGCAGATAGGCCGGGGCGAGCCCACCGAGGACACCGCCCGTGCCCTTTCCCGCTACTGCGACGCCCTCATGGTTCGCGCCTTCGAGCAGGACGAGCTGGACTATCTCGCCCGGTACGGCACCATTCCGGTCATCAACGGCATGACCGAGTTCGCCCATCCCTGCCAGACTCTGGCCGACCTGATGACCATTCGGGAATACAAGACCCGTCTGGACGGCCTCAAGGTGGCCTTTATCGGCAACGGCGGAGCCATGATGAACTCCACCATCGTGGGCGCTCTCAAGTGCCGCATGAATGTGGCCGTTGCCTGCCCGGAAAATTACGACCCGGCTCAGGAAGTCCTCGACTACGCCGCTCAGGTGGGACGTTTCGAGATGTACCGCGATCCCAGAGGCGCCGCCCGTGCCGCCGATGTGGTCATCACCGATTCGTGGATCCCCATGGGTCGGGAGGACGAATACGCCCGCCGTCTGCAGGCCTTCCGCTCCTTTACCGTAAACGAGGAGGTCATGCACTACGCCAAGCCGGACGCCATGATCCTGCACTGCCTGCCCGCCCGCAAGGGCGAGGAGATCACTCCCGAGTTGTTCGAGGCTCACGCCGGCGAGATCTTCGACGCCTCGGAAAACCGTCTGCACATCCACAAGGCCATACTGACCATGCTGCTTGACTGACGGCTACTTCACAGCGATCTGCGCTCCCCGCGGTTTTCCGTGGGGAGCTTTTTCTTATGCGCGAGGAAGCGGCCTCCGGCGTGAAATTATGTCACCGCAGCCTCCTTTTGTTGATTTTCTTTTCGCAATATGTTACACTTTAAAAGAATTATGTAACCAAACAGATTCAAAGCGATGGGAGGCACTGTTTTATGAAAGCCGGCAAAGACATAACCGTGAGACTCTGCGAACGATGCGGGCTGATCTACAGCGCAAGCGGCACCGTCTGCGACGAATGCGGCGAGCCTCTCAGCCCTCCCGCGGCCAAAAAGGACGCGCAGAAGACCCTTCGCCGCATAGCGAAGGAAAACGCCAGGCGGCAGAAAAAGCAGGGCTTCGGCTATTCCCCCGAGGAAGCCCGCAAGGTGCGGTCGGCGGCGACCATGGTCAATGCACTGGGAGTTCTGCCTCCCCGGAAGTTTTAGTATTTCACATTATCTCAGCGTCAAAGAGCGTCTGCGGTCATTCCCAGCGGCGCTCTTTTTTCGCGGATATCTTTACGGCGCGGAAAATCCACGATATAATATTATAATAGGGAGAATGCGGCATGGCCTGTTCTCCATCGACAAGGTTACAAGGAGCTGAGAAAATGATCTGCAAGCACTGCGAGAAGTTTTTTCTTTCGGCCGACGAATACCATACTGTGACCTGCCCCAACTGCGGTAAGTCGCAGGCCAGACATGAGCCATCCTACGACTCCGAGAAGGGTTCTGTTTCCCTTGCGACAGTTATTTTTGGTGTGGTTGTCATCGCGGCAGCTGTGATCGGCGCTATCCTTGGTTTCCCCGGTTTTATACGGCAGATACCCGGTGAGGACTTTTTGTTTGTATGGGGTCTTTCGTTCCCTCTTGGCATGGGAGCGGCGCTGCTCATTGAGCGGTTGGTCAGCCGGGCGTATGCCAAACGCAATATCTCAAAAGCAGTAAATCTTACTTACTCCGACAGCGACCTCATGCTCCTGCAGGGCTTTGACCGCTATCGCATGGCCGGCTATTATCTGCTGAAGGCCAAGCTGCACAATATTATAAAATACCGTGAGGTGACTTCCTCCGAAGAAGGCTCTGAGACCTCCTTCGCCGTGGATATCAACCACAATATCCCTCAGGAGGATCTGTTCCGCTATTGCGAAAAAAATCCTCAGGTGGGCCGCCTGGTGGACTATATCCACGAGACCCCTCGTCTTTCCGGAGAGCAGGTGTATATGAGCGATGTTATCCACCGCTTTCTTGTTCTCCCGGAAATTTTCAGCGACGGAGGCAAGTTTATCAGAAAGACCTCTCGCCGCATTGAAGTGATGAACGGCATTATCTTCTGGAGCGTGCTGGCTCTCATCGGATACGCGGGCATCGCAAAGCTGACCATGGGTATAGTGAACGAAAAGCCCATCGGCTTTCTTTCCCTGATGCTGCTGGTCTACGGCTTTGTCTCGGTCATGTTCTGGGCCAAGCACAAGCACATCAACAGCTGCGCCGAAAAGATCCTTGTCGATGCTGTTGTGAAGGAAAAGTCTGCAGGCTATGAAAACGCCGGCGCCGTTCTTGGCCGCACCAAGCTCCCCAACAGCGGCCTTTCCTACGAAAGCTCCGCCGCTCTGCTGCGCGGCTATGCCCTTTTCAGTCTTGACCCGGCCGATTATCCCGCCGGAAGCCGGAGCTATAATTTCTCCGACAGCCTGCTGCACTCGGTCGTCGCGGCGCAGGCAGCGGCGGCAGCCATTGAGGCGGCCAGGCGCTCATCCACGGACAGCGGATGCACCAGCTGCAGCAGCTGTGGCGGATGCGGCGGCTGCGGTGGATGCGGTGGATGCGGCGGCTGCGGCGGAGATTGAGCATGAACCGCACCGACTGCCACCGTCTGATACTGCAGTTTCACATCACCGGCCGGTGCAACCTGCGCTGCAGGCACTGTTACCGGGCAGAGGGCGATGTGGAGCCGCTGACCCTCAAGGATGTCACCGAGGTGCTGGAGCAATACCGCGGCCTGCTTGCCTATTACAACAGGCAGAAGGGCATCCGGCGCCGAGGCCACGTGAACATCACCGGCGGCGAACCCTTTATCCGCTCGGACATTGCGGAGATCCTTTCCTTTCTCGGAAGCAACCGGGAGCTGTATTCCTACGGCGTGCTCTCCAACGGCTCCTTCATCACCGACGGGATGACCGCGCTTCTTCGGCAGACGGGCGTGTCCTTCGTTCAGCTGAGCCTCGACGGCGACCGCGCGGCTCACGACAGTCTGCGGACACCGGGAGACTACGACCGTGTGCTTGACACCGCCCGGCGACTGGAAAGAGAGGGCATTCGCACCTACATAAGCTTCACTGCCAACCGGGAAAACTACCGCCACCTGCCGGAGGCGGCGAAGGAATGCCGGAAAAGGAAAATATCAAAGCTGTGGTCTGACCGCGTCGTGCCCATCGGCGGCGGCGAGGAGCTGAGCGGGCTGACCATCGGCCCGGAGGATATGGATGATTATCTGCGCGCGCTGAGGAAAGCTCGCGGGAGCAGGCTTACCCGTATTCTCCATCCCGGAACCGAGGTTTCTCTCGGGCGGGCACTCCAGTTCATCGACTCGGGTGGAGATGTTTATTCCTGCGGGGCGGGCAGCAGCCTGATAACCGTGGACGAATTCGGGCGGGTAATGCCCTGCCGGCGTATGCCGATATACTGCGGAGACATCTTCAGCTCCACCCTCACGGAAATTTACCGCGATCACCCGGTGTTCACCGACCTGCGGAAGGCGCTCATTCCCAAGGAGTGCGCCTCCTGCGTATACAGCCACTACTGCCGCGGCGGCGCCCGATGCCAGAGCTATGCCGCCGGCGGAAGCTATAACCGCGCCGACCCGGCCTGCCCGCTGGCGAGCCGATGTTCCGGCACACAAAAACAACAGTAAAGGATGAAGCAGACTATGGGCGAGATGCTCAGAAGAATAGACAGGAGCATACCAAAACACACTCTTTACGCCATATGCGCGGCCATGGCGGCGGCTATTCTCGCGCTGACAGCGGTAATGCTCACGCAGGATGCCGCTCCCCGGAAGGAGGCCGTGCCATCCATCGGTGATGTGGTCTCGGAAACGGATTCCCTTCCGGAAGATTCCTACGAATATTTCGATATCAACTGGGAGGAAAATCCCATCGACGACTTCCTCGCGCGGTATGAACTGAGCGAGAAGACATCGTTCAACGCGGCTATGTGCTCATATCGCGAGGCCGTATCTGATCTCTGGCTGGTCGAGGTCGAACATGGATACGACCTTCTGAAAAACTGCCTCAATTCCTCTCTGGATGAGGAGAACCGCGAATACTGGCAGGACACCATCGACCAGACTCTGGAGAACTTTCTGCTGTACGCCGACGAAAGCGCCTATCTGGAAGCTACGGTCGCCGCTTCCAATGTCTTTGTATCCGAAGAATATGACGGAACGAATATAATGGCCGGCACTGCGCTGGGCGGTTATCACATGAGCCTCAGGGCAGAGCTCCACAGAAAAGAAGCTCTGCGCGTCTACGCCGCCCTTGAATGGGTGCTTGAATATGAGAGCGTTGAGGAGGCGTTCGTGTTTGACGAGGCGGAATTTCTGTCCACGGTGACGGAAAAGTACGGCATTGAGCTCGTGCCGGTTTCCGGAGAGTGATGGGTTTTAAGGCAACACCGCACAATTCCCGTTTTAGAACTTAAGCACGATCTTGCTTGCATCTTTTCCGTCATACTTCACAAAAATGCTCACCAATACACAAAGTATTGGTTCCGCTTTTTGTATCGTCTGACAAAAAATCTGA
>JAZSQO010000094.1:0-29495 GCA_045538015.1 Acutalibacteraceae bacterium | reverse complement strand
GGCCGCTGCCAACGGCAGAAGCGCTTCCCTCAACGACACCGCTTTCTACAAGTCCCAGTGCCGTGTTGCCCTGCGTAACTGCGGCGTTATCAACCCCGAGGACATCGAGGAGTACATCGCCATGGACGGCTATGCCGCTCTGGGTAAGGTCCTGACCGAGATGACTCCCGACGAGGTCATCAAGATCGTTCTGGATTCCGGTCTGCGCGGCCGCGGCGGCGCCGGCTTCCCCACCGGTAAGAAGTGGGAGCTGGCCAGACATCTCGTTCCCGATGCGGATCAGAAGTATGTCTGCTGCAACGCCGACGAAGGTGACCCCGGTGCCTTCATGGATCGTTCCGTTCTGGAAGGCGATCCCCACGCCGTTATCGAGGCCATGGCCATCGCCGGCTATGCCATCGGCGCCAATCAGGGTTATGTTTATGTTCGTGCTGAGTATCCCATCGCTATCCATCGTCTGCAGATAGCCATCAAGCAGGCCCGTGAGTACGGTCTGCTGGGCAAGGACATCTTCGGCACCGGCTTTGATTTCGATATGGACCTGCGCCTTGGCGCCGGTGCGTTCGTCTGCGGTGAGGAGACCGCTCTGATGACCTCCATCGAGGGCAACAGAGGTGAGCCCCGTCCCCGTCCTCCTTTCCCCGCTGTCAAGGGTCTGTTCGGCAAGCCCACTGTTCTTAACAATGTTGAGACCTACGCCAACATTCCCCAGATCATCCTCAAGGGTGCTTCCTGGTTTGCCGGCATGGGCAACGAGAGCGCCAAGGGCACCAAGGTCTTCGCCCTGGGCGGCAAGATCAAGCACACCGGCCTCGTTGAGATCCCCATGGGTACTCCCCTGAGCACCATCGTCAACGAGATCGGCGGCGGCGTTGCCAACGGCAAGAAGTTCAAGGCAGCCCAGACCGGCGGTCCCTCCGGCGGATGTATTCCCGCTGAGCACTTCGACGTTCCCATGGACTACGACCACCTGGCCAAGATCGGCACCATGATCGGTTCCGGCGGTCTGATCGTCATGGACGAGGACAACTGCATGGTCGATATCGCCAAGTTCTTCCTCGAGTTCACCGTTGACGAGTCCTGCGGTAAGTGTACTCCCTGCCGTATCGGTACCCGCCGTATGTACGAGATCCTCGACCGCATCACTAAGGGTCAGGGTACTCTGGAAGATCTGGACAAGCTGGAAGAGCTGGCTGCCTACATCAAGGACAACGCTCTGTGCGGCCTTGGTCAGACTGCTCCCAACCCCATCCTTTCTACCATCCGCTACTTCCGCGACGAGTATGTTGCTCACATCATCGACAAGAAGTGCCCCGCCGGTGTCTGTAAGGCTCTGCTCAACTACAGCATCGTAGCCGACAAGTGCAAGGGCTGCACCGCCTGCGCCAGAAAGTGCCCCGTGGGCGCTATCTCCGGTGCCGTCAAGGAAGCCCACACCATCGACACCACCAAGTGCATCAAGTGCGGCGCCTGCATCGAGACCTGCAAGTTCGGCGCCATCATCAAAGGCTAAGAAAGGAGTGTGCCTGAAATGGAATTTGTCAATGTAAAGATCAACGGCAAGGAGTATTCCGTGCCGAAGCACTATACCATCCTCGAGGCCGCTCGTTACGTCGGTATTGACATCCCGACCCTGTGCTACCTCAAGGGCATCAACGAGATCGGCGCCTGCCGTATGTGCGTTGTCGAGGTCACCGGCGCCCGTTCGCTGGTTGCCGCCTGCGTGTATCCCATCGCCGATGTTCGCGGTGAGATCCTCACCCATTCCAAGAAGGTCATCGCCAGCCGCAGAATGACCCTCGAGCTCATCCTCTCCAACCACGAGAAGAAGTGCCTGTCCTGCGACCGCAGCAACAACTGCGAGCTTCAGGCTCTGTGCAAGGAGTACAAGGTCGAGAATGAGGATGCCTTTGCCGGTTCCAAGACCGAGGCCGTCCTCGACTGCAGCGCTCCCCACCTGATCCGCGACAATGCCAAGTGCATCCTCTGCCGCCGCTGCGTGGGTGCCTGTAAGAATCAGTTTGTTTCCGTTATCGGCGCCAACGACCGCGGTTTCGACACCAACATCGGCAGCGCCTTCAACGCCAGCCTCAACGACGTGGCCTGTGTCGAGTGCGGACAGTGCATCGTCGCCTGCCCCACCGGCGCTCTGCGTGAGAAGGACGAGACCGACAAGGTCATCGACGCTCTCAACGATCCCACAAAGCACGTTGTTGTCTCCACCGCTCCGGCCATCCGCGCCACTCTGGGCGAGTGCTTCGGCGACGAGCCCGGCACCCTTGTCACCGGCAAGCTGGTCGCCGCTCTGCGCCGTCTGGGTTTTGACGCCGTGTTCGATGTAGACTTCGGCGCCGACCTGACCATCATGGAAGAGGGCACCGAGTTCATTCAGCGCGTCCAGAACGGCGGCGTGCTGCCCATGATCACCTCCTGCTCTCCCGGCTGGATCAACTTTGTTGAGCACTACTATCCCGAGTTCATTCCCAACCTGTCCACCTGCAAGAGCCCCCAGCAGATGCAGGGCGCTATGACCAAGACCTGGTATGCTCAGCGCAACAATATCGATCCCGCTTCCATCTATCATGTATCCATCATGCCCTGCACCGCCAAGAAGGGCGAGTGCCAGCGTGACGAGATGAAGGGCTCCGGCTATGCCGATGTCGACGTGGTTCTGACCACCCGTGAGCTGGGCAAGCTCATCGAGCGCTGCGGCATCAACTGGAACCTGCTGCCCGACGAGGACTTCGATCCCATCCTGGGCGAGTCCACCGGCGCCGCTCCCATCTTCGGCGTCACCGGCGGCGTTATGGAAGCTGCTCTGCGTACCGTTGCCGAGAAGCTGGAAGGCAAGGAGCTGGCTGATGTCAACTTCACCGCCGTCCGCGGCCTCGAGGGCATCAAGGAGGCTACCATCAATGTAGCCGGCATGGATGTCAAGGTCGCCATCACTTCCGGTCTGAACAACGTCGCTCAGCTGCTTGACGACATCAAGGCAGGCAAGAGAAACTACCACTTCATCGAAGTCATGTGCTGCCCCGGCGGCTGCATCAACGGTGGTGGTCAGCCCATCCAGCCCGCTGTTGTCAAGAACAACGTTGACCTGCGCAAGCTTCGCGGCGACGCCCTCTATCGTGAGGATGCCGGCAAGGCTGTCCGCAAGTCCCACGAGAGCGCGGCTATCAAGCTGGCCTACGAGGAGTTCCTCGGCGAGCCCGGCGGCCACAAGGCTCACGATCTGCTCCACACCGAGTACACCAAGAAGAGCAGATATTAATTCCGCAATATGACCCAGTCCGCCCGATGCCCGCGCGTCGGGCGGACTTTTTATCAATGGACGGAGGAATATTATGGAAATCAAAACCACAACGGTATTTGACAAAAAGTCACTCAAGGCCATTGCCAATGTGCAGCTGTGCGGCAAAAAGAATCCAAGAAAATATATGGCTGTCCGACTGTTTTTTGCCTTTACACTTCTGGTGCTGACTGTCCTGACTGCCGTTCTGATGGCAAAGGATGGCGCTGACTGGAAGTCGATGCTGCTCCCGATTATTGTGATCGCGGGCTATATTGTCACGATAGCTCTGATGCCTGCATCAATGTACAGGAACTACCGCAGGCTGGAGGGGAATGTGAACCATTATACCTTTACGGACAGCGAGATCATCGCGGAGGGTTCAGGAAACGGAGTAAGCGGAGAATCAAGAATATCATACGAGAATCTGACCAAGGTGATGGAGACCTCGGATTATATTTTTATTTATGTAAACGCAATGAGCGTGCTTATCATCGACAAAAACGCCGCCGACGAAAAGGACATTGAACAGATCAGGGAAAAGCTGCTTTCCGAGGCGGGAAAGAAAAAATACATTGTCTGCAAGTATTAAGCAGTGATTAATATTGACAATTCTTTGCTGTGGTATTAAAATTTATAAGGTTATGTGTGTCTTTCTGCCCTTTTTCGGGGAGGGGGACAGCACCGCGAAATTTTAGGTGCCCGCGGCAAGCTCCGGGGCGCAAAAGGAATGGTAACAGCCAATGAAATGGACAGGACTTAACGAACTTCGAGAGAAATATCTCTCCTTCTTTGAGAGCAAGGGACATCTGCGTCTTCCCAGCTTCTCTCTTGTGCCTCAGGGCGACAAGAGCCTGCTGCTCATCAACTCGGGCATGGCTCCCATGAAAAAGTACTTCACCGGCGAGGTCACTCCGCCCAGAAAGCGCGTGACCACCTGCCAGAAGTGCATCCGTACTCCCGACATCGAGCGCGTTGGTATCACCGCCCGCCACGGCACCTACTTCGAGATGCTGGGCAACTTCTCCTTCGGTGACTACTTCAAGCGCGAGGCCACCGCGTGGGCATGGGAGTTCTTCACCAAGGTGCTGGAGATCCCCGAGGAGATCATCTACATCTCCATCTACGAGCAGGACGACGAGGCCTTTGACATCTGGACCAAGGAAGTGGGCGTCGATCCCAGCCACATGGTGCGTCTGGGAAAGGCCGACAACTTCTGGGAGCACGGCACCGGCCCCTGCGGCCCCTGCTCTGAGATATACATCGACCGCGGCGTCGAGCGCGGCTGCGGCTCTCCCGACTGTGCTCCCGGCTGCGACTGCGACCGCTTTGTCGAGGTGTGGAACAATGTTTTCACCCAGTTTGACTCCGACGGTCAGGGCAACTATGCTCCTCTGGATCATCCCAACATCGACACCGGCATGGGCCTTGAGCGCCTTGCCTGCGTGATGCAGAACGTGGACAATCTGTTCCTCGTGGACACTGTCCAGAATATTATGAAGCACATCATCTCCATCGCCGGCGTGCAGTACGGAGCAGGGGAGAAGACCGACATCTCCCTGCGTGTCATCACCGACCACATCCGCTCCACTACCTTCATGATCGGCGACGGCGTTATGCCCTCCAACAGCGGCAGAGGCTATGTCCTGCGCCGCCTGCTCAGACGCGCCGCCCGTCACGGCCGCCTGCTGGGCATCAACCGCACCTTCCTTGCCGAGGTGTGCGACACTGTTATCGCCGAGAACGCCACCGCTTATCCCGAGCTGGTGGATAAGAAGGACTTTATAAAGAAGATCATCTCCGTTGAGGAGGAGAGCTTTGCCCGTACCATCGATCAGGGTATGCAGGTGCTGGAGGGCTTTGTTGCCGAGCATAAGGGCGACACTCTCAGCGGCGAGGATGCCTTCAAGCTGCACGATACCTTCGGATTCCCCATCGACCTGACCGTCGAGATCCTTGCCGACAAGGGTCTGAAGGTTGATGTTGACGCTTTCCAGAACATCTACAAGGAGCACATCCTTGAGAATAAGAAGCGCCATAAGAAGTCCGACGCCAACGCGTGGGCCGGCGACGCCGAGACCTATGCCGGCATTCCCGCCACCGAGTTCATCGGCTACGCCAAGGACAAGGGCGACGCCACCGTGCTGGCCATAGTCAAGGAAGGCGAGCGCGTTGAGTCGGCTGTCAAGGGCGACGAGGTCATCCTCGTTCTCGACAAGACTCCCTTCTACGCCGAGAGCGGCGGACAGTGCGGCGACACCGGTGTCATCAAGTGCGGCACCGCCAAGCTCGAGGTCGTTGACACCACCAAGAACGCCTCCGGAATCTTCATGCACCGCGCCGTTGTGGCCAAGGGCGAGATCTCCGAGGGTGCCATTGTAAAGACCGCCATCGACGCTCAGCGCCGTCTGGCCATCCGCCGCAACCACACCGCCGCCCACCTGCTGCAGGCTGCCCTGCGCAAGGTGCTGGGCACCCATGTCGAGCAGGCCGGTCAGATGGTCAACGACAAGGAAGTGCGCTTCGACTTCACCCACTTTGCCGCCCTCACCGCCGAGAAGCTGACCGCTGTTGGGGATCTGGTCAACGAGCAGATCCTTGCCGCCGTGACCGTCGTCAACAAGGAAATGCCCATTGACGAGGCCAAGAAGATGGGCGCCATGGCCCTGTTCGGCGAGAAGTACGGCGACGTTGTCCGCGTGGTCAAGGTCGGCAAGTTCTCCGTCGAGCTGTGCGGCGGTACTCACATCGCCAATACCGCCCGTCTGGGTCTGTTCAAGATCAAGTCGGAGTCCTCCGTTGCCTCCGGTGTGCGCCGTATCGAAGGCGTTACCGGTGCCAACGTTCTGGGAATGCTCCGCGACAATATCGACACCATCAACAGCGCTGCCGCAGCCATGAAGCTGGGCAACGCCTCCGAGCTGGTTCGCCGCAGCGCTCAGCTGATGGCCGACCTCAAGGACAGAGACCGCCAGATCGAGCAGCTGGGCTCCAAGCTGGCCGGAATGCAGACCGAAAGCATGATGTCCGGCGCTGCCGATGTCAAGGGTGTTTCGGTTCTGACCGCCAAGCTGGCCGGCGTTTCCGCCGAGGATCTGCGCACCATGGGTGACAAGGTCAAGGATAAGAACGCCTGCTCCGTTGCTGTTTTCGCTTCGGTCAACGGCGAGAAGGCCACCCTCTTTGCCTGCGCCGGTAAGGATGCCATCGCCAAGGGCGCCAACGCCGGTGCCATCGTCAAGGCGGTCGCTCAGCTGACCGGAGGCAACGGCGGCGGCAAGCCCGACGCTGCCATGGCCGGTGCCAAGGACATCAGCAAGATCGACGAGGCTCTCGCCGCCGTGCAGGGCATCGTTTCCGACATGATTAAATAAAGGAGAATAAACATGGATTTCTGCGTATTCTGCGAGATCGTTGCCGGTCGCATTCCCTCCACCAAGGTGTATGAGGACGAGCTGGTCTACGCCTTCCGGGACATCAATCCCCTCGCGCCCACCCATGTTCTCATCATCCCCAAGGAGCACATCATGGCCTCCGCCGCCGACGCCTCCGAGGATAATTCCGCTCTGATCGGACACATCTTCGTGGTTGCCGCCAGACTGGCCAAGGAGCTGGGACTGGACAGTGGCTTCCGCATCGTGACCAACAGCGGTGACGACGCCTGCCAGACCGTCCATCATCTGCACTTCCACCTGCTGGGCGGAAAGAAGATGTCCGAAAACCTCGCCTGATTCAAAGGCACAATATAATACAGAAAGGTCGATGCAATAATGGAATTCCATGAGATGACTATTGCCGGTGTGCGGCGCGAGCTGCCCATCTGCCCGATCAATGACAAGCTGGATATCGCCGCTTTCGTAATGTTCGGCGATGTTGAGATCACTGTTGCCGCCGCCCGCGACCTGCTGGCCAAGGCTCCCGAGTTTGATCTCATCCTCACTCCCGAGGCCAAGAGCATTCCTCTTGCCTACGAGATGGCCCGCCAGAGCGAAAAGCCCTACATCGTGGCCCGCAAGGGAATGAAGCTGTACATGACCGATCCCATCGAGGTTGCGGTCAAGTCCATCACCACTGCCAATGTGCAGCATCTGTTCATCTCCTCCGAGGAGGCCGACAGAATTATGGGCAAGCGCATCCTCATCGTTGACGATGTCATCAGCACCGGCGAATCCCTCAAGGCCGTCGAGGCTCTTGTGGCCAAGTCGGGCGGCACAGTTGCCGGCAAGGTGGCTGTTCTGGCTGAGGGCGACGCCGCTCAGAGAGACGACATCATCTTCCTTGAGCCGCTGCCGCTGTTCTTCAAGGACTGATTAAAATTCAAGGGGGCGCACAGCAATGAAGCGACCGTTTGCCGTGGTCGGTATTACTTTTCTGATCACGCAGGCTGTTGCGGTGTTATGCGGATACACGGTCACAGCCGTGTTGTTCTGCGTGGCATTGCTGTGCGTCCTTGCTGTTTTTATTTTCGTAAAGGAGCGCCCGGCGTGGCTGATGCCGGTTCTGCTCAGTGCCGCGGTATGCCTCGGCTGCACCGCCGGCGGCTCACTCATTCTGTTCCGACCGGCGCAGGTGCTTCAGGGGCAGGAGCTTTACGTCACCGGCAAGGTGTGCGAGGCTCCGGAATACTCCTATGGGCGTTACTACTACATCGTGGAGACGGACAGCGTTTCGCTGACCGTTGCGCCTCAGAAGGTCAGATTCCGCCTTTCCTCGGGAAAGAAGCTGGAAGCGGATTACGGCGACAAGCTCTCCTCTGTGGTGGCCTTCAACTACAGCGACGAAACCAGCGCCGTCATGCGCAACCTGCTGGCAAGCGGGGTGACGCTGACTGCTTACCTGCCCTACGATGCCGAGCCGATGATCGAAGAGGGAGGCTTTTCGCTGTACGGCAGCGTTATCGCCATGCGTGAGCGCTTTATCCGGCAGGCGGAGAACTGGCTGGGCGACGAGCTTGGAGGACTTCTGGCCGGAATGTTTGCCGGAGACACCTCGGGCATAGACGACCTCACCCTCTACAAATTCCGGGATATCGGACTGTCACACCTGTTTTCCGTTTCCGGCCTGCACCTGTCCGTGCTGGTGGCGGTGCTGACCGTCCTGCTCAGAAGAATAACCTCCAATTACCGCGCCACCGCCCTGATGACCATACCCTTCGTGGTGTTCTTCATGGCCTTTTCCGGTTTTTCCATGTCCATTCGCCGGGCGGGAATCATGATGCTGCTCAGCCTCGCGGCCATGGCAATAAAGCGCGAGGCCGACACGCTGAATTCTCTCGGCATCGCCGCGCTGATTATCTGCCTTTCCAATCCCTTCGCGGCGGGAGACGTGGGAATGCTGCTGTCCTTTGCCAGCACCGTTGGGCTGGTGACCCTCTGCTGGCCGGTGGAGCTGGGACTGCGCAGGCTGATTAAATTTTCGTCTCAATCCCGGGCGGCCTTTATCCTTCGTCCGGTGCTTACCACTATCGCGGCGTCGATAGTGTCGGCAGTCACCACCTTTCCCATCACAGTGCTGTGCTTTGGCGAGGTTTCGCTGGTCTCGCCGGTGGCCAATGCTTTGTGCGTGTATCCGGCCTCTGCCTTTATGATAATTGGTGTCATAGGCGCGGCTCTTGGCTGTGTTCCTGTTCTTGGGCCGGTAGTGGGTGTTCTGCTGTTCGTTCCCTCGTGGATAATGGGGCGGCTGACGCTGGCGCTTACCGGTCTGCTTGCCCGTCTGCCCGGTGCGGGGATATCTATGAATTATCCCTTCATGGGGCTTTTCCTTGCCGCCGGAGCGGCGATCCTTGGGATGTGGTTCTTCATGTTCCGCAAGGAGAAGGAGAAATCGGTCAGCGTTTTGCTTGCGTGTGCCCTTGTGGCGCAGGTGTTCATGTTTGGCGTCTCTGTCCACAACATGGCACGTCTGAGCAAGCAGTCGATCTGTGTTTTCAATTCCGACGGCGGCGTGATGACCGCCCTTGTTTCCGGCGGAAGGTGCGTTATCATCGGCGCCGGAGGCGACAGCTACAGCCGGTGGAATGCAGTGGATTCGCTGTCTTCCCGCAACATAACCGACGCGGTTGCCATGGTTCTTCCGGACAACAGCGACCGCTTCTCCCAGAACGCCGAGGACATGATAGAATGCTACCGGCCGGACGTTGTGCTTCTGTCCGATTTCGGAAGGCGATTTGAGCCTATCGAGAGCGTGTGCGGAGAGGTAGGAGCGCGGATGTATCTGGTGGATGACGCCGAGCTCTTCGCCGAGGGCTGCGGCTTTGCCGTGGACACCTTCACCGACGAAAAGGAAAAGGTATGGGTCTGGGCCGAGTGCGGCGGGTTGTCCATGCTGGTGTGTCCGGAGAATGGCGACTGCGCCCTTGTGCCGGAGGAATACGACTCGCCGGATGTGGCGCTCATCATCTCGGACAGCATAATCAACGCCGGAAAGCTGTCGCCCACCGCTCTTATTATCACCGCCGACCCAAAGGACGGACAGCGGGCGGAGGCGGTCATGAGCTACCGCGGAATGAAGAATATCTTTACCATCGCCGACGGGACCTGCATAGAGATATCGGAAAGCGGCGAGGGGATACTCATAAGCGAGCAATAAACAACCAGCCAGAATCAGGATGAAAGGGGATGCCCACCCAGTGCCCGACATCAGAATGAACGACCTCGACAAGCAGCTGCGGGCCAACAAGCCGTCGCGGGTGTATTTCATATACGGCTCCGAGGCCTACCTCAAGCGGCAGGCGGTGGAAAAGCTGCTGAGCGCCTGCGTGCAGGAGGAGACCGCCGGCTTCAACTACCAGCGCTTTGGCAGCGGCCAGATAAAGGCGCTGGAGCTTTCCGATGCCACTCAGCAGTTTCCCATGATGGCCGAGCGCCGCTGCGTGCTGGTGGAGGACTACGACTTTGCAAAAATTACCGAAAGCGAAGCCGCCGCCATGGAGAAGTGCATAAGTGAGCTGCCGGAATTCTGCGTGCTCATCTTCTGGCTCAACGATGTTGAGTCGGGCTACAAAAATTCCAAAGTCTCAAAATTCGCCAAGCTCTGCTCGCGGGTGGGCAGCGCCATGCTGCTGGACACTCCCAGAACGGGCGAGCTTGCGGCCATGCTGGTGGAAAGAGCCCAGACCTTAGGTGCCAAGCTCGACCGAAACGAGGCATACCACCTGATCGAGCGCTGCGGCAACGACCTGACCACCCTCTATTCCGAGCTGGAAAAGCTCTTTGTGTACTCAGGCAAAAAGCAGATAACCAAAGAGACCATCAATCTTGTCTGCCCGCCCTCCCTTGAATCGGATGTCTACCGTATTTCCCGCAGTATAATCCGCGGCGACAACGACACCGCCTTCCGCATCACCTCCAGCCTGCTGGCGCAGAAGAATGAGCCGATAGAGATATTCATGCTCCTCTGCTCCGATTTCATCGACCTCTACCGGGCAAAGTGCGCCGCCTCGGCGGGAATGGGAACGGAAGAGATAGTAAAAATATTTGAAAACGACTATGCCCGCAAGGAATTCAGGATCAAGAACGCCATGCGCGACCAGTCCTCCTTTTCCGGCACCCGCCTGCGCAGATATATCGAGCTGCTCTTCGACGCCGAGCTGAAGCTGAAAACCGCCCGAACCGACCGCAAGGCCTGCCTTGAGCAGCTGGTGGCACGGCTGTGTGCCGAGGGAGTACGGCGATGAACAGGATATCGCTCAGTCAGGTGGTGGTCGTGGAGGGCAAGTACGACAAGATACGCCTGCAGTCACTTCTTGACGCCACCATCATAACCACCGAGGGCTTTGGAATATTCAAGAACAAAGAAAAGCAGGCCATGCTGCGCCGGATGGCCGAGGAAAGGGGACTGCTGCTGCTCACCGACAGCGACAGCGCCGGCTTTGTCATCCGCAATTTTCTGCGCGGCTGTGTGCCGGTAGAACGCCTGCGTCATGTGTACATCCCTCAGCTGGCCGGAAAGGAGCGCCGCAAGGCCGAGGCGTCGAAGGAAGGCTTCCTCGGCGTGGAGGGCATGGACACCGAAACGCTCCTTG
This sequence comes from Acutalibacteraceae bacterium, assembly GCA_045538015.1. Classification (GTDB taxonomy): domain Bacteria; phylum Bacillota; class Clostridia; order Oscillospirales; family Acutalibacteraceae; genus SIG598. The sequence continues at coordinate 18,177 of JAZSQO010000094.1, read as the reverse complement.
AGGCCTTCAAGCGCGCCGGAGTCACTCCGGAGGAAAACAAGGGCGCAAAAAAAGAGCCGCTGGGCTTAACAAAGCAGCGGCTCATGGAGGATGGGCTTGTGGGCGGAGAAAACAGCTCCGCTCTGCGGAGCGCACTGGCGGAGGAACTTGGATTGCCTGCCACGCTTACCGCCAACGCTCTTCTTGAGGCTATCAATATTCTGTGCACAGAGCAGAGCTACAAAGAGGCTCTCGAGAGGGCGAAAAAGCGCTCAGCTCCGGTCGAGGAGTGATTCGTCTCCGGTCATCTGGGCGTACACAAGGCGATACAATCCCTCGGGGTCGTCAAAGAAGCGATCCCGTGCTTCCTTTACCCGCTCCTGAGTGGGGAGGAAGAGGGTCAGGCTCATGATGGCGTCCTCGGTGTTCTTGCTGCCGATGGTGCACACCACTTTGTAGCCGCCCTCCTGCTCGCAGACCTCAAAGCCGTTTTCCCGCTCGTTCCGCCTGCGGGAAAGGAGACGGTCAATGACCTCCCGGGATTTTTTGCGGATGGTATAGGGCAGACGCTCGCTCAGATCGTCGGCCACCCGCTTGCCCAGAGGAGCCAGCAGCAGCGCGTCGGTCTCGGGATTGTGCATCAGGTGGTCGTTGCTGACCAGATGCTCAATGCAGCTTAGAGTCTCGATGTAATTGGCGAACTGGTTTGTGAATATCAGCTCGATGACATCGCCCTTGGTCAGCGGCTCGGGAAACTGGTCGAGCATATAGCAGATGAGAACTCGGATATCGGAGCGGTTCTTTATTCCGTCCGGGGAAACGCCAACGGTTATTGTGTCTTTATCCATAGTGACTCCTGTGCGATTTAAAATGATCTGTAATCATTCTACCGCAGAATGGCCCGCGATTCAACCCGCCTGCCAGATTTTGAGAAAATAAATTATTTTTTCTCAAAATAGCTATTGACAAACCAAACCATAACTGCTATAATAGCTACCGTTGAATGAAACGCGGAATTAGCTCATCTGGTAGAGCGCCACCTTGCCAAGGTGGAGGTAGCGAGTTCGAGCCTCGTATTCCGCTCCACAAAAGCCCTTTGCCAATCGGCAGAGGGCTTTTTCATTTTGTCAAAATAAGCCCGCAAAGAAGCGCCGCGCAGGATCGTTTTTTCAGACCCTGCGCGGCGCTTTCTATAAGGAGTGAAAGAATTATGCGTTCTTGTTCTTGCCCTGGCAGGCCTTGATGATGAGCAGAGTGCCGACCATAAGAGCGAGGGCGATGGGCAGAGCGATCCATGCGCTCTGAACGAAACCGGCGATCACATAGGATACGGCGGAGACAGCGGCCACGGTGAGAGCGTAGGGCAGCTGAGTGCCGACGTGGGTCAGATGGTCGCAGCGGGCGCCGGTGGAGGACATGATGGTGGTGTCGGAGATGGGGGAGCAGTGGTCGCCGCAGACAGCGCCGGCGAGGCAGGCGGAGATGCCGATGATGAGCAGCTCGTCGGGGAGGCCGATGCTGACAACGATGGGCAGCAGGATGCCGAAGGTGCCCCAGGAGGTACCGGTGGCGAAGGAGAGGGCGATAGCCACGACAAACACCAGAGTGGGCAGCAGGGCAAAGGTCACATCAGAGCTGTTGGCAAAGACCTCGCTGAAGTAAACCTGAGCGCCGAGGGACTTGGTCAGGCCGCCGATGGTCCATGCGAAAACAAGGATCATGATGGCGGGAACCATGGCCTTGAAGCCCTGAGGTACGCAGTCCATCATCTTCTGGAAGGGGAGCAGACGACGGCAGGCAATGTAAACAAAGATGACCAGCAGAGCAACAACGGAGCCCATGGCAAGGCCGAGGGAAGCGTCGCAGTCGGCAAAGGCATCAATGAAATTAGTGCCGGAGAAGAGGCCGCCGGTGTACAGCATACCGACGATGCAGCAGCTGATGAGAACGATGATGGGGAGAATGAGGTCAACAACGCGGCCGCGGTTGGTAGCGGGAGCATCGTCGGTCTCAGCGTAGGGACGAGCGCTGGTGGTGTAGATATCGCCATTGTTGACGGCGTTGTACTCGTGGGTTCTCATGGAACCGAAGTCAATGTTAAGAGCAGTGATAACAATGATGGTTGCTAGAGTAAGCATGGAGTAGAAGTTGTAGGGGATAGCGTTGATGAACAGGGACAGACTGTCCTCGCCCTCAACAACACCGGCAACAGCGGCAGCCCAGGAGGAGATCGGAGCGATCATGCAGACCGGGGCGGCGGTGGAGTCGATGAGGTAAGCCAGCTTGGCTCGGGAGATCTGCTTCTTGTCGGTGATGGGACGCATGACGCTGCCCACGGTCAGACAGTTGAAGTAGTCGTCAACAAAGATCAGCGCGCCAAGGCCGAAGGTGGCAAAGATAGCGCCCTTGCGGCTCTTGATGTTGTTGGCGGCCCACTTGCCGTAAGCCACCGAGCCGCCGGCGGAGTTGAGCAGAGCGACGATGATGCCCAGAGCTACAAGGAAGACCAGAATACCGGCGTTCCCGGAGTCGGCGATGCTGGCGATGATGCCGTTGGCAAACACAGTTTCGGTGGCGGCGACCACGTCAAAGTCGGTCAGCAGCAGAGCACCGGAAACGATGCCGAGGAACAGGGAGCTGTAAACCTCCTTGGTCAGCAGAGCCAGACCGATGGCGGTCAGCGGGGGAAGGAGCGACCAGATGGTGTTCATGGCGGCGAAGCCGGGGTCAGTGACCTTCTTGTAAATGAGCAGGCCATAAATTGCCAGCAGAGCCACGCTGATGAGCACGTTGGTGATGATGGTGCCGACCTTGCGCTTCTTGGCAGGCTCAGCGGCAGCGGCGGTCTCGACGACCTCAGCAGCCTCGACGACCTCAGCGGTCTCGACGACCTCAGCGGCCTCGACAACCTCAGCGGCCTCGACAGCCTCAGCGGCCTCGACAGCCTCAGTGGTTTCGACAACCTCAGCGGTTTCGATAACCTCAGCGGTTTCGACAGACTCAGCGGCCTCGACAGCCTCAGTGGCTTCTGCAGCCTCGGCGGCTGCGGTCTCAACGGTTTCAGCAACGGTCTCGGCGGCTTCAACGGCCTCGGAAACGGTTTCCTGAACGGCGTTTTCCTGGATGTTGTTATCCATTTTCTTACCTCCTGAAAAATTGGGCAAAACAAAAAGCATGAAACCAACCGAAGTCCGTTTCATGCTAAAATACAAATACCTCTCCCGTAAAATCAGGCGGTAAATAACATGACAGCGCTCCACGGTTGTTCGTGACAGTACGATACATATTCTGCATCGTCCCAGCAAACAAGCCAAAGGCATGACCCGTTCACTTCGGCGGTGGCACCTTTTTGCTTCCTCCCGCTGCCTTGCGTTTGTCGGAAGAAGCTACTTGTGAGCACCGCGCCTCTATCAGTTGATCCTATGCGATTGTAAAGCCTCGAAATCAGTTCGATGGTAGCATAGAGAGAAGAATTTGTCAACACATTTTTTAAAATTAATTTACGAAAAGTCAGCTCCTGCCGACATAAAACTCCTTCATGTCGTCAAGGCGGAGCAGCATGGGAGAGCGGATGAGGTCGGCGGCGCCGGTGTCTATGTCGATCCATGTGTCGGTGACCAGCATCCGGGTGGGGTCGGAAGCGCCAAGATAATCCACCGGAGTGTGGCCGAAGATGGTGGTGATGTCGTCAAAATATCTTTCGCCGGGTACGGGACGGTGCCACACCAGCTCGTCCATGGAATACTCGGAGAATTTCTTGTCCTTGCTGAAATTCCCCAGCCCGCCGTGAACGAGGAGAAAATCCCTTCCGCCCACAGTGACCGCCTCATAAAGGGGTGCGTCGAAAAGATAATCGAGGATGTCGTTTATCTTTTCCGGCCGCTGGTCGATTATTTCCTTCATCCCCAGCAGGGTCACCGCGGCGCCGTTCTGCATCCAGTGGGTGAGAAGATCGAGGCGCTCGGGACTCTGCTCAAGGATGGTACCCTCGGCAATAACGTCAAAAACAAAGTCGCAGGCCATCATCATGGCTTCGTGGTTGCCCAGAATGAGCTGGACATTGTCGGCGGTGAGCAGCCACTCAAGGTATTTCGCGCCGTCCTCGCCCCGGTCGATGACATCGCCGAGTATGTAAAGAAAATCGTCCTTTCCGAAGCCGGCGCTGTCCAGCAGTCCCATAAAATTCTCAAAGGTATAGCCGTGCAGATCGGAGGTAACATAAGTTGCCATAGTAAAGCCTTCTTTCCTTTTATATCGTTCCACAAATCCGTTCTCAGTTACATAATACCTTATATACAGTATTTGTCAAGGTCAGCCCGGGCGATTTTTGGTTATCGGTTGCGCGGGAAGTGTGTAAATGTTATAATAAAAATAATTCTACCGCAACGGAGGTGCCGGAATGTCTGCCCAATGCGACAGCTGTGTCTACTACGCCTACGACGAGGACTGGGAATGCTGGATATGCACCGTTGGCCTCGACGAGGACGATGTCAGCCGGATGATGAGCAGCGAGCGCGCCGAGTGCCGCTACTATCGCTACGACGACGAATACGGCGTGGTCAGAAAGCAGAACTGACCGCGCTTACGATTGCTGAGTGCCCTTGAGAAATTCTGCCGAAAAGGATATGCTGCGTGTCTTGTCGCCCGGAAAGCGCACGACATAGCAGCAATTTTTTTCGTTTCGCTCGATGATCTCGCCTTCGCCGAATACCGGATGCTCGATTTTATCTCCGGCCTTCAGGGGAGAGATGTCCAGCATACCCTCGTCCTTCTCGATGACCGCGGTGGCCTGCTGCACAAGATCCTCGCTCAGCTCTACTGTGTACTCCAGCAGCTCCCGGTCGATGTCAAACACAAAGCGGGAGGGATATTTGATGGCGCCGTCAAGGGTCAGCCCTTCGGAGTCGGTGATGTAAAGCACATCCCGGGCTCTGGTCAGCGCCACATAGGCCAGCCGGCGCTCCTCCTCCATCTTGTCCCGGGTGTTGGTCTTGCGGCTGGGGAAGATGCCCTCGCACAGCTCGCAGGCGAACACCACCGGGAACTCAAGTCCCTTGGCGGCGTGAACTGTCATGAGCCTGACCGCGTCGGTGCTGTCCGGCTCGTCGGCGGCGGTCATAAGCGTGACCGCGCTGAGATAATCGCTTACGGTGACCGTCTCGCCCTCGTCCTTTTCGTATTGTATTATGGCCTGCTTCAGCTCGGCCAGATTATCAAGCCGCTCCTGGTCGCCGTCGATGCGGAGCATCTGCTCGTAGCCGCTGTGAGCCATGAGCTGCTCGAGGATGTGGCAGATGGAGCACTCGTCGGCAAGGTCGCGCAGGCTTTCGATCATGGTAACGAATTCCGCCGCCTTGGTGCGCTTTACGATCTCATGCCCCTCGGCCACGCACCGCCGCAGGGCGGCATACAGCGTCAGACCCTCGCTCTCGGCGTATTCCTTGAGCTGTCCCAGCTTGGTTCGGCTTATGCCCCGGCGGGGGACATTGACTATCCGGGAAAAGGCAAGGTCGTCGGCCGAGGTGAGCATACGCATATAGCTGAGCGCGTCCTTGATTTCCCGGCGCTCATAGAAGCCCACGCCGCCGTATACCCGGTAAGGTATATTCCTTGACAGCAGCTCCTCCTCAAGGAAGCGGCTCACGTGGTGCGCCCGGTAGAGAATGGCCATGGAGCCAAAAGGCAGGCCTTTTTCCCGGTGCTCCGCGATTTTTTCTCCTATCCACGCCGCCTCCTCCTTGTCGGAACGACAGTGGGAATAGGTCACCCGTGCGCCGTTCGCCTTTACAGCCTGAAGCTCCTTTTTGACCCGGTAGCGGTTGCGGCTGATGAGAGAATTGGTGGCCTCAACGATCTGCGGTGTGGAGCGGTAGTTCTCGGTGAGCATAAGGGTCTGACATCCGGGATTGAGCTGGTGGAAGTTCATGATGTAGTCCAACTTGGCGCCTCTCCACGAATAGATGGTCTGGTCGGGATCGCCCACTATGAACAGATTGCCGTGCTTTCCCGCCAGATGGGAAACAAGGGCATACTCCGTGTCGTCCACATCCTGAAACTCGTCCACCATGATGTATTCCATGCGGGTCTGCCATTTTTCCAGAACGGGCCGGAAGTGGGTAAATATGTACAGGGTGAAATAAATAAGGTCGTCAAAGTCGAGGGCAAAGCTCTTTTTCTGCTCCAGCAGGTAGCGGTAGAATATCTCGTCGTCCTCTTTATAGCTGTTTCGGATGCACTCCTCAAGGGATCCGTTGTCCGTGTTGGCCATGAGAGCCACATAATTGAGGGCCGCGCCCTTTTTGGGGCCAATCATGTCGTCGATGATGTGCTTTATCCGGTAGTCCTTCAGGGCAAGCCCCATTTCCTCCATCACCTTGCGCACCATCTGCTTCTGATCCTCGTTGTCCATGACGAGGTAGCTTTTCGGGTAGCTCACCCGGTGGATATCCTCCTTGAGCACCCGGTTGCAGAAGCCGTGGAAGGTGGTTATCAGCCCGGCGGCGCTGTCGCCCGCCAGCTCCTTTATGCGCCCGCGCATCTCAGAGGCCGCCTTGTTGGTAAAGGTGACGCACAGCACATTGGCCGGAGAAACTCCCAGCGTCTGGGTGATATAAGCAAAGCGGCGGGTCAGGGTGCGGGTCTTTCCCGAGCCGGCTCCCGCGATAAGACGAACGTAGCCCTCGGTGGCGGTCACCGCCGCCAGCTGCTGCTGATTGAGTCCCTCAAGTATTCTGTCGGCCATAGCTGTACCGCCTTCCTGAAGTTATATGTTCCTATTATATCGAACTTATGTTCGCTTTTCAACACATTTATGGCAAAAGCAAGGGAGCTGTCCCATCAATGGTAAAGGCGAAGGCAGAAAAAGAGCGGCCGTTGACGCGCGAGACGCCAAAAGCCGCTCTGATTTCTTTAATGTATTATACTCTGTTCTTGCCTCTGAAGAAGGCCGCCACAAGACCGGGGCCGGTGTGGGTGCCGATGATAACGCCGATGTTGGTGATAAAGTAATTCTTGAAGCCCACCTGCTTCACGAGGGCCTTGGCGTATTCCTCGGCGCGCTCGGGGCAGTCGGCGTGGCTGATGAAGAGGGTCTGCTCCCTGGGATCGATGACCCGGGCCTTGATGGTCTGTATCATGCGGTCAAAGGTGGCCTGATTGCCGCGCACCTTGTCGCACACCTTCAGGTGACCCTCGGCATCCAGATCAAGAATGGGATTGATGGCCAGCAGACCGCCGAAGAAGGCACTGACCTTGCTCACCCGTCCGCCCCGCTGGAGATAGGTGAGGTCGGGAGTGGTGTAGTAGGCGTTGAAGCCGCACTTGTTGGCGTTGAGCCACTCGGCCACCTCGTCTATGGATTTGCCCGCGTCGCGCATATCGGCGGCGTATACGCACATGGCGCCGTAGCCGAGGGAGGCGGAGGGGGAGTTGACCACAACGATCTTTGCCTCGGGGAAGTCGGCGCGGAGCAGGTCAACGGCGGTCAGGGCGTTGCTGTAGGTGCCGGAAATGGCACCGCCGAGGGAAATGTGGAGGATGGGCTTGCCCTCGGCCAGCAGCGGACGCCAGAAATCGACGAACTCAGCGGGATTGACCTGAGTGGTGGTGGGAGCGCTTCCGGCGCGCATCTGCTCATAGAATATTTTGATAGAGGCCTCGGTCATTACATCAATGTGCTCGTGGCCGTCCATGGTGTAGTGCATATAATAGGGGATTATCTGGCGGCTGTTACAGTAGTCGATCTGAAGATCGCAGCCGGAATCGGTGGTGATGAGATAGGGATAATTGGTCATGTGAATGATTCTCCTTTGCGTTTTGTCTGAGAGCATTATACGACCGCGGACACCGGAATTTCAATCCACTGACGAGAATCCCGGATAGACTGCTCGGAACCGTCAAAATAGAGAAAAAACAGCCTCTCTACCAAGAGTAGAGGAGGAAAATACGGCGTAATAAAGCCAAAAAACGAAGGAGGCTCTATTATACAGAAAACCCAAAATGGAGGTTGATATCTTCTTCTATCTATGATAGAATGGAACTCAATCGGCGCGCAGTATGGGATTCCAGCGCCGGAAGATATGGTTTGCTTAAGGAGTAAGCGACAGATGAATGAATCCAATCTCAAACAGATCATCGCCAAAAATATAACATACTACCGCAAGCGAAGGGGCTGGACTCAGCTGGAGCTGGCCGAGCAGCTGAGCTATTCGGACAAGTCGGTGTCCAAATGGGAACGAGCGGAAGGCCTGCCCGACATCGTTGTACTGACCGCCATGGCTGAGCTCTTCGGAGTTACGGTCAACGACCTGCTTGAAAAGGACGAGCCCGCGGCTCCCGTGGAGGAGGCAAAACCGGAGATCAGCACCCGGAGCAAGATCAATATTCTGCTTCTGGCGGTTGGGCTGGCCATGTTCGTGGCCACGCTGGCCTTCTTCATCTGCAAGGTGGCCGCTCCCGATATGGGTCGGGTATGGATGGCCTTCATCTTCGCTCTGCCTGTGTGCGCGGTCATAACCGTCGTGTTCTCCTGCCTCTGGTGGGGCTGGCTGGTGCGCTGCGCTTCGGTCAGCGCCCTTGTGTGGACGCTGGCGCTGTGCATCGACCTTACGCTGCCGCTGGAAAACTCGGTTCTGATCTATGTCGTTGCGGCGGCCTTCCAGGTGCTTATCGTGCTGTGGTATTTCCTGAAGGCCAAGCCCGGAGAGAAGAAAGCGGCCGAAGAAGCCGCCGCCGAATAACAAAGCATCGCTGACACCGCTGTCCCGTGACGGCGGTGTTTTGCTGTATTGGTGCTGATTACCATATCGCTGCCCGATTGAGGAATCGATTTCTCACTTGAGCGCATTGACCGCCGTGTCTTTGTGTGATAAAATCAACTGTCAGTACAAAAGGAACAAAGTGAGGTGCGCCCGTGAAGCTTAATTCTCTGTGTGTCGAATGCCAGCTGACAAGGCATTTTCAGAAAGCGTCTCTTATAGAAAAGGAGAGCGACCGTCTGGCGTATCTGCTCGCCGTGACCGGCATCATCTCCCGGAGCGAGGGAGAGCCGGCGCCTATTCTGGCCGCCCGCTGCCGGGAGCTTGAGGATAAATACTTCGGCGTGACCGAGCGGTACGCCGCCGTGAAGCGCCGCTACAACAGCCTTATGCTGGAGCGGGAGGAGTCCATCGGGCGCAGGATAGAGGAAAGCGCCGATCCGCTCCACACGGCCATGCTCTATTCCCGGGCGGGAAATTACATCGACTTCGGCACCGAGCGTCCCTTCAGCGACGAAATGCTGAAGGATATTCTCGACCGCACCGAAAGCGAGCGCCTTGACGAGGCCACCTATGCCCGCTTCATTTCCGATATGGACAAGGCAAAGAAGCTGCTGTTCCTTGCCGACAACTGCGGCGAGATAGTGCTGGATAAGCTGCTGCTCCTCCAGCTGAAAAAGCGCTGGCCGGAGGTGGACATCACCGTGATGGTTCGCGGCGAGCCTATCCTCAATGATGTCACCCGTGAGGACGCCGAGCAGGTGGGATTGACGGAGCTGTTCCGTGTAGTGGACAACGGCACCGCCACTCCCGGCACATGGCTCCCGGCTCTGCCCGAAGATCGGCTGGAACTGGTTAAAAGCGCCGATGTCATCCTCTCCAAGGGTCAGGCCAATATAGAATGCCTGTGCGGCTGCGGACTGAATGTTTACTATATGCTGCTGTGCAAGTGTACTCATTTTGCCAATCTTTTCTCGGTGGAGCGATATACCGGAATGTTCATCAATGAATCCGAAGCGGGTAAGCTGATATGAATAAAAAAGAAAACAAACTTCCCTGCGCGCCGGTAAGAGCGGCGCGGCACTTTGCCACCATAACCCGCCACCGGCACACGGTGATAATGTACTGTGCCCGGGCGGGAATATTCTGGCAGGGACTGGGTCACGACCTTTCAAAGTACACTCCCACCGAATTTCTCGCCGGAGTGAAATACTATCAGGGCTACCGAAGCCCCAACGAAGCCGAGCGGGAGGACACCGGCGCCTCCTCGGCTTGGATGCACCACAAGGGCCGCAACCGCCATCATTTTGAATACTGGACCGACTACGATCCCGAGGTTCGCGGCAGGATAAGAGCTGTGGAAATGCCCTTCCGCTATGTGGTGGAGATGCTGTGCGACCGCCTCGCGGCCAGCCGCATCTACCGCGGGAAAAACTACGATCCTTCCTATCCTTTGCAGTATTTTCTGCCCGGAAAGCCCAACCGGCTCATCCATCCGGCAACCTCCGACCTCATCGAGAGCCTGCTGCGCATGGTTGCCGAAAAGGGCGAGGACGAGGCGCTGAAATATGTCCGCGCCAGAGTGCGGGAGGAAAGAAAAAACCGCAGAAAGAAATAAGGCAATGCCGCATAATTCTAAGTGCGATATTGCGCAGTCAGATTTTTTCGTCAGACGATACAAAAAGCGGAGTCAATACTTTATGTATTGGCGAGCATTTTTGTGAAGTATGGCGGAAAAGATGCAAGCAAGATCGTGCTTAAGTTCAAAAACGGGAATTGTGCGGTGTTGCCATAAGGAGACCATATGTACGCCAGAGCACTGGAGCTTCTTGAAAGAGATACTCTGCTGTATGCCGACATGATAAACCTGCTGGCTCACCGGGAGGAGCGGCCAGATGTCCGCCTTTTCCGTGCCGACGAGCGGGGAGTGCTGCTGTCCATGGAGGATGGATACATCTGCATGACCGCCCTTTTTGAGCGGGATGGGGCAGAGGAGCTGCTGCTCTCTCTGGGCGAACCGAAGCTGATAACCACCCATCAGGAGTGGAGCGAGCCGATAGCAGAAAAATTATTCGGCCCCATAAGCGAAAACACACGCTGCCGTCAGCTGGTCTATACCGGGAGCGAAAGGCTGCCGGAGGCCGATCTCGGCCTTGAGATAATCCCCATGCCGGAGGAGCTTCTGCCCCTTGCGGCGGAGCACTACCACATGGGCAGCCTTGACTACCTTGCCGGCCGCCGGGAAAAGGGCGAGCTCTATGGCGGCCTTGTGGACGGCGAGCTGGCCGGCTTCATCGGCTTCCATTCCGAGACCTCCATGGGAATGCTGGAGGTTCTGCCTCAATACCGGCGGCGGGGCTATGCCCGGGCGCTGGAAAGCCGGATGGTCAATATCCAGCTGGAACGGGGCTATATCCCATACGGTCAGGTGGTTCTGGGCAACGAGCCGTCCATGGCTCTGCAGCGCTCCCTCGGCTTTAAGCAGGCCGACGGCGTGGTCAGCTGGCTCTCCACCCGCTTTGCCGGGGAATAATAAGGATAACAAAGAGAATCCGGAGAATGATCCATACATGAAAAAACTGATAGGAAACAGAGAATTTTACAGGCGCACTCTTTCGCTGGCCGTTCCGGTGATGATACAGAACGGCATCACGAACTTTGTCAGCCTGCTGGATAATATAATGGTGGGCAAGGTGGGCACCGAGGCGATGACCGGTGTTTCCATCGTAAACACCCTGCTGTTCGTGTTCAATCTGTGCGTGTTCGGTGCGGTTTCCGGCGCGGGCATCTTCTCCGCCCAGTACTACGGCAAGGGCGACAACGACGGCGTGCGCTATGCCTTCCGCTTCAAGATCATCTGCAGCGTGATAATATGCGCCGGAGCCATAGGGCTTTTCCTCTTTGCCGGCAGTGACCTCATTTCCATGTACATCGAGGACGACGGCTCGGGCATAGACACCGCCCTTGTGCTGTCCGAGGGTCACCGTTATCTTATGACCATGCTGGCAGGACTGCTGCCCTTTGCCCTTGTGCAGAGCTGCGCGGGCACCCTGCGCGAGACCGGCGAGGCCAAGCTGCCCATGGCGGCTTCGGTGGTGGCTGTTCTGGTCAATCTCGTTCTCAATTATGTGCTCATCTTCGGTCACTTCGGCGCTCCCGCTCTGGGTGTTATGGGTGCGGCCATCGCCACGGTTATTTCAAGAGTGGTGGAGCTTATCATAGTCTACGCCGGAGCCTACCGCCGCAAGGGTGAGTTCGTGTTCCTGCAGGGCGCCTTCAGAAGTATGTATATTCCCTTATCCATCGTCTGGGAGATCACCCGCAAGGGAATGCCGCTCTTTGCCAACGAAATGCTCTGGGCCTCCGGCATGGCCATGATGCGCCAGCTCTATTCCTCACGGGGCATCAGTGTGGTGGCGGCGCTGAACATATCCAGCACGGCCAGCGACCTTTTCTCCGTGGTGTTCTTCTCCATGGGCACGGCCATCGCCATAATCCTCGGCCAGCAGCTGGGCGCCAACCAGATAGAACGGGCCAGGGACAGCGCCAACAAGCTCATCGCCTTCGCGGTGGCTCTGAGCGTATGCGTGGGCGTGGTGGTCACAGTCGTGTCCCCGCTGATCCCTCTCATCTACGGCCAGACCGGCGAGGTGCGGGATATAGCCATAAGACTGCTGTGCATAAACGCGGCGCTAATGCCCTTCCAGGCCTTTATGAACGCAAGCTATTTCACCATCCGCTCCGGAGGAAAGACACTGATTACCTTCCTCTTCGACAGCGGCTTTGTGTGGGCGCTGATGATACCCCTCACGTGGGCTCTCTGCCGGTATACCGCTCTGCCTATCATCCCGCTTTTCGCCCTCTGCCAGAGCAGCGAATTTATCAAGTGCGTCATAGGCTTCATACTGGTGAAAAAGGGCGTGTGGGCCAAGAATATTGTAAACGACGAAATTTCCGGCGACGGGCAGGCCTCGGCGGCCTGACACCGCGCTCCGGTAGATATTAAGGAGGATTCAACCATGAGCAAGATCAGAGTAGGCATCGTAGGCTACGGCAACATCGGACGGGGCGTGGAAACCGCTCTTGCCCGCGCCGAGGACATGGAGGCTGTGGGCGTATTCACCCGCCGCGATCCGGCCTCGGTCAAGACCGTCACCGGCCTTAAGGTGTACCGCCTTGAGGAGGCGGAAAATATGCGCAATGACATTGACGTAATGATCCTGTGCGGCGGTTCGGCCACCGACCTGCCCAAGATGGGCCCGGCTCTGGCCCGTGATTTCAACACCATCGATTCCTTCGACACCCACGCCCGCATTCCCGAATACTTTGCCGCCATGGACGCGGTTTCCCGCACCGCCGGAAAGGTGTCCATCATCTCCGTGGGCTGGGATCCCGGTCTGTTCTCCATCAACCGCGCCTACGGCGAGGCTGTACTGCCCCACGGCAGCACCTACACCTTCTGGGGCAAGGGCGTCAGTCAGGGTCACTCCGACGCCATCCGCCGCGTTGAGGGCGTGAAGAACGCCATTCAGTATACCATCCCCATCGACGAGGCCATTGATGCTGTGCGCGGCGGCAGCTGCCCCGAGCTGACCACCGGCCAGAAGCACCTGCGCGAATGCTTTGTGGTGGCCGAGGAAGGTGCCGACAAGGCTAAGATCGAGCAGACCATCAAGGAAATGCCCAACTACTTTGCCGACTACACCACCTTTGTTCATTTCGTGACCGAGGAAGAGCTGCGCCGGGATCACAGCGCCATGCCTCACGGCGGATTTGTCATCCGTACCGGCGAGACCTCTGACGGCAAGAACCATGTGGTGGAATATTCCCTCAAGCTGGATTCCAATCCCGAATTTACCTCCAGTGTCCTTGTGAGCTACGCCCGTGCGGCGTGGAGACTGTCCAGCGGCGGAGACTGCGGAGCCAAGACGGTTCTGGACATCGCGCCATCCCTGCTTTCTCCCAAGTCCGGCGAGCAGCTGCGCGCCGAACTGCTGTAAGGGCATGGTAGTAAAGGTAAAAAAGCTCTCGGAGCGGGCACAGCTCCCTCAGCGGGAAACTCCCGGAGCGGCAGGCGCAGACCTGCGCGCTCTGTTGGAAGAACCCCTGACCATTCAGCCGGGAACCACGGCCATGCTGCCCACCGGTCTTGCCTTTGAAATACCGGAGGGCTATGTAGGCCTGATCTTTGCCCGGAGCAGCCTCGGCAGCAAGCGCGGCCTTGCGCCGGCCAACAAGGTGGGTGTCATAGACTCCGACTACCGTGGCGAAGTGAAGGTAGCTCTGCACAACCACTCCTCCCAGCCTCAGACCGTGGAGCCGGGCGAGCGAGTGGCTCAGCTGGCGATCGTTCCCTTCCTTGCCGCCGATTACGAGGAAGCGGCGGAGCTTTCCGACACCGAGCGGGGAGCGGGCGGCTTCGGCTCCACCGGCAGATCATAACTTTTTTTAACTGTCACAGCGCCCGGCTTTCCGGTTTTTCTCCGGAAGGCCGGACGCTTTATGTTTTCGGTTGAAAAATATTATGTTATATGGTATTATTAAGCCAAGAATACCATATCCTATGAATCGCGCACAAGGAGGGATAATCCCATGAAGCGTGTTTTTCTTATTGTTCTCGACAGCCTTGGAGCCGGCGAGCTTCCCGATGCCGCCGATTACGGCGATGCCGGCTGCGGCACCATAGAGCGCATCTCGAAATCCGACAAATTCGATATTCCGAATCTGCTTTCCCTCGGCCTTGGCAATGTTGACGGTCTTGGCTTTCTGGGCAAAGCCAAGCGGCCCGGAGCGGCCACCGCGCGCCTTGGCGAGCTGTCCAAGGGAAAGGACACCACCATCGGCCACTGGGAGATATCCGGCCTTGTCTCCTCACATCCTCTGCCAACCTATCCCGACGGCTTTCCTCAGGATATCCTCGACAGGCTCGTCGAGCAGTGGGGAAGAGGATGGCTGTGCAACAAGCCCTATTCGGGCACCGAGGTCATCAAGGACTACGGCCGGGAGCACATCGAGACCGGAAAGCTGATCGTATACACCTCGGCGGACAGCGTACTGCAGATCGCTGCCCACACCGATGTGGTTCCCCTTGAGGAGCTTTATGATATCTGCGCCAAAGCCCGTGCCATCATGAAGGACGAGCACGGCGTTGGCCGGGTAATTGCCCGTCCCTTCACCGGCGAGTATCCCTACACCCGCACCGGCGACCGCCGTGACTTCTCCATCGAGCCGCCGGGACGCAATATTCTCGACGCCCTGAGCGAGGCCGGCCGGGATGTCATATCCGTTGGCAAGATAAAGGATGTCTTTGTGGGCCGCGGCATCACTCAGGTGGTGGAAGCCCACAACAATGCCGAAGGCATGGCCGCCGCTGACGAGGTTGTGAAGCAGGACTTCAACGGTCTCTGCTTTGTCAACCTTGTGGATTTTGATATGCTGTACGGCCACCGTCAGGACATCGACGGCTACGCCAACGCCCTGACGGAGTTCGACCGCTGGCTGGGGGACTTCCTGCCCAGGCTGCGGGAGGACGATGTGCTTATGATAACCGCCGACCACGGCTGCGATCCCGGTGACGACAGCACCGACCACACCCGGGAGTACGTGCCTCTGCTGATATACGGCAAGGACATCGCGCCCATCCGTCTGGGAACCAGAGCCAGCTTTGCTGACATCGCCGCAACCATCGCCGAGTGGTTCGGAGTGTACCTTGAGACCAGAGGCAAGAGCTTTGCGCGCATGGTGCGCTACGGCCGCCCCTCCGGCGGACTGACCGAGCGTGACCGCCGGCGTCTGGCCGAAAAGGCGAGGGAGGCCATGACATACGCCTACGCGCCCTATTCGGGCTACAAGGTCGGCGCGGCGCTGCTGGCTGCCAACGGAGCCGTATACACCGGCTGCAACATAGAAAACGCGGCCTTTTCGCCCACCAACTGCGGCGAGCGCACCGCCATCTTCAAGGCGGTCAGCGAGGGAGTAAAAGACTTCCTGGCAATCGCCGTTGCCGGCGGCAAGGACGGCGTGGTGGAGGATGTTTTCCCTCCCTGCGGCGTTTGCCGGCAGGTCATGATGGAGTTCTGCAATCCTGAAACCTTTGAGGTGCTGCTCGTCCACAAGGATGGCTACGACAAAACCACCCTCGGCGAGCTGCTGCCCGGCGGTTTCGGAAAAGCCGACATGAAGTAAAAGAATATATCGCAAAAAGAGGAGCTGTCCGGACGGGCGGCTCCTCTTTAAAATGCTCATAAATATATCAGATTATTGACATCTGTGCCAAAGTGTGGTACAGTTACGGTATGATATTATAGGTATATTATATCTGTACATAAATTCTTATTTCTAATTCGGTCAGGGAGGTAATGATAGTGACTATCAGACAGCGACTGGAAAAGCTCGGCAGCTTTGTGGAAAAGGTGGGGAAGAGCAGAGGCAGAAAGGCCATGCTCGTTGCTCTGTCCGTGCTGCTGTCCCTCAACATCCTCTTGGCGGCGATTCCGGGCTCGGTCTTTGCCGCGGCGGATACTGTGGGCAGCATGATGGAGCTGGTCTCCGCCATTGAAAACGCCTATATCGGCAGCGAGACCACGATCAAGCTTTCCGGTGATTTTGAAATCGCCGAGCCGATCCGCATTCCGAGCAACAAAAACATTCACCTGACCAGTGCCTACGGCGACTGCACCATTACCCGCGCCGGCACTCTTGAGGACAGTATGTTCCTCGTGGACGGCTTCAGCACCGCTCTGACCGTGGGCGACGGAGTTTGCCTTGACGGCGGAAGCTATGAAGCCTCCGCTCCTCTTGTTCAGGTGGGCGGCGCGGCCTGCTTCGTGCTGGACGGCGGCAAGCTCATCAACGGCAACAATGTCTACGGAGCTGTCGACGGCGGCGCCGTGGCCGCTTCCGGCGGTGCCACTGTCACCCTGCTGGACGGCGAGATTTCCGACAACTACTGCTACGGCAACGGCGGCGCGGTCTGCCTCACCGACGGCTCGGTGTTCATCATGCGCGGCGGCTCGATCTCGAAAAACGACGCTTACATCGGCGGTGGTATATACGCCGAGAACAGCGACGCTTATATTTACCGCGGCGATATCGACAATAATACCGCCGATTACAAGGGCGGCGGAGCTTACTTCTCCGGCTGTCAGAATGTTCTTTTGGCCGCCGATACCGGCTCGTCCGTAAAGGTCAGTGCCAACAAGGCTCCCATCGGCTCCGGTATCTATCTGCGCGGCAAGCCCGTTGGCGGCGAAACAGCACCCAACTACACCATCAGCGGCAATGTTGTCATCGACGACAATCCCATTGCCACCGGCTACTATTACTCCCTTCCCACCAGTCCCACCAGCACGACCGATACCGAATGCAACCTTCTGATGGAGACCTCCAATGACGCTCCCAGCATTTCCGGCATGGTGGGCGGCTCCAGAATCGGTCTCTATGCTCTCCAGCACAACACGGTCATTCCCGTGTCCATGGATTATTATCCTTCCGTGCTTTCCCTTGACCACAACAAGACCTTCTTTGAGGGCGACGCGGCCAACAGCAAGCCCTCCTACATGACTCACACCGACTCCGCTCTGACCATCGGCCTGCAGAACGGAATGCCCACCGTCACCGTAGCTCAGGAGGATTACGCCAACGGCGAAATCGTCGCCGATCTGGGCGATACCTTTGTTGACGAAAGCGGCGCGCTGTGGACCTACTGCGGCTTCCCCGCTCTGCTCAGAGCCGAACCTGCCAGCGGCTATGTCCTCGGTGAGGACGACGGCAATGATGAATTTACCGTTGTCAAGAACGGCTCCGAAATCGACGCTTATGGAAGCGCCGAGCATGGTCTCTGGTATACCTTCACCGATGCCTCTGCCAAGGCTGTTGCTGTCTTTGAGGCTGCCGATGTCGTGGCATCCTTCAACGGAGCCAACTACACCAGCGTGGAAGCTGCCGTTGCCGACGCTGCCGCATGGGGCCCTGAGGCTGAGGTAACTCTCCTCAAGTCGGCCACCATCAGGCCCACCCCCATCCCGGCGGGCAGCGACATAACCATCAAGGGCGCCAGCTCCGGTCTGACCCTTACCCGCATCCAGTCCGACACCTCCAGCTCCTTCACCGTTGGCAAGGGTGCCAGCCTCACTCTGGACGGAGTGGCTCTCAGCGGCAATTTCAATCTGAAGGACGCAAGCTCGGTGGTCAAGGTGAACGGCGGCCGCCTCGCTCTGGTCAACAACGCCCGCATCACAAACGGCCATGCCGCTGAAAAGGGCGGCGCTGTCTATCTCAGCGACGGCGTGCTGGATATCGGCATGGGCTGTACTCTTGACAACAACAGCGCTCCCATGGGCGGCGCCGTCTACATGACCGGCGACAGCGTCATCATGGGCGATCCTGCCGACAACAACAGCCAGATCACCACCAACAAGTTCACCACCGCAGGCGGCGGCGT